>CAZEDO010000169.1:0-4766 GCA_964511085.1 uncultured Lentimicrobiaceae bacterium
TCTGTTACTTGTGCCAGTTAAATCAGTGAGACTATGATTTTGAGTAGCAAAATCATTAAGTCGAACTGATCCCGGGCTTGTCGAGGGATCACGGGTTTTATTCCCCGCCGCTCTGCGGCGAAAATTGGCATGTGCGATGGAGTTTTTGATACCCTGTTGCTCTGCAGCGGGGTAGTTCATTCAAAACAGTTAGAATCTGATTTAGCATTGGAAGCATAGAGCATTAAGGCAATAAATCAAAAAACAAACCTTTTTATTTGGCACAAGTTTGTATTATACAAAAATGTATTATACATTTGTGTCAAATTTTAGAATAATGGAAAATCCTTTTATTTTCGGGAAGATTATCTCAGGAGACCTTTTTCTGGATCGGGAAATAGAACAGGAACGCCTTCAGAGGAATATCCGTTCGGGTATAAACTCCATGTTGGTTTCACCACGGCGTTGGGGAAAATCATCTCTTGTACGCCAGGTTGCCGATAGAATTCAACAGGAAGATTCATCTGTAAGGTTCTGTTTTATTGATATGTTCAATATCCGGAAAGAGGAGGATTTTTATGCCCAACTTGTCACAACTGTTCTGAAAACAGGTTCTGACCGATGGGAAAAATGGATGGAAGATGCCGGGCATTTCTTAAAAGGCCTGATTCCCAGGTTCAACATGGGAAGCGATCCGATGAGTGATTTTTCAGTTTCTCTTGATTGGAAGGAGGTAAAAAAGAACCCTGATGAAATTCTTAATTTACCGGAGGTCATCTCAGCAAAGAAGAAAATAAGGATCGTGGTTTGTATTGATGAGTTTCAGAATCTTGCATTTTTCGATGAACCCCTGGAATTCCAAAAAACGTTGCGGGCCCACTGGCAGCTTCATAAAAATGCAGTGTATATATTACTGGGTAGCAGAAGGCATATGCTCATCGACCTTTTTAACAATCCATCAATGCCATTCTACAGGTTTGGCGATCTGGTGATGCTCGAAAAAATACCTGCTGGGTTCTGGCCTCAGTTTATTTCAGAAAGATTCGCCTGCTCCGGTAAAAATTTCCCGGAAACGCTGGCTGCCGGCATACCGGGACTCCTGGAAAATCATCCTTATTATATTCAGTACCTGGCGCATGAGATTTGGAGTATTACTGATAAAGAGGTCACACAAGAAACGATTGGAACTGCTATTGCCAATCTCCTTGACCAGAACAATTATCTGTTCCAGATGCAAACGGACAATCTGCCCAACACGCAGGTAGCTTTTCTTAAAGCGCTTACCGAAGGAGTGACCTCATTTACCTCTATGGATACAATGAAAAAATTCGATCTTGGTTCTGTGTCAAATATCCGCAGGATCAGAGAGGCACTGATCCAAAAGGAGATCATCGACATCTTTCCGGGGAAGCCTGAGTTCCTTGATCCTCTCTATAAATTTTGGTTTTTAAAAAATTTTATGCATTGATCGGTGACACTATGCTAATATGTACAATGATAGCTGACTATCCCGCCGTAGTATAATTGCGACTAGTGTCTGTTAAAATAGTTTGCAACTGATTTTATTCTTCGACTACTTGAGTTTACTTTCAGTTAGTCCACTGGCATGTTCTGTGACTTGCGCCAAAAAAATATTTTGGTAGATGTTTTAATATTGAGATCTTAATGTAAATTTGTTAACTGATAAGATTCTTTTCCGGTTTATTTTGGAATTTACGTCCTACTGCTGCCCTCAACTCGGCTACTTCCCTTACCGGTATTACATTGCGCTTTTTGGATTGAATTTATTCTTCTCCTGTAAAGATGGAGTTCCACGATAAAAATCATAGCACATGAAAAACCTGATTATTTTATTACTCCTTGCAATTGGATCAAATCTCTTTAGGGTTATATTTCCCACCGTTTGCGGCGATAAATTTTTCACCTTTCGCGTTGAGTCTATTATACACCTTCCACTTGCGGCGGGGTAGTTAATTTCAATTAAAGAAAAGAATCATTATCAATCTTTAAAACAAAGTATATGAAAAAATCAACCATCATCATTTTCTTTGCATTTGCAATAATGCAGACTCAGGCACAGGACTATATGATCAGTTTTGCAGCCTCAGGCGACACCACAGGTTTAGCCACTATTAAAGTGGATAACATAACAAGCGGGGCCAGTGTTACACTGGCAGGGGGAGATGTTTTACATCTGATCCCATCGGTAGGTATTGGTACCCCGGAAATTGAAAACAGAAACCTTCAGATTTCCCCCAACCCCATGGTGAACGAGACATTTCTGACTTTTGTTGCTCCGGAAGCAGGTAATGCATCTGTCAGTATTGTCGATTTATCGGGCAGGACTGTTTGCCGGACCACTAAATTGCTTTCTCCCGGACCTCAGTCTTTTCGCATTTATGGTATTGGCCAGGGTGTCTATTTTGTAAATGTTACAAGTAAATCTTATACCTGCTCAACAAAACTGATAAGCCAGAATCCGGTTCAAAGCGAAGCAGGTATTGTGTTTGCTTCTGCTAACAGGAATATCAAAGTGAAGGATGCGAAAAGCACTGCTGAAACAGTTGATATGCCATATACGGATGGTGATATCCTCATGTACAAAGGTAATGCCGGGCAATACAGCAATGTTGTTACAGATGTCCCCACAGGTAGCAAAACAGTAACATTCAATTTTATAGCCTGCACAGATAGCGATGGCAACCATTATGCAACAGTGCAGATAGGCGAGGGGAAATACTTACAGACATGGATGGCCGAAAACCTGAAAGTCGGCGTGCAGGTGAATGGTGTTCAGGAGCAAACAAATAACGGCATTATCGAAAAATACTGTTCTGCTGATCTTGGAGCAAACTGCGATGTGTACGGAGGATTGTATCAATGGGGTGAAATGGTGCAGTACTATAACGGGGCTTCAAATACAACTTCATGGGATCCTGCGCCTGCAGGGAGTATTGCCGGTATCTGTCCTGTGGGTTGGCATCTCCCAACAGAGGACGAGTGGTGTGCCCTCACGCTGTTCCTGGACCCTACAATCAATTGCAACGGTAACGGAATGATTGGCACTTACATCGGCGGAATGATGAAAGAAACAGGAACGGATCATTGGTCATCACCCAATACGGGGGCAACAAACAACGCAGGGTTTACAATACTTCCCGGCGGATACCGCAACCTGGATGGTAGTTATGGCCAGTTACATCTTGGAGCCGACTATTGGCCGGCCTCGGAGTTATCTCCAACCCAGGTATGGGATCGTTACTTCTATTACAATAAAGCCAACATCAGCCGCACAATCAACCCAAAAGCCCAGGGTTACTCGGTGCGTTGTATGAAAGATTAGGGTGCGCTTTTAGCAAGAATTACAGAGGGAGCTAAGGCCCGCTGGATGAAGTTTAGCTTTGCTGAGCTCAATCGTTCGGTTGCAACTTCATCCTAATCAATGCAGCAGTTTGTAACTAAATCTAATTAATAAAACTCCACTGGCACATTCTAAGAATTGTGCCAGATAAATAAAACAGTTTGTAATTGTTATAAAAAAAAGCTTACGCGTACAAATTTCTGCTACAAAAGATCAAAATGCAGCACATTACCTTATTTGGCTTTTTGGCAACAAAATTATACTTAATCTATGCTGGATTGCGAGAGCGAAACCACTAAGATACAGTGATAATGAACGGTTGGAGTTGCATTTTTTAATACGATTTTTGTCGAAGTATAAAAGTTGAATTTTGAAGAACATTTGCACAGAAAGAGCAATGAATATGAACACGCTTAGTTGCGTTGCTATCTAAATGATTATCTTTGTTTCATAAAGAATTCCGTGATATGGTTGAATATAAAAATATTATACAAAGAAATCCCAACAAGAGATTTGGAAAACCCTGTGTCAGAAATACAAGAATAACGGTTTTTGATGTGTTAGGCTGGCTCGCTTCAGGAATGGATAATAACACTATTATTGCTGACTTTCCGGAGTTGACTATTGAAGATATTAAAGCTTGTTTGGCTTATGCAGCGGATAGAGAGCACAAGTTGCAGCATGCATCATGAAATAGCCATGAGCAATAATTTTCACACTAACCGAAAATGATTATTCTCATGGCGTATTCCCTGTCTGCTTACAGGCAGGCATGTGACCGCTAAAAATCAAATTACTAACACATGAAATTGTTGTTTGACCAGAACATTTCTTATAGGATTTCTAAAAAACTGCGGAGCTATTTTTCAGGTTGTCTTCATGTTTCAGATTGTAAATTAAGTGATTGTGAGGATCCTGAAATTTGGGAATACGCAAAAGAAAATGACTTTGTGATAGTTACATTTGATTCAGATTTTTATGATATCAGCATTCTGAATGGTCATCCTCCAAAAATCATTTGGATTCGAACGGGTAATCTAACAACAAACGACATTGCCCAATTGATGATTACTAATCATAAAACAATAAATTCCTTTCTTGAAGATGAAACTTTTAAAGAGATATCGTGCCTGGAATTAGAGTGATAATAGTCGTTGCCTGATAAACTGTAACATTGAGTCCACTTCGAAAAGTGCTTTGTTAATTTAAATCATAGAATTGTAAAAATACACTCCTTCTTAAATGGCAATGGGCGACATTCCAGACTTATGGAAGATATTATCAATAGTCCGGTAATATTTTGTAAAATACTAATTATCAACATGTTGAATATACTTCTTCTAGTGTCCTATAATGCTGACAACCAACCCGTTGCGTCTTTATTACTCACTTTGTTCGTGAGAATGCTTCGCTAAGTTCGCTGCGC
>CAZEDO010000170.1:0-4735 GCA_964511085.1 uncultured Lentimicrobiaceae bacterium
GCCGGCAACTTCTGATGCTTCCTTCCGCAGATCGTCGGGAATTGGATTGATGGTGACAAAATCTGATACACAGACCAAACCGCTGTGATCACAAATCCGGTACATCTCGTCGGCCACTTTCTGTTTGTTGGCCTGCAGATTGAAGACACAGGAGGAATAGATCACATTGGCATATTCCTTTGGCAGAGGAACTGCTTCGATATCGCCATACCTGAATTCGACATTGCTGATCTTTAATGAATCGAGATATTCCCTTGCGGCGGTAATATTTTGCTCTGATTTATCAATTCCAATTACTTTACCTGTTGGCCCAACAGCGCTGGACATAGATACGCTGTCGCGACCAAGCCCTGATCCAAATTCCACTACACGGTCGCCTTCATGTATAAGTTGATATTTGGAGGGTGTTTCACAATCAGCTTCAGCCTTTTTGTCGCCACCTGAGTGGGATCCACAGCCGCCGGATCCGCATCCACAAGCGCTGTTCCTAGTATTTTCTTTGCGTTCTATTGTCTGAAGTTCAACTTCCATTGTTAATTAGTTTTAGTTAATATGAATACATAGCATCAGAGTGTAACCATTTGGGTCTGCCTCCTGATTATAAGTTCAGGATAACCAGGTAAGCAAATGATTTCGTCTGTGTTTGGGTGATTTGATCAAAATCCGGCAACATAAAAAAGTGCCATCTTCTATAGTTACAGTAACAAGCAGATAGGAATAAAGTTTATTGCACAATTAATTTGCTGAACAAATCATAGTTTTATGGTGAATATCAAAATCTTGTACAATTATTGAAATTAACTCCTTCAGCAGCATTAACTGTAACAATTTACTTTCCTTCTCCGTCACATCTAAATCTTAGAACAAACACCATCATGAAAAAAGCAAATTATCTCCTCATCCTGGCAACCGTACTTTTTATGCCACAATTGTCACAGGCAACTCTTTCTCCAATGTATTCCCCCTCGGGCGGCATAAGAGGAAACGGAAAAATAGTTAGGCAGGAGCGCTCAGTATCTGGCTTCCACGCCATCAGCGTAAGCGGAGGAATTGATGTATATATCATTCCTGGCAGCACTAAAAAAGCAGTTGTGGAGACCGATGAGAATATTCAGGAAGCGATAATTACAACTATCAGCAACGGAGTTTTAAAGATTTACAGCGAAAAATCCATCAGCAATTCGAAAAAACTGAATGTTTATGTTCATTTGAAAGAGTTGGATAAAGTAACCGCATCCGGTGGTTGCGACGTGTTCGCAGAAACAAACCTTAATTTTCCATCTCTCAGTTTCAATTTCAGCGGAGGGTGTGATCTCAAACTGAGCTGCACCACCGGAACGCTCAATTGTATACTGACAGGGGGTTCAGATGCAGAAATAAAAGGCTCAGCTGATAATGTTGATCTCGAAGCCAGCGGTGGAAGCGATATCAAAGCTGCCGATTTAACTATCAGGAAGTGCAAAGTAGAAGTAACGGGTGGTTCGGATGCTTACCTCCATGTTACCGGTGAATTAGCTGTGGAGGCAAGCGGAAGTAGCGCTGTAACATATTCAGGCAATCCGAAAATTATTTCAAAATCAGTTACAGGGGCTTCAGATTTAATAAAAAAATAGGCGACAATTACTTTCAAGATCTTATTAAACAGATTGAACTTATCTATTTAAAAAGTCACGGATAGTCCTAAGATAAAAATCCGGTTGTTCGGCTGCTATTGAATGCCCGGCATCATTGACAATTACTAATTTATGATTTGGGAATAACTCTAAGTATTCAGTTGCAAAACCCCATCTCTGATTATCACATTGTCCTTTCATTAATAGAAGCGGTATTTTCGAATTTATCAATTTTGGGCGTGGATCTTTTACTTCTGATAAACTTTGCATAGTCATGATCTGAGAATAATACCCACTGCCACCTTTCGCCTCAGCCACTTTGGAAGTATCACATACGGTGGATTTATTTGTTTCATTACTTAGTAATGTCGAGAAGTCGTCCATTTCATTATCTGATGCTACTTTAATATGAAATTCTCTTGCCAGGAACGCGACGAATTTAGTTCTCCAATTATTAATTTTTTTGTTGGCTTCGCTGTTTGAAAAGAGCGGATCTCTCAAATGAAGGCTGTCCGGAGCTTTTAGGTTCGCTAATTCAACATGCATTGGGAATAGAGGACCCGGGCCTGTTAAAATTAATTTATCAACCTTATCAGGATTATCAGCAATAAATAATGTTGCAAGAATTGCTCCCCACGACTGCCCGATTAATATGACTTTTTTAGAATTAATCTCTTTTATGATTTCTTCCAGATCACTAATATGCCGACCGGCAGTGTATTCTTCAACATTTATTAACCTATTAGAATGTCCACTTCCAATTTGATCGTAGAGATAAACATCATATCCATCGTTTGCAAGTTGTGCTAATATTTCAATATTTCTATCTGAAATACATCCACCAGGTCCACCCTGCAAAAAAATAACCGGAGTGTGTATATTTATTCCCTTTGCTGGAATATGCGTGTAGCCTATTCTTGAGCCAGTCGCTAAATTCCAGTATTGTGTACTTTTTCGATTCTGTTGTTGCGGTGCTTTATATGTCCTTGGAATAAGAATTAAAAACAACAAGATACATAAGGCTAGCAGAAATGCATTTTTGATTAATCGAAAAATATCTTTCTTCATGCATTTATTTTCAGGCAATTAAATATAAATTAGAACGGGAATAAATTGCAATTAGTGCTTATTCCCATTTATAATCTATCTATCCAGCCAATTTTTAAATTCCTGAACTCTTTCGCGTGCTACAATAATTTCCTGGTCGTCGATACCATCAATTTTGAGGCGCAGGCGGCTGTTTGTCCATGCAATGATATTGGAACAGGCTTGAATCGAAACAATGTATTTTCTGTTTATTTTAAAACAAATATTCGGGTCCAGCAGTGTTTCCAATTGGTCGAGCGAATAATCAATACAGTAACTTCTATTGGCAGTAGTTTGAATAAATGTCGCCTTTTCGAGGCTGTAAAATGCAAGGATTTCTTCTATCGGAATGCTTTTAATTTTATCGCCAACCTTAACCATGAAGCGCGATTTGTAAGTCTTTCCGGAAGTTGTATTTGCAATAGATAATATTTTTTCCAACGCAATTGAAGGAGAAAACTGTTTCACTTTTTCGATGGCTTTGCGCAATCGTTCTTCCTCTATTGGTTTCAGAAGATAATCAATCCCATTTGTTTTAAAGGCTTCGATAGCATAATGATCATAGGCAGTGGTAAAAATAATTGGACATTTTACAGGTGCCTTGCTGAATATTTCGAAACTCAGACCGTCGGCCAGTTGTACATCCGAAAAAATCAGCGAAATGTCGTGATTACTATTCAGAAATACTACCGCATCTCGCACCGATTCAAGCTTCGCGACAATCTTCATCTCCGGGGCAACTTTCGTAATAAGCCTTTCCAGGTGGTGCGCTGCCCGCGATTCGTCCTCTAGAATAATAACATTCATTTTTCGACTGATTTAAGTATTGGAACACGAACACGAAACTTGCCGTTTGAATCATCTATCTCAATTTCCCTTTCTGTAAAGAAACTAAATTGTTGCATAATATTTTTCAAGCCTGTGTTTTTCGAATCCTCTCCAACATTTTTTATTCTCAATGTATTCTCAACTTCTAAATAATCTTCATTTTTAGTGATGTTAATTACAAGGGGATATGCTTCTGAAACCTCGTTATGTTTCACGGCATTTTCGACCAGTAACTGCAGCGTCATTGGCACGATGTATTCATCGGGAGAAGGTTTCAGCTCAATTACAATCTTGAGTTTATTTTCAAAACGGGTTTTCAAAAGATAAATAAATGACTGCATAAATTCCAGTTCATCTTTCAACGGCACCAATTCCTTATCCCTGCTATCCAGCACATAACGAAACAAATCACTCATCTGCTGAATAAATTTTACAGCCATTGACTGATCGGCATACACCAGATCGCTCAACACATTAAAACTATTAAACAGGAAATGCGGATTTATCTGGTTTCGCAGGGATTCGTATTTGTAGGCCATCATCTCTGTCTTCAATTTTTCGGAATCTATAAGCGCTCTTTTCCAGGCTTTGAAGAAACCAACTGCAGTAAAAAAAAGTGAAATAAAAATCGATATCATTACTGCAACTATGGAAGAGTGTGTTACTGAATTCCAGGCATCAGCAGGGACAATGCCATACAGGATATAAAGCAGCGTGAATTCAACCAAAGCAAAAGCAATCACTGAATATGCTGCCATTGTAAGAAATCCAAGGACAGATCTAAGTATGGGTTTTTCAATCCACTCTATTTTTTTATCCAATAAATAATTGATGGCTACCGGCCCCGACCATTGCGTGATACAGATAATAAATCCCCAGAGCGCAATTAGCAATATGTCCTTAAAACTTTTTGATGCACCCTGCACAAAAACGACAATAATTAATATTGCCAAAAATATGTTGGCAAAAATGAATTGCTTTATATTTAAAGGGTATAATAATTTCCTGAGCTTTTCCATTATTTCCGATTGCTTATCAAATGTACTATTTAATATTCATGCAGGTTGATTATTGCATGATGGAAAACAATTGCAGGTTGAAGGTTGACAGATTGCTTTAAAATGAGAACATCATATAAAATGAGCTATCTTTCAACCCATCAACCTTTCAACCTTTTCAACTTATCAACCTCTTCAAACAACTATTTA
>CAZEDO010000171.1:0-1376 GCA_964511085.1 uncultured Lentimicrobiaceae bacterium
GGGTTTTCCTGGATACATATTGACGATCTGATTGCAGCTTATTTATTTGTGATAGATAACGTAGAAATGAATGGTGCTATCAATCTTACTTCACCGGAGCCATGCAATAATGCTGAATTTACAAACACATTGGCAACTCTTATACGCCGGCCTGCATTTTTCACGGTTCCTTTGTTTGCTTTGAAACTTATCTATGGGGAAGGAGCAACAGCAGTTACCGGTGGGCAGACAGTAATACCTGATCGACTTATGAAAGCAGGATTTGGTTATAACTTCCCGACTCTGGCAAAAGCCCTCGCAAATATTCTGAAATGATATGTATTATAATGCCTATAACAGTTTGAGCCTTACCTATTCTAACCTTTAGGCAATTGATGTCGCACTCTAATATTTCTTACCTTAGCTTGATTTTAGCTGCGTTCCAATAAAAGAGGAACAAATTCGTTTCAGAACAGCATAATCATGCTATAATACACAATTACTATGCAAAACGATAAAAATCTAAGCCTTACACGCATCGGAATTTTTTTCGATGGAAATTATTTCCTTCATGTAAGCAATTATTACAATTACTTCCATCCCCGGCGGAGCAGGCTTAGCGTTGCCGGTCTAAGCCAGTTTATCCGCAAACAGGTGGCTATGGAAGAAGGTAAGCCAGAAAGCTTGATACAGATAGTTGATGCGCATTTTTTCAGGGGAAGGCTCTATGCTTCAGAAGCGAGCCAGAAAGGCAAACAGCTTTTTTACGACAGGGTTTTTGATGATATCCTAATGTCGGAAGGAGTCACCACGCATTATCTTCCGGTCAAGACTGTTTCTGGAATAAAACAGGAAAAAGGAATTGATGTCTGGCTGGCTCTGGAAGCTTTTGAACTGGCATTCTACAAGCATTTCGACGTGTTGGTACTTATTGCTGCTGATGGGGACTATGTTCCCCTGGTGCGCAAACTTAATACCTTGGGAACACGTGTTATGATATTGGGATGGCAGTTTGAATATACAAACAATGAGGGACAGGAATTATCAACCGGTACTTCCCAGGATTTATTCGATGAAGCTACCTATCCAATGGCTATGCACGAACTTGTTGAAAACGGATTGAAGCAAAACGATCCTCTTTTTAATAACCTTTTTGTTCAATCGGTTGGTCGGCGCGAGGCTGTTAAACCTGCTAAAGGTGCTGACCAGAAATTAAAGAAAAGTACTATTCAAAATTTAAAGAAAGGTTATGGTTTCATAAAGCACAGCCCGCAAAACCTGTTCTTTTATTACCAGAGCCTTGTGGGCGCTGACTTTAATGACCTGCGCGAAGGAGATAAAGTAGCTTTTACCATTGATAAAAATGATAAAGGGGAACCGATCGCAATTAATGTCAG
>CAZEDO010000171.1:1476-4682 GCA_964511085.1 uncultured Lentimicrobiaceae bacterium
CTCACTATTTCCTTATGGCATAAAATAATTCATCCAGGTATTCCCCGTTCTTGAAAATTGTTTTTTCAAACTTAGCTTCGAGTATAAATCCTGCTTTCTCCAGAACACGTTGTGAAGCAATATTTGATCCGAAAGGCCGGGCAAAAATGCGGTCAATATTTAACGCGTTGAAACTGTAAACTACCATTTGCCTGATCGCCTCTGTTGTGATACCTTGCCCCCAGTATGGTTCGGCAAGCCAATAGCCCATTTCGGCATTACGGCAATGAATGTCTGTCTGAGGGTACACACCAATTGATCCCACCGCTTCATTATCAATGGCGATTGCAAATATTTGAGTTGGTTTAATAGTAATTGCCTTGGTAATATACCGATGTCCGAACTTCACTGTATAAGGATACGGAAAAGCATTGCTCATGTTTCTTGCTATCTTCAGATTATTCGCATGCTTTACAAGGCTTTCCAGATCCCTGGTTGTCCATTTCCGTAATATAAAATCCATTGGAATAGAATCCTTTAAGTGGCTTTGAAATAAAGCAAAATTATTGTTGAGAGCATCAGGCGTTAAATTAAATTGCTGCTATAGTAAATTTAAAATTTTGAATAATAATCATACCGCTTTACGGTATAACAAAATTACATAACAAAAGTTAATCACATGAATGTGTTACAAACTAAATTTCGCCTTGTTCAGATTTCCCATTATTCCGCCCGCCCTCCTCTGAAACAAAGAGAATAGCCAAATGCGAACCACAAGGCCGTCGTCCATCCAAGCGAAACAAAGCTTTGGATAATGATGGCAAGAATGTTACGCCTGGTAGCCGAACCACCATAAAAGAATGCGAGACCAGGAGTTATAAGCATAACCAGGCTGCAGGCAAGCAGTATAAAACCGGTTAAGCCAGTATCCGTAATTTTGATTTTTTTATTTGTTTAAAATTGCGTTATAATGAAATTCCAAAAACAAGAAAGATGTTTTCTGCCTGCGGGTTTGTAATAAGCGATGCATTAACGGGCAAGGAAAATGTATCGGTAATTTTTATTTCCCTGGTGGCTGTTATTCCAAGGTTAATGACCCCGGCGGATGGGCCATAAAATCCAGTTTCTCCTTTCGATCTATCTGGATTATTTGGAGTAAATCCAATATATGCACTACATCCGGTTTCGTTTAGTTTGAAGTTGTATCCTAATTCGATATATGTTGAATACTGGATTTCTCCATTGCTCTTTTTTGCATCAGCTCCATACAAATTGGTTGCTACCATAAGGGTAAGCGGTAATTTTTCTGTTCCTAAAAACTTAGCTGAAAAATCGAACATATGATTGGTTTTGTCTTTCTCGTAATTGAAGTAATGATTATTTGTGTCTTCTTTTGGATAGTAATAATCAGTGGCTGTAAAGCTAATTACGTCAGCCAGTGTATAGGAAAAATAGAGGTCTGCTTCCTGCGACCTGCTCGCATTACTAAAGGAGTATGCTCCCCATGCTCCAAGTGTAAAATCTCCTGAAGAAAATTCCATGCCCGGCTGAATGCTCGGTGATGAACCTCCAAGGTTAAGACCACGCCAAATATAACGGCTCACCAGGTCAGCAGAAATGTTGAGTTTGCTTTTTGAAGTTTTTTCCTGTGCTGACAGAGGTTTGATGAATAAAAGCACCATCAGGAGACAGGCGGATGAAAACAGGATAGCGTTGATTCTTTTCATTTGGAAACGCAATTGGTTAAAAGGCAATATATGCCGTTGCTTATCAACTATCTAAAGGCCGGGGCTAGGTGAGTTGAGTTTTGAGGTGGGCCTCGGGAGCTGGGAAACCCACCATGCTAAACCTCGTATTACAAGATCCCGGATTATCCTGATTTTTCGGTTATTTCTATTTTTAGCGGACTCAAATGTTTTTTAATAATAGCCCAAACTATAGATGAATCAATAGCATCATAAGCATGAATTAGCCGATTTCTAAATCTGACGATTTGTCTGGCATTTTCTATTGGAGAATCAGGGAATAGCTTGTCAAATTTATTAACAGCTTCGCCTATAATTCCTAGCTGTCTTTCAACAGCGCTTTGTGTTTTAAAATCAGATAAATAATCATTGTAAGTATTGACAGAAACACTGAATTGATCAATCAATTCTATTGCTCGTAAAATGTCAGACAAATATTTTTTGCCCTGCTCCGTCATAAATCAGAATCTTAGTAGAATCAATACTTTTGCGTAAGAATGGATTGCGAATTGATGATTCAGTTAATAAGTCAACCCTTCGTTTAAAAAATTTCTCAAATAAGTCCCAAAGTGAAATTAGTTTTTCTCCTCTTTCAATAGGGTCCGGGTCGTCAATTTCAACCAGAAGATCAATATCGCTTTTTTCGTAGTCGAAATGATCAGTAACGGAGGAGCCAAATGCATACAAATATTTTACATTATGATTCAGGCATAGAACCATAAAGTCTTCTGACTTGGCTGATATTTCATCTTTGATGATCATAGGTCAAAGATACATTTTTTCAAGCTTTCCCCTAATATAAAATATGAATGGGTTGTTGCTTTTGGTTGAGTGTAGCAGTAGTAAGGGATTGCGTGCTACTTTCCTGTCCACCTACCCCGCTAAGCGGAATTTGTGATTCCGCTTTGACTACCAGACAATTTGCAATTGTCTTGTAGTCAATTTCTGCCATTTCTTCATTGCATTTTTTGTTGTGCAGAATTGCAAATTCTGCAAGGGTCAGAGCGGCATTACAAATGCCGCTCAGGGGGTAGATTTTTCAAATCCTGCATTCCAACGATTGCCATTACCTCAACCATATTATCATTAATTCTGTAATATAGAGTGTCAGAGCCAAAAGGACACCTTCTATAGTCTTCTTTTATATAATCCACTGATTCAAATGAAAATGGCCTTTGAGCAATAATTTCAAAACAATCAAAGAATGCATAAAAGTATTTGTCTGCCTGAATAATTCCAAACTTTTCGACTCCATAATGATGAATGCGAATCAAGTCCTCCCTGGCTGCATTACTAAGTCTATATTCAGCCATTAAGTGAAGACTTCGACTGTTCTAAAATTTGTTCTTTGGTGTCACCGGTAAATCCACTTCTTTCGGATTTTTCCAGTTTCGCTCTAATCCAGTCAATTTGAGCATGCTGTTTTCGAGCCTGTCTGATCAAATCGTTGACAAGTTCACTTTTACTGGAATATTCCTCGTT
>CAZEDO010000172.1:0-4635 GCA_964511085.1 uncultured Lentimicrobiaceae bacterium
GAATGTCCATGCATAGGAAACACCGGCTACGTTTGTAACAGAGTAGTTCTGGCTGCTTCCTTCAAGTGGAGTGGCCGATCCTGTTATTGCTGCTGGTTGATTAGGCGTTGTTAGTGTTTGTGTAACAATGAGATATTGTGCCGGGCCACTTCCCCATCCATTTGTAGGAGTTACTAATACCAAGCCTGTGCTTGTTCCAACAGTTACAGTTACTGAACTGGTTGTTCCGCCGGCAGTAATTATCCAACCTGCAGGAAACTGCCACGCATAGGTTATACCTGGTACATTGGTAACACTATATACTTGTGATGAATTCCGGCAAGGAGTTGCCGAACCAACAATTGCATCCGGCATAGCAGGTTCGTTAAAATCATCAAGGCTTCGTGCCAATAATGAGCCACCCATGCTAGTTGCATAAACTTTATTATTGCAAATTGTTAAGTTATTAGCAAATATCTTTGGGTAATTGCCGGTATAGCTAACATCTGTCCAATTCACACAATTGTCCTTCGAGTATAGTATTTTGGCATTGGTTGTCCCAAGAAAAATATGTGATCCTTCTACTGCAAATGCTGAAGGATTCATATAGTCAGGCACTGTAGCCAGAGTCCAGGTTAACCCATCATCATCAGAGGTATAAATGCATTTGGATGGAATCCCTTCTACGAGTTCAGTATTACCTGTAATAATTATTGTCGAACCGCTTATAGCCCACTTTGCAACAGCACAATGCGGTTGCACTATGGTCCAGTTAGCACCATTATCAGTTGAGCGATAAATTCCTTCGTAGGAACCCCATCCTGCATTATGACTGCTCATCAGCATAGTGGTACCGGTAGAGAAAAATGAGCCAATCCATGGTGGGAAAGTGGAAAAACTACTAATGTGCCAGGTGGCGCCATTATCCGTAGAATAATAAGCTCCGGTCTGAGCGCTGTTTTGCGTGAGGCCTCCTAAATACAAGACGGTCCCATCCGAATATAAAGTTAAAAATGAGGACAATGTTGTAATGCCGCTATTACTTAGCACCCATGTAGCACCATTATTTACTGAACGGTAAACCCCTTCAGCCTGATTAATCGTGATTAAGGCGCCTCCCTGTTCCATCCAGGGTAGATTACCCAGAGAACCAGGGGAGTTGTGAGGAGCCCAGGTTGTTCCTCCATCAGTTGACATATAAGCTCCTGAGAAAACTTTTGTTGTATTTGTCCCTACTAAATTAGGATGCCCTGGCTGCTCATATACATTTACCACAAGGCTATTGCTGACATCCATAAAGCTTTGCCCGTTATTTGTTGAACGGAAGACCCCGCCATAGCCTGACCCGGTATAGATATCTGTTCCCAATGCCGAAACGGCAGGTGCCCAAATGGAATGCGCATGAATGCCCGCATCTGATCTGGTCCATGTATTTCCTTTATTTGTAGTTTTATAAATCCCGGCGGTGGTGCCAACAAAAATGCCTGCATCTGTCATGACTGCCGGGATGCCATTGCCGGTATAATATTGAACTATTCCGTTAGCGGTTACATCCGTCCAGGTGGCACCACCATCGGTTGAACTCACTACACCTGTATTTAAGGAAGTAGCAATAATAACTGATTCATCCCCCACCAGGCCTTTGCAATAACTTGCTCCAGAGTAAACCTGTGCCCAAAGCCCTGTACAGTTTGTTAATTTTTGAATTCCATAATATTGTGTACCGGCATACAAATCGTTGCCGATAATAGTCAGCGCAGTGGCATCGAACCAGATATCTCCATATGTGTTAAATGTAAGCCCGTTATCCTCGGAGTGAACTGTCACTCCATCCATTTCTGAAGAGGCATACACATTATTCCCGTTAACTGCCAACGAAAAAATACCGCCCATAAAGAGAGCGCCGCCTAAATCGTTAAATGTCCAGGTATCACCATTATTGGTTGATCTGAGGATCCCAAAATCAGTGCCTGCAAACAAAGTAGTACCGTTACTGGCAAAAGCATATCCTGTTCCATAATGCTTTTTATTCCATGTCAAGCCGTTGTCGTCCGAACGCCATATGCCGTTAAAGGTACCTACAAACAGGCTGCTACCTATTTTAGCAATGGCTTTCTTATTGTCACTTGGACTTGCAGGCCATGTTGCACTCACTAACGGAGTCCATGTATTCCCATTATCGGTTGAAGTGTACAGGAATTCGGCATTGGGCGAAAAAACGCCTGCAACCGCATACAAGGTGCTGCCTGAGGCTGTGAGCAGACTTACATAGCCTCCATCGGGACCTGGCGAGGTCCATTGAGCTGATGTTTTTTCAATGCTAATGTAAAATACCATTAAAGCACTGAACACTAAAGTAAAAGTTAGGTTTTTTCTCATGGTTTGGTTGTTGTTGGTTAAGGTTATAAAGATTCAGGATTATCGGGTTCTACAGAAGTAGCAGAAATAATTGCATTCAGGTCAGAATTTACGATCTTCTCTAAAACGGAGCGCTGCAGCTCTAGCTTTTTGATGTATTTGATGTATTCAGCAGAATTCTCTGAATTAGATTCAAGGTGTTCATTTTCGGATTCAGAAAGGTGTTGGTTTTCCTTTTGCATTTGTGATATTCGGTTAGAGATTGCAAATATCAGTTGTGCCCCGGCTAATAAAAAATAATCTGTCCGGACAAAATCGCTACCAGGCATGAATAAAATCTGCACATTATATAGACATTTCTACATAGATGCTTAATACTGAATATATTGAATCTTCAATTCAGGTATTGCGAACATTGCAACATACATACTATGGTCCTGCCCGTAATGGCAAATCTTAAGAAAGGAAGTATTAATCTGTGGTGTCTTTTATATCTGGCTGAGGAATGTTACCAGATTGGTCTCTGAACTGGCAAGGTTTAATTTTTTCCGAAGCCTGTACCTTGCTTTATCAATGGAAGCAAGTTGTTGCCCGGTAAGTTCAGCAATATCTTTGGTGGACATATTCAGCCGTAGGAAAGCGCAAAGCTTCAACTCGTTCTGCGACAGATCTGGATAGGCTTTTAGCAGCTTTTCATAAAATCCGGCATGCACCTCCTGAAATCGCCTGGAAAATTCATTCAGCATCTTGTCATCGGTACTATTTCTCAACTCCTGGCTAATCTGAGATAATGATTCTTTTGCTTCATTTCCTTTTGCATTGCGTTCGAGTTGCATCAGTTTGCCTGATATATCAGAAAGCATTTCATTCTTTTTGATCAGCGAAATCAAATTAACCGTAAGTTCCCTGTCCCTGATATTTAATTCGGATTCAATTTTTTCTTTTTCAAGAAGAATAAGTTTCGATTTGAGACGGTGCCGTGAAAATACTAAACCTAAAATAAGCATTCCCACAACGAGGCTGAATATTACAACAAGCATCAGAGTGTTTTTAGCTTGTTGTGCCAGTTGTCTTTTCAATTCTTTTTTCTCATATAAATATTGTAGTTCAAGCTTGGAGGAAAGTTTTTGCTTCTGAAAAGCAAACAGACTATCCCCTGCAAGTTTTTCCAGCACTACATATTTATAGGCATTTATTATGTCCTGCCTTTGAGTATATATTTTGTTAAGAATGTTTGCAGATTGGGCGATAATCCTATAATACCCATTCTTTTTTCCTTCCTGCAGGGCTTTGTCAAAATAATGAATGCTTTCCTCAATATTCTTAACACTGTAATAGCAAAAACCAAAATTCAGGTAGCATTCAGCCATGTGCAGGCGGTTATTCAGCCTGGTAGCTAAATCTAAAGATTGCTGAAAACTTATAAAGGCATCCTTGTAACTCCCTTCATTCATCTGCACATAGCCTATATTCATAATGTTGGTACCCTGCCCCAACTTATCTCCAAGTTTTATACTTATCGCCAGCGCTTTTCTGAAAAATACAATTGCAGTATCAAATTTCTGCATGTCGGCATAAAGAGCAGCTATATTATTATACTGTTTCTTAATCAATGATTGATTATCAATACTTTTTGCAATAGCAAGAGAATTATTGTAATACTCAAGCGCTTTTTTATAACTCTGCTGATCGTAAAAGTCCAGACCTATATTTCCAAGCGAACGCGCAACTCCTTCCTTGTCTTTAAGATTTTCAAACAGTTTTAGACCCTTAAAGAAATATTGTGAACTGTTGTCAAAATCGCCAAGTTCAGAATATATTATACCAATCAGACTATAAGAATTAGCCAGTTCTTGATCATAATTCAGGTCTTCAGCCAGTTCTTTTGACTTCTGGGCAAACTCCATTGCTTTTTTATAATCACTGCTTCTGAAATAATAGTTGCCCAATTTTAACATTACATTGATCTTACCTTTTGCATAATTGATTTGTTGGGCAATTACAAGGGCTCTTTGAGCGAGACTAATACCAATGGAATCTTCCGCATACTGATTGTCAGGCTTTTCCAGGAATTCCAGGATTGCATCAACCTTTTTGTTCGGATTTTTAATCTTTTTCAAAGCTGCATCTAAACTATCTGTTTTTGTCATATCCTGAGCTGCAATCATCTGCGAGCAGAGAATGCTTTGGATTAAAAAAAACAGGATTAGCCTTAATTTCATGCAGGTTTGACTTGGATGAGAATACGTAGTAGTCTCCTCTTAACTAGTATTTTGATTCCAGTTTCAATGCAAATAT
>CAZEDO010000173.1:0-4559 GCA_964511085.1 uncultured Lentimicrobiaceae bacterium
AGTGTTAGTGAATCTTTGTGGATTTTGCTTCCGCAAAGATTCACTATATTTATAAATTATTTTAATTACTAAACAACGTATGAAAAAACTATGTGGTTTTTTAATTCTATTCTTTATTATCAACTATTCTGATGCACAACAAGACTATGATATTTCCTTGGATTTAGTAAAGAACGAGATAATTAACCGATATAATTTACAGGATAATAATATTAGTTTAGTTGTGAAAATAAATTTTCGGAATAAAGATAATCTATTACGTCAGTATGATGCAAATCCTGTTTTTAGTCCGATCTTTAAGCCCAAACCAGAGTTGAAGTTTTTCATTGAAAATTTTTTTCAGGATTATTTGATCCAAAGTGGGTTTAATATTCAATCAATCGCCACAAATGTTTTATTTGTAACGGTACAACAATTTGATCTGAATTATCTTTCCGGAAATGGATGGGTGAGTAGTGTAAATCTAGACATAGAACTTAAAAACAGTAATTCAAGTTTGTTTAACCAGACAGCAAAAAGTTTTTATAAATTACAAGGTAGTGGTGATGATTTTAGCAAAGGCAAAGAATCTATTAACAATGCCTTTTTAGAAACAATTAATGACATTGAGTGGGACAAAATTATGCAAATATTGACGAAGCATGATAAAGTTAATTTACCTAATGGCAATGCTGTGAATTCCGGTAATAATTTATCAGGTCAAGTTAATATTTCAAGCAATAATGGTAATAATTCCAACATACAACAAAACAAAAATATTTTGAATTATTCACTGTCGGATGTTGATATAAATATTCCGGTAAATTCAAAACAAAACCCTTTGCGCTTTGCATTAATAATAGGTAACGAGGATTATAGTTCTTATCAAACCGGATTGAGTAATGAAGTTAATGTTTCATTTGCACAAAATGATGCTACAATTTTTAAGCAATATGCAATCAATGTTTTAGGTGTTCCGGACGAAAATATTATATTGCTCATAAATGCAAAAGCGATCGAAATGACCAGAGCAATAAATAAACTAAATCTATATTCCAAAAATTCATTCGGGAAGGCTGAAATTATTTTTTATTACGCTGGTCATGGTTTGCCGGATGAAACGACCAAAGAACCTTATTTGATTCCTGTTGATGTGAGTAGCAATGATTTGCAATTTGCCGTAAAAATCAGCGATTTGTTTTCAAAACTAACTGAGCATCCGACGAAAAATACAACTGTAATTTTAGATGCGTGTTTCAGTGGTGGCGCAAGAAATCAAGGATTAGTTGCTGCAAGAGGCGTAAAGATCAAGGCTAAAGAAAACCAGTTGAAAGGCAATTTAATTGTATTTACTGCCAGCTCAGGAGAACAATCGTCATTACCATATAAGGAAAAGCAACATGGACTTTTTACATATTATTTTCTAAAAAAATTGCAGGAGACAAAAGGCAATTTAACTTATCAGGAAATGTCTGATTATTTAATTGAACACATTGGAATTAATTCAGTGAGAATAAATAATAAAGAGCAAAATCCACAGATAAATAGTAGTCCGGCGTTTGAAAATAGCTGGCAGTCTTTAAAATTTGGAAATTAGCAAGATAAACGAAATTAATGCCGCTGAAATATGAAGTGCCAAAGAAAAGGCTCAAGGACTATCTTTACATTTTTATATCACTATCCATGAAATTAACCTTTGCACTTGTTTCCCTTTTTATAAACAGTCTTTTTTCTTTTGCCCAGACCAGAGGCGTAACTGTAATAAATAATTCCGCTACTCTTGATGGTAAGACTTACGCTATAGTTATTGGCATTTCCAAATACAAAAACATACCCTCTTTGCAATATGCCGATCGGGATGCACAGGCATTTTATGACTACCTCGTTTCTGATAAAGGACTGAATATTGATTCGTCCAACGTGGCGCTTAGTATTAATGAAGATGCCAATATTCACAAGTTGGGAAATGATGTAAGCGATATTTTACAGACGCTGATCAGAATTATTTACGCTGATTTTTGTCATTAAATTTGCTAAAAAAACAAAGTTTTTCAAAGTAATAGTATAACATATCTTTTAACCTCATGAAAAAAATCATAATTGTCCTACTGATCTTTCTTGCTTTTAAAGCAGTCGTGTTTCTTGCTTACATGGCATACGAGCATTTACCCCTTCAACTAATACACTTCGAGCATTTTGCAGTTGAAGATGTTGAATTCAACGACATCTTTTATAATACCCGTGAAGACTGCTCTGCCGTGAACAAAACAGTAGTTCTAATCAACTCCGGAAGCATGCCCGACAATGACAGATTCAGGGAATATTTAGCTATACTTATTGAGAAAACAGCCCGCTATGACCCTGCTTGTATCGGGCTCGACTTTACTTTTGAAAAATACAAGAACCGTGTGTTTGACAGCACTCTTCAGGCAACAATTTTAAGGTATCCGAACATTGTGTTAGCTACTGTCAGGAACAACGAAAACAAACAAATCTTCAAAGGAAAAACAACCGGATTGGTAAACTTTCCCGGAAAAACCGGGGAAAGTATCCGGCACTATTATAACTTTGTAATTCAGGGGAAAGACACGCTCCCTTCTTTCGCCATGCAACTGGCCCTTTTTAAAAACAAATCGTTTATCGCGAAAGATTCTGTTTCATATTTGAAATATTCGTCTGACCGCAAAGGCTATTATGATTTTATCAACGACAAAATTAACCCGATGAATTTTGCGGCTATTGAAGCGATTGATTTGATGAACAATACAGACACGGCTCAGTTACGATTGCTGTTAAACGACAAAATTGTAATTATCGGACACCTGGGTGATGGATCTATGAATAATGCTTTCGATATTGAGGATAAGTTCAGAGTGCCGACTGACACTACCCTGATTAACCGGGCCCCCGTTATGCCCGGCGCTGTTATATTTGCCAATGCTGTACAAATGATGTTGAGTAACGATAAGTTCTTTGAAGTTAAAGGATGGTTAAGTACCTTGTTGAATTCGGCCATTTTAATCGCATTCCTGTATATGTTTTATACCATTCATCACCGTTTTAAATTGGGGAAAGCGATAAACCTTCTTATTATTTTGGGATGTACCATTCCAATTATATACATTTTCTGTGTTCTGCTTATGGGTGCAGGAATATATTACAAAGTAGGCGCCTTATTTATGCAAATTGCATTTCTGGAAGAGTTCATCGAAGTAGCGGAAGGATTCAGAAAAAAACTCACTAAAAAAAATACACATGATTAAGAATTTAGTATTAATGGTTTTTGCTGTTACGGTATTTCACTTTACCGTATTTCCTCAGGATGGTTTATCTCTGATTCTGCTGAAAGGCGAGGCAACCATGAAAACAAAGAACAACAACCCGCTTGCACTTGTCAAAGCGTTAAAAGTAGCCTTACCGCAAAATACTGTTGTTTCATTGTCGGCTGGAGCAAGTGCACTTGTTTTCAATACTGAGAAAAGAATAGAAATCGGTGGCGCTGAACCGGTATCTCTTACAACGGATGCGATAACAACTCAATTACAAAATGTAAAAACCAACTCTGCAACCGTTAAGTTCTTTAAGTTCCTGAATAAAATGTATACCGATAAAATATCCAGAGATGAATCGGCCGGAAGCACTGTGGGGGCGGCACCCCGGGGAGTTAAAGAGTTGGAATTCACCTATTCGCCGGATGACTCCTCGATCATCATCAGCGATACCGTGAGATTGTCGTGGAGATCTGACAGATATTACAGACTAATACAAAATCTTCTTGTCGTAAATACCAGTCGCCGGGATACTATTTTTAATGTTGATCCCGCTCTTTCTGCCATTTTCCTTAGTAACCTCAAGGAGGGAGAGTACCATTGGTCGTCCATGATCAAAAAAAATGATGGGATAATCCTTGAAATGAATAATATCTTCTATGTACCGTCTGAATCTGAAAGAAATACATTGAAAAATGATCTGAAACAATTCAGGGAATTGATCTCTTCTTATACTATTGACACAAGAACCTGGCTCATGGATGAATATATTAAACAGAATAAAATATATTTCAGCAGATAAAGTTGACTCTCGATTGGCTGATGAAATCCTGAATTATTAACGTAATTATAATGAAAATATTAACTCAAAACTCGAAGGATCCTATATAAAACTGCTAAACCAGATCGAAAAAATAGCAATTATTATTATCGATGATTGACATATAACGCTATATTTTTAACATTACGATGTATTAGAAAATTTGCAGCAGCATAATTCTCAACGGGACAGGAAGTCGGAATTAATGTGGCTAAAGCCGGACGACCTGAATCAGGACATAAACAGTTGGCTAAAGCCGAATGCAATAGATGATTCCATTCAGGGAACCTGTTTCAGTCAGCTTTTGCGTATTATTACATATTAATCTTAAAGCAGAAGGTATCTATTGCAGTCAGCTTTAGCTGACTGTTACAAGTGGCGATTCCGAAACCCTATATCTACTTACAGAACTCAAGTTGATCTGGAAATCAGCGACAAATTAGTTTGCAGTGAGGTCAGAAAGTCTGACATTCCCATCATGCTGTAACAGA
>CAZEDO010000174.1:0-2487 GCA_964511085.1 uncultured Lentimicrobiaceae bacterium
TGCCTATTTCAGCAATTCCCTCACAATATTTTCCTCTTTAATTCCTTCGGCTTCGCTCTTGTAATTGCGCACGATCCGGTGCCTCAGCACGGAAGTAGCAATAGCTTTCACATCTTCAATATCAGGAGAATATTTTCCGTTTACGGCAGCATGGCATTTGGCACCAAGGATGAGGTATTGCGATGCACGTGGCCCTGCGCCCCAGGTCAGGTAATCGTTTGCCCATGGATGCGCAGTTGGGGTATTCGGACGTGTACTTGAAGCAAGTTTTACTGCATATTGAAATACGTTATCGGCAACAGGAATTTTGCGGATGAGGTTTTGGAAAAAAAGGATTTCCTCAGCAGGCATAACAACCTGCGGTTCGGCGCCTGCCTGGGCAGTTGTGTTTTTAACCACATTAATTTCTTCGTTGTGCGATGGATAATCCAGCCAGATGTTGAACATGAACCTGTCTAATTGCGCTTCGGGAAGGGGATAAGTGCCTTCCTGCTCAATAGGGTTTTGGGTAGCAAGAACAAAGAATGGCTCTTCCAGCTTGTGGCTGACACCGGCAACAGTCACTGATTTTTCCTGCATGGCTTCCAGCAGTGCCGACTGAGTTTTAGGAGGTGTACGGTTGATTTCATCTGCAAGGATGATGTTGGCAAAGATGGGGCCGCGGAGGAATTTGAATTTCCTGTTTTCATCAAGTATCTCAGTGCCAATTATGTCGCTTGGCATAAGATCGGGCGTGAATTGGATCCTGCTGTAGCTGAGCCCAAGTACTTTGGAAATGGTGTTTACCATGAGCGTTTTGGCAAGTCCCGGAACACCGACAAGTAATCCGTGGCCTTTGCTGAAAATAGCAATGAGAAGGCTTTTAATAACTTCGTCCTGTCCCACTATCACTTTTCCAATTTCCTTGCGCAGGAGGTTGTATTTTACTACAAAAGCATCGAGGGCTTCAACATCGGATGCGTATTTTGTACTTGTTTGAAGCGGGGAAGTATTTGTTGGGTCATTTTCCATAAGTAAGTTTGTCAGGCTGATTTATTTGTAATACAAGTTTCATTTAATTTATTTCAGTTTCCTGCCACCTCAGAGATATGATTTGTTGAGTATTAAGCGCTTTTCTATTTTCCCTTCGACTCCGCTCAGGGTGACAATGCTCACAAGCGGGGAGGAAATTCATTTGGCATTAAAACCATTTATGAGCGAATTTGCAGGTTTTATAAGCATCATTCACATTGATGTATGAGCTGCTTACTTTCTTTTTAATCCATTCAGAAATTGTTTTGGAGCGTTTTTCGCTTAGTGCCCATTGCTGAATCTGCGAATAATCTTCTTTTAAACTGGCCCGGTGAGGTTCGGTACGTGTTTTGAGGAAAAGCAGGCGATAGGCTTCTTTCCCTTCTTCGTTCATTTTTGGTACTGGTTTCGATATTTCGCCGACCTTCATTTTGTCAATTACGAAAAACACTTCGCGGTCAATCTGGCCTGCTTCAAAATATGAATTTCCCGATGCAGGGTTGATCAGTAATCCGCCATTTATCCTGTTTGGATCGTCGGAATATTTAACAACTGCTTTTTCGAAAGTTATTGAATCTTTCCGGATCAGGTCAGCGATACTATCGAGCTTGGTTTTAGCCTTTGCTATGTCCATAGGCGAAACCTTAGGAATGATAAGGATATGACGGACATTCGCGTAATCGCCCCGTCGCTCAATAAGTTGAAGGATGTGATAGCCGGCTTTGGTTTTTACAACATCCGATACTTCGCCTTTTTTCAGGCTGAAGGCAGCAGCTTCAAATTCGGCATACATATCTCCGCGCCCGAACAAACCAAGTTCTCCACCTTTTGGAGCAGAGCCCGGATCCTCGGAATACAGGATAGCGAGGGTTGCAAACTTCTCTCCTTTCACTATCCGTGCACGCAGCGCGCTTATCTTTTCTTTTGCAACATTCAGCTCTTCAGGGCTCAGAGGAGGATCCTTCACGAGTTCGCCAATTTCATATTCAGTGGCAATTATGGGGATACTATCGGCTGGAATTGCGTTAAAGTAGCGTTTAACTTCCGAAGGCGTTACTTTTACATCCTGTGTAATCTTCTGTTGCACTTGTTCTTCGAGCAATTGTTCGCGGATAGGTTCCCTGAATTCAGCTTTAATTTCTTCAACTGATTTCTTATAAAAGGCTTCCAGTTTGTCGCGGGAACCAAATTGCTGAATGTAA
The DNA here is from genome assembly GCA_964511085.1 of uncultured Lentimicrobiaceae bacterium. Classification (GTDB taxonomy): domain Bacteria; phylum Bacteroidota; class Bacteroidia; order Bacteroidales; family DASVHX01; genus DASVHX01. The sequence continues at coordinate 2,214 of CAZEDO010000174.1, forward strand.
TAGCGAAGTTTAGAATCGAGGCTGCCTTCAACCTCTTCATCGCTCACTTTCAAACTGTCGAACTCAGCCTGGTTGAGCATGAGTTTTTGGAAAAGCAGGGATTCGAAGATTTGGCAACGGGCAGCTACCGGATTTGGATTGAAGTTTTCCTGGGCACGCATCTGCATGTACTGCTGTTCGATATCACTCTGCAAAATCATATGACTGCCAACAGTTGCCACAACCTCATCTATGACTTTATCCTGGGCTTTGGCCGAAAGTATAATCAAACATA
>CAZEDO010000174.1:2587-4558 GCA_964511085.1 uncultured Lentimicrobiaceae bacterium
TAATTTTTCAAACGATTTCGAAGCAACAGTATTGTTCTCCGGAAATTAGTAAAGTTCAAAATTCTTTTTTTTCAATGCATCCTGAAAAATATCTTCCTGCATCCTGCTAACGAGTTCGAGCTTTCGTTTGTTCAGGATAATGGATTTGATATTGTCAACTTCGAAACTCAGAGGAGAAACACTTTCCTTGGTTTTGAAAGATTTGATAAGCACAAGATAACTGTAAAGCGAATCTTGCAGTTCAACATATTTATTGTTTTCCAGGAAACTAACCTGATCCGAAACTGTAAGCGGCACCCGTTTAACAAGTTCGTTGAAAGGAAGCCAGTTTTCGTTGTCCAGTGAGCTGCTTGCGGCAGAGGACTGGCAGAGCTCTTCAAGCTTTTCCTTGTCAGCCGGGCGCTTTGATTTCAGCAGATTGCGGAATTTTGATACCAAAGGTGAAATTTTACTGATCGTCACATAGTTTACCTGAACGATGTTCTCGCGCAATTCGAAATTGGCCTGGTTTGCAGCATAGTAGTCTTCTATTTCTTTTGTCGAAACTACTGTATCCAGTTTTTGCTTAATAAGCTTCGATTCATATTCATAGATGACCAGCGAATTGTGGTAATCTTCAAGTTGTTTGGTAAAATCCTGTTGCTCATCAGTCAGGTTTGAAACTGACTGGTGTAGTAGCAATGTCTGCCTGATCCAGTTGTTGATAAAAGTCTTGGTAATTTCAAGGCTGTCCTTTGTCTTGCTGCCTTTGGGTACAATACCTTCCAGGTCGGTTTTGTAGAGGTAATGATCGTAAACTCTGGCCACAGCATCCTCACGGTTTTCGCGCTTGAAGAATTTACATGCTCCAAGGGCAAAGGCGATTAGAATTATGAGGGCAAAATTTTTCATTCAGAGTCAGATCATTTAAGCCTTAAGCAATTAAAAAAGATATAAAACCTGTGCTTCCGGTCATTTTGAGCGGAGTCGAAATTGATCGTAGTCGATCTTGATTTTCAGCAAAACTAACACAGTCTTCGACTCCGTTCAACGCGACAAAAGCCGGCTGTTTTTCTATTTTATAGATTTCAGCACTTCACGGTTAACACTAACCGGATATTTGGCGCGCAGCATTGCAATCCATTCTTTTTCAAGATAATTTTGATAATCAGATGTTATAAGCCCTTTTGCTTCAGTTAATAATTTAGGCTCCGGCTGGATTACGCCATGTACCATCACAAAACCGGTGTGGGTAGAGTCAGTTGCCATATCCAATGTCAATCCTTTCGTCCAGGCAATACCATCAATCAGTTTGTTATCGCCTTTTACATATTTTTTATGTTCAATGGTAACAACAATTGTGGAATCGTGGTTCAATTTGGATAGTATTTGTTCTTCCGGCAATCCTTTTTTTAATAATTTCCTGGCCGGTTTTATTTCTTTAGCGTCAGTAAAACAATAGATTGAAGCTTCGAGACGTTCCGGCCACATATAGTTGTTCTTGTTTTTTTCGTAGAAATCTTTTAAGCCGGTAGTGTCTTTAATAGCTTTGGACCACACTTTTTGATCGGTAAGATCGAATAACAGGATGCCATCATGGTATTCACGCATGAGAGATTTAAAATCCGGGTATTTGTTTTCGAGCTGGCTATCTTCATAAGCCATGCATTTTTCGTTCACGAAAGTGCGGTACATGGAATTGATAAGAGCGCCAATTGTTTGGGAAGGAATATTCTTTTGCTTTGATTCCAGGTATTTTGCAAAGTCAGTCTGTGTGCATGTCTTATTGCCAATTGTGAAGAGTGTTTTGTTAAGCGCTGCCGCCTCACTTGCTTTCCATTTTCCTTTAAAGATAGAATCAGTAACCACTGTATTGAATTCGTCCCTGGCTTTCAGGTCTTCGGAGAAGGTATATTCCTTCTTCACTTTACCAACAAATGATTCTTCACTTTTTACCGAGCGGTCGTTCTTTGTCAGTTTCTGTTTCAGATC
>CAZEDO010000175.1:0-4537 GCA_964511085.1 uncultured Lentimicrobiaceae bacterium
TTAGGGAGTTTGATGTTGCAGGATTACCGGAGACACAACTCAGACTCGAGGTCAGAATACAAGAAACGACATCGTTGTTTGCAGGCATATAGGTGTATGTTGGACCACCAGAGCCGATGTTATTGCCATTAATTTTCCATTGGTAAGACGGTGCTGAACCTCCGTTAACGGGCGAAGTTGTAAAGGTAACCTGGATTCCTTCACATACAGATCCCGACGGGTCGGCCGAGATCGAAACAGATACCGGAAGATTAGGGTTGACCATCATTGTTAGGGAGTTTGATGTTGCAGGATTACCGGAGACACAACTCAGACTCGAGGTCAGTAAACAATTGACGACATCGTTGTTTGCAGGCGTATAGTTGTAAGTCGGACCTCCGGAACCAACGTTATTGCCATTAATTTTCCATTGGTACGCTGGTGAAGAGCCTCCATTAACCGACGAAGCTATAAAGGTAACCTGAGTTCCGTCACAGACTGAACCCGAAGGGCTTGCCGAGATCAAAACAGATACCGGCAGATTCTGGGTTACAACCATCATAAGTGAGTTTGAAGTAGCAGGACTTCCTGAAACACAGCTCAGGTTTGAAGTAAGAATACAAGTGATGATATCGTTGTTCATGGGCGTATAGGTGTAGGTCGGGCCGCCAGTGCCAACATTATTGCCATTAACTTTCCATTGGTAAACAGGTGAAGAACCACCATTAACAGGCAACGCAGTAAAATTAACCTGTGTTCCATCACATACCGATCCTGCAGGGGTCATCGAAATTGTAATAGAAACCGGAAGATTAGGGTTTACCACCATTGCAAGTGAATTCGATGGTGCAGGGTTACCTGTTACACATTGGGCATTTGAGGTTGCCAGACATGATACTACATCATTATTTGCCGGAGTATACGTAAATATAGAACTATTAGTACCAACATTATTCCCGTTCACTTTCCACTGAAATGAAGGATTATTGCCACCATTGGTAATTACTGCGGTAAATGTAACCTCCGTTCCTGCACAAATCGGTCCTTGTGGACTGCAGGTGATCGTAACACCAACAGGTCCTCCCTGATTCACGGTTATAACTATGGTATTGGAATTAACAGGATTGGGAACTGCACAATTAGCAGATGAAGTCAGTTGTACATAAAGCTGATCATTGTTACTTGAAATATTAGTAGCAAATGTGCTTGTTGTTGCCCCCGGAATTTGAACGCCATTCTTATACCACTGATAATTAGGGCTGGAACCCCCGTTTGAAGAGGTAGCTGTAAAAGTAACCATATCTCCTGCACAGATGATATTTGAAGGAGTCACAGTGATTGATACACTAGGTGTCACCCCTGATTGAATTGAAACAGGAAGACTAAAACAGTTGTTCGACTCATTGCACTCAGAAATGGCATTTGGCCAGTCTGCTTTAATAACGATATATGTGCCCAGGAAGGTAGTTGGTAGTGTGAATGCGGCTCCGAGTGTAACCGAACTGTTTGGGCCAAGTGACGGGCAGGAAACCGTGGCTAAGACATAGTCTTGCGAAGGACAAGGCCCCATGCACAGAAATATCTTGGTTGTAGAAGCAGGTGCAGTTTGTGATCCAATATTAAACAAAGTGAAGTTAAAGCTCGGACTTGTTCCAGCACAGGGATTAGGCGTTATGGAAGCAGACGTGATCGTATAATCCGGACACGCCGCGAGAACCTTGATGGATTGAGAAAAACAAGAACTATTGTTTGTCAGATCCACCTCAGGTACAGGAGATCCATAAGGAATCGAATTGTGGTTTGCCACACAAAGAAGGTGCATCGTTCCTGTAGGACAATTCTGAACCGGAACAGTGATGTTAGTGGCAGTGTAGGTCTGATTCGGATTCAATGCAGGAATAGTCACTGACCACATAAGGCAGTCACTCTGCCAGTCGAACACACAATCTGTTGAAAGGTAATAACCAAGAGAGGTTTGAGGAGCAGTCGTTGGTCCGATGTTCTTGACCGTACATGTAACCAGGAGTGAACCCTGCTGATAAACAATAAGAGGTGAAGCAGAGATGTTTGACAAGACGATCAGGTCACCGAGCGCAACGCACTTAACCGGATTCATTGTCAGGATACTAATAAGGCAGATCTGCCCGATTAACAAATTTACAAAATTTTTCATGGTTGTTTTGGTTTAGGTTAAAAACGAAAAGCCTGTGAATATAATAAGCTAAGCTTATATCTACGGTTATCCGAAAGGATTAACCGGAAAAAGTTAAAACAAAGAAGATGTATAGGATCAAAAAAGAAAGAATAATCAGAAGTACTCCCATGAACCCAGTCAAGGCCAATACTTTGCTGGCTCCATTGACAATTCGACAATGATGTAATTCCGATTAACAACACTGCCATTGCAGGATTTTTTTTCATAATATTTAGATTGGATAATGCTCCAGCGCACATAAGCAACGGTAAAGAATATGACGAGACAGATATCCAGCGTAATATCTAGTTTTCAGCCCGGATCAGTTTATCCAGAAATTATCTCTGAACCCCTTATCAATTCTGTTTTCATTGAAAAAATTCGCCTTCGTAGCCACATCATTCCATGCAGTTATGTCGGGTTTAAGGAGGGCGATTGTTTCTTCGATTAGTTGATGAGTAATGTATTCAGGTGAGCCGTGCTTAATAGACTTCACAAAGAGCTTTTCACAGGCATCATTGCAAATTTTCTTGATTCTCGCAGAAGAAAAATTGCAGGTTTTTTCAGCGAGAGTTGAAAAATCAAGGGTGCCTGAAGTGGGAATATTATTCAAATAGTACTGAAAGAGACCTATTCTCTCTTCCTTTTCGGGGCCCTTGATATATATCCAATCGGAGAACCTGCCTGCACGCAACAAACTCCGATCAATAAGCCAGGGCATGTTACTTGCTCCAATAACGAGCACATGGGATTTTTCACTGACCTCAAGTCTTGACATTTCGATTAGCAATTGGTTGACGATTTTTCTTTCCCAACTTTGTTGATCAACCCCACCACCTCTTTCTACGACTAAGCCATCAACTTCATCAATAAAAATTATGGAAGGTGATCTTTCAACTGCCAAATTGAAAATCGCTTTAATGTAATTTTCAGTATTGCCCACATACATATTCATCACCGACAGGTCAACATAGAAGAAGCTGGCTTTCGATTCACCGGCAATGGCTCTGGCGATATAGGTCTTTCCACAACCCGGCGGGCCATATAGCAGGATGCCATTATTGCTCGGAATCCGGTACTGAGCTGCTTTTTCGGCATGCTTTAATGGATAAATAATCTTTGTGATTAAAATATCCTTAACCTCTTTCATACCAATGATATGGGAGAAGTCGAGCGTGGGATTTTCAATCAACTTTTCTGGATTCAGAGCGTACTCCTCATAAGAACCCTGCGGCCGTTGCTTCTTTATTACCATTTCAAGATGTTCACGTGCTTCTGAAAAATCAGGCGCTAATTCCAAAGCTCTTTTATAATCTTTTATAGCCCGATCCAGTTCATTCAAATAATCGTATGCCATTCCACGGATGTTGAAGGCCTCCGCGAAAGTCGGATTAAGCGCAATCACCTCATTAAAATCCTTTACAGCCTTTGTGTAGTCTTGCAGGCATGCATTAGCTAATCCTTTGTTGTACCATGCTTTCAAATATGTAGGATTCAAAGCGATTGCCATTTCATAATAAATAATGGCCTGATAAAAATCAGGTTTCCTATACCAGGCGTCACCAAGATTGTTCAGGATCACAGGATTTTTCGGATCATATTTTCGTGCTTCTTCATAATCTTTGATTGCATCATCGAATTCACAGAGATTATACCTGCACAAGCCACGATTAAACAAAGCTTCCGAAAAGCCCGGTTCAAATATTAAGGCAATACTGTAGTAAATAATCGCCTTCTCATAATAGCTTGTGTCACCCTTCTCTCCCTTTTCATACATTGTATTTCCTGCATGATAGTATTTCCTTACCAAGGTGAGATCAACACCAAATATTTTGTATATCAATAATTTAACATAATACCGAACGTCCGGATCTATGGAACACGAATGAATTCTACAAAACAAGGTCAAAATGGATTGTTCAACAAGATGCAACCCTGCATCAAACATTATTTCCACCGTTTTTAAGAGTTCAATATGAACTTCCTTGTCAAAATGATCTGATTTGCATATTGCAGTATCGATGAATGTTTGGATGGAAATAAAATCAGGAGCTTTCAGCACCATCCGTGACAGAAATCTCAATGAAACAAGCTGCCTGTCTCTCACATCTGAAGAAATTGAATCAATCAAGTATGTGTTAAACAGAGGAATCTCACCCTGAAAATAAGCAGCCAAATACATTGACATGTCTGTTGGATCATCAGATTCAATCAATTTCTGCGCATTGAAAACCGTATTAATAGTAACAGGTTTCCCTAATTCAGCTACTGATTTTGTTTTTTTTGATACGGTTCTGCCAGAAGTATCCTTAACCCAACTTGCACCCCAAAGTTTGTATTTTAGCCTGTACCCTGTGATTGAAT
>CAZEDO010000176.1:0-4487 GCA_964511085.1 uncultured Lentimicrobiaceae bacterium
GATTTCTTTAGAGCTGTTACATCCTGCAGCATTGGCGTTTATTGTATCAATTATGTTGGGACCTGCCAGATAACTACATATACTTTTGATTGCACAGAATGATAACAAATCATTTCCTAAGATAGCAACAGCTGTTATTGATGCAGGATCTATATTGTCCAATCCCGTCAGGCTGGTCAGGTCGAAATTTTGCGTAATACCAAGGGTTCCCCCTATCGAAGTTACCTTATCCAATCCGGTCAGGCTGGTCAAAGTGACATTATCCACGCTTTGAAAGTCGCCACCAATGGAAGTCAGATTATTTAATCCATTCAAACTGGTTAGTGCGATATTGTACATCATTACAAGGCTACCGCCGATGGAGGTCAAATTATCCAATCCTGTCAGGCTGGTCAGGGAGTAGTTAGAAGAGCAATTAAAATCACCGCCAATGGAAGTCACCATATGCAGCCCTGAAAAGCTGGTTAGTTTTGGGTTGTATCCAACGGTAAGAAATCCTCTGATTGAAACCAAACTATCAAGCCCCGTAAGGCTGGTTATGTTATCATTTTCATAAATATTAAGGTTCCCTTGGATTGAAGCCAAATTACCCAGTCCCGTAAGGCTGGTCAATGAGAAATTTTCCCGGCAATTAAGGTCACCACCGATGGAAGTCAAATTATCCAGCCCTCTAAGGCTATTGAGTTCATCGGTCGCTGTAAATTCAAGTGACCCCCCAATGGAAGTCAAGTTATCCAGCCCTGTAAGGCTATAGATTCCATAGGCGAAATCAAATTTAACATTTCCCCCAATGGAAGTCACATTATTCAGCCCCGTAAGGTTAGCCAGCGCCAGGTTGCCAGTAAATATCAATCCTCCAACGGTTGTCAGACCACTTAATCCATTCAGATTTGTAATGGAAGGAGGAAGACTGCCTTGTATTGTCACATACCCTCCAATTTCCGTACAGTTAGGATAGTTTACCGGAAAGCTGTCAATCTGGGATTGCTTTGTAAATGTGATACCCTGGGGCAGGCAAGATTGTGACATAGCACTAATGGCCATGGACAGGACAATCGATAAAATTAAAAGATTCTTCATGACTCAGTTCCTCCCGATGCAGAATAAGCTGGTTTGTAAACTATTCCTGACAGTCGTTTACGGAAGTCCATTTCTCATATCCTGTTGGTAAGGCCGACCAGTGAATAGCTTGACCTCCTCACGTTTACACAATTTTCAATGAGCCTTCCATCTTTAATTCAGCCATTGTTCCTTGTCAGGGGAACAATTCAAGGCACGCCATGCCGGCAGCCGCATTGCAAGCTTTAGCAGATTCTAAATTTGAGTTTCGTTACCATTTTGGTAGCCCAACGTCTCTCGTTACCATTTTCCCCGCATTGACGGCTGACGACTTGCTGGACAAAGTTATTAATTACAATTTCGATTTCCAAGAATTATAATATTTATTTTTAATTTGCTTAATAATGTCATTTATTGCACCAGCCCAGTAACTTTTGAGTCCGAAACCAGAAGGTTCTCCTCGAATTCGTTCGCAAAGTAACACTTCACTTTTTGGCATTGACAGAATAACAAAGTAAAAGTAAGCTTCTTTTTGAGGCTTATTAAGCTGTTCTGCAATAAAACATATCCCGTATCCATTTTTCCCTTTAATGTCATATTTGGTAATAAAAGTCTTAATTTCATCATTTGAATAATGAATGGCATTATATGATTCCAATTCTTTTTCAGGAGTCAAAGAATTAATTTTCATCATTTCATCAATATCAAAATAAATATCATTTTTCCTCAACATTTTGTTGAGGTTGTATTTATCTCTGTGATCTAAAATAATATTATTCCATGCCGGAAAATAAATATCCCGAATTTGATTTACATCTTTTTCACCAGCACCAAAGAACTGTGAGAAATCACCAATGATTTTTACATGAGAAAAATCAATTCCCAAATAAGTTACTTTACTCTCATTGGAATTAAAGAAAGATCCTAAATCTTGTGAATAAATCTGGTTTGCCGAGAGTAATCCTAATAAGATAATAACCGCTTTTTTCATGTGTTTGTTGTTTTAATTAATAATTGTGCCCAATGTCCCTCATGCACCCGCAGTCCGGATTTTACCCGATTTTCCATTGAATTTCGTTTTCATATTTGGTAGCAACAACCAGTTCGTTTTACCACTTTGACACGTATTGCCAGGCTGCGTGTTCGGTAGGCAAAGTGGTTTTTATTAATTTACACCTTTAATGATAATTATTAAATTTATAAACCATTTTTCATTTTTATTACCTTTATCGCATAAGATGCACATTTTCTTATCGCTTCATATTTATCCTGGATTGCAATCAATGATAGTTCAGGAATATCCACTTTATCACCAAGTACAATCATTGCTTTTACCGCTTCATATCGTATAAAATAAAAAGGATTTTTTAAAAGTTCTTTAACCTCTTCCTTTGCAAGTGGGCCTCCCAAACATTTAAGCGCAGAAACTATACATTTCACTAAAATAGTGTCTGGATGATCATTACAAAATACTTTACTGATCTGAACCAACCTGGTTGTCATTTCTTTGTATTTTAAATATTCGACACCAAGTACAGCCGATGTTGCGAAAGCTGAATTAAAATCGTTGCTGAATAATACCTCCTTTATTATCTTTTTTGAATCCTTATAGTTTAATTTAATGAGAGCATACAATGCCCATGCTCGTTTGGTTTCTCCTGCATCTGAATTATTATATATTTTAACTAAATCAGGTATTGCAATATCTCCGATTATCAGTATAGAATTTAATACTTCGTAATTGGATTCCATATCATCTGCTGTTGTCCATTCGGATATTAATGGCAGAACCGCATTTTTTCCATACAGAGATAATTGAACTATAGTCTGTAGCCTTTCATTAAAATTTGGGGAAGTTAGTTTTGGTATTAGAACAGATAGTTCTTTATTCCTATTTAATTCTATCTGATTCGAATTATACATATTTGTGAGCAAAGTCCCTGTTAATGAAATTACTACTGTTGAAAGAAACAAAGAAATTGCCTTAAATACTTCGAGAGAAAATTCTCTCTTATCAGGTTTATAGCCTTTCTTGGATGCTATTGTTTCCATAACATTAATTTTAAAAATTAAAAATATTTATTCATTGATAATATATTTATATTGTGTTTCTTACTAACATTAGCGGCTTAATTTCAGGTTATTAACATTTCGCCTGAAGTGGGGCGGGCAACCGTAGCATCGGGTTGCCCCGCCCTTATCCCCTAAGAATTATATTTAATAGTTTCCTACAATACGGCCCAGGCTTTTAAAAGGCGGATTAAACCACCCGGCAATGTACAAAATTATTCAGTTTACAAATCTAAATCTTAACCTGTTGGCGAAGTAATAATCCCAGGATGGGTCAAAAGGATTAGTATTTCCATCAGCAATTTTCAAAGAGCCTTCCATCTTTTATACAACCCTTGTTCCTTGTCAGGGGAACAATTCAAGGCACACCATGCCCCGCCTGCAACCGCAATGCGGGGTTTACTTGTTTTATATTTTCTTTCCCTTTATCATTTGCAGGTACAGTAATTTATTTCAAATGTTCATCATAAAATATCACCATTCTATTCACATAATTTTTAAAACCAACTTTTTTATCAAACAAAGCGCTATGTCCAACATCTTTAATTATCCATATTTCTTTATCTCCTTTTAATTTGTTATAAATTTTTTCGACTACCATCTTTGCTGGTGTTATTTCGTCGAGTTCACCAACTATCAATAAACAAGGTTTGGTAATTTTATCTGCAATATTTTCGGGATATAAATCTTTAGTATAATCTTTTGGTATTACAATTTTTTTACCACGCTTATCCCAGTACTCAACTACAGAATTTAGATCTGCTGCCAGTGCTCCGCCTATATAACATTTAATATCACTTCTTTTTTGAAACACAGGAAACGATTGAAATGCCGGCATAGAATATCCACAAATTCCAATTTTAGAAGAGTCAACCTCTTCCAATATTTTTATATTATCTATTACAGCATTGATATCCATAAAAAATTCAGTACAACAAAGAAAATTTTCATTAATAGGCCAATTGTCACTTTCTCCAAATCCACGCCAATCAAATGTTACAACATTGTATCCATGATTACACATAAAATATGCAAATTGAGCAAAAGGAGCCATATTCCCGGCATCGCCAGGACATATAACTATTGTTGGACGTTTCTGATTGTCAATTACGGTATATTCACGTTTTTTAGGATTTTGCCAAACCGAACCCCACGGTAATGTATCCTGGGCAGGAAAAAACCAAACGTTCAGTTTTAGATTATCCTCCGTATTAACTTTAAATTCCTTATATATTAATCCGAAATATTCAGGTCTATACGGATATTTCCGATCCGGTTTTAAAGCAAATATTGTTTGAAATAAAAAAAACAAAACAATTAAAATGAAAATTTGTCGCATAATATTAGGTAATGATTAA
>CAZEDO010000177.1:0-4473 GCA_964511085.1 uncultured Lentimicrobiaceae bacterium
TCTATACCAAAGAGTTTATAGGCGTCAAGCGCCTGGTCGAAACCTGAAGTAGCGGATTCGACGAAACGGACATACGTTTCATCTGAATAGCCGTTGCCATCAACGCTGAGTTTTAACATTTGCTGAGCTACGGCAGCATCCTTAAGAAAAGAACCGCTATGAGTTTTGGCTGCATTCTCCAGCGTGAGGTTGTTGGTACCAGAGGAAGTCCGTACAAAGAATCCCTGCATCGGTGCTATCGTACCAGGGAAATCGTTATTGCCAATAGAAAGCGTGTTATAATTTGCCCCGGCCCAAACATAGGCAAAGGCATTTAATCCGCCTGTAATTGAGCATAATGAAGGAACAAGAGCACAAGTATAAGGATTGCCGATAAGATTATAGCCACCCGGATAACCTGGTGTGCTGGCTGTGTAGCTGAGATCGGAATACGTAACAGGGCTGGCTTTCAGTGTACCGGGGAAATCCAGGGTATGGGTTCCGGTAAGGTACCTGATGGAATAACCAATGCCAGGTGTTACAAACTGATCTGTAATCAACCTGACCCACGCTCCCGTTGGTTCGTTGTACCTGTCGATATAAGCTTCGTTGAAACAAGAGATTACCGAAGTCTGGATTGTTTCGGTTACAGGTGACATGAACAGGTGCCATACAGAAGTACCGGTTGTGATATCGCGGTTAACAGTGGCAGCAACACCCGCGGAGTTCTGTATAAGCGAGCCGCCTGAATTTATCGTAAGTCCTGCCGTTCCGGCATTGTTGGTGAGTGTTCCGCCTACAGTAAGCGCCCCTGTTGAAGGGATGCTAACTCCCGCCGGCCTGTCGATGGTAAAATTATTCAATCCGTTGGTAATTGCAGGCATAACAAAATTAGCCCCGGTGCCACCGATAGTTAAGTTACTGGTAGTGCCACCTGTAAGAGTGCTGTTTCCTGAAAGATCGCCAATGATTGCCAGCGTGTTGGTGTTGCCAATGGAATAAGGGCCGGCAGTAACATCGAGCGTGCCATTTACAGTTGCTGTTGATGCAACAGGTGCAATCACTACCCCGTCAATCACTAAATTATCGAAATTCCAGCTGTCAAGAGCATAAGGGTCGCCAACGAATGCAAATTGAAAATACACATTGCCGCCTATATCTGTCGTATAATTTTGAACTGAAATAGTTGTAGCAGCATGAGAAGTATATGTCATGGACCATACATCATGCCATGGGCCACTCGTGCTTGTGGCAGATTGCAATTTTAAATAGGTAGGAAAGCTCTGCGTATAATTTCCGGCACCATAAGATTTAAACGAAACATTTATTGCATTATAACCTGTAGTGTTTAAAGGCCCCCGATAAATATATTTTGTGATATTTTGGATGGTCATTTCAGTACTATAAAAACGGCCTTCCGGAGCAACGCCACCTGCTAAACCTGATGGATTTGCATTAAATTGCATGGAAGCAGTTCCTATATTTCCTGTCCAACTTGTTAAATCAGGGAAAGCATCAGTTAATAAATTTGTTGCGCTGGTATTGGCTGCATATTGTGTTATCCCACCTGAATTGGTAGTGAGATTATTAATTACTGCTGAGCCTGTTGGAAGTTCCTTGCCTGCAATAATTGGTGAACTGCCCGAATAGGTTAAGTTAACTGTTCCGGAAAATGACGGAGCATATGTTAAACTTCCTGCTTCACGCGTAAGGGTGGTTCCGGTTGCCATTGTTAAATTGGCTCCATTATTCACAAGTCCGTTTGTCAGCGCTAAAGCGCCATTTACCGTTACAGCCCCGTTTAAAGTTATTCCGGCAGCATTATTTATGGTTAAGTTATTCAGCCCTCCCGAAACAGCAGGTAATGCAGTTGCCGTGATGCCGTTAAAAATGATATTGGAAGATGTACCACCTGTTAACGTTCCGGCTATTATACCTGTATTTCCGGTAATAGTTAGGGTATGCGCGCCAATGCTCAGGTTCCCGCTGGTGAAACTCAGACCGGTTGTATAAACATATGGAATTGTAATATCCCTGGTCAGCGATAAAGTTTTCGGTGTGCATACGAGTAATAAATAAGCAATATTGCCATCAGCCGGAACTTCATAAGAAGTTGAGTAGTCATTTAACGCCGGTGCATAGAGTAACTGATACCCTCCGGTTCCGGCATTAAAAACCGGGGCCTGGTCAAAAGCACCGATAGCAGCTGTAGTATTTGCACCAATCTGCACAACTCCATACGTTGCTCCTCCATTGCCAAGTGTAATTTTATTGGAATTTGTAACAGTACCATAATACAGGTTAACCCGTTGGCAAATAATCGGGTTGCTGCCCAAAAGTGTAAGGCCGGCAGAATTTCCAAGTGCCAGGGTATATAATGGCGCTGTAACAGTACCATTGTTTGTAAACGTTTGGGCCAGTATGCCCAGGAAATAGACAACAGTATATGCAGCCGTTCCGTTAATGGTTCCGCTATTAGCTAAATTGCCTCCTAATATCAAATATGTCGAGGTTGTACTAGTTCCCAGAGTAAGCACAAGTGTTGAACTGTTTGTTACATTTCCAGTAGCTGTTACACTTTTGGAAGCTGCAATGGTTTTAGTGCCCGCGCCTGAGAGTGAGAGAATTCCATAGGTTGCTGCAATTATTGTTTGTGCAACATCGCCGGTATAGTTAACTGTACTTGCAGCTACAAGTACTATAGCAGGAGTTGTCGCTGTTATCGTGCCTCCAAGGTTCATTGTACCAGCCCCGGTTATATTGAATTGACAACCAGTTGTACCTGTACCTGTGGATAATGTTCCTGTAACTGTGAGTGTACCAGTAGTTATGTTGATAACATCATTCCTTGTTGTAGTTGTAGCAGCCATCGTAAGTGAGCCGCAATTGAGTGAGCCGGCATTTACATTCATTGTACAAGAGTATGTATTGGTTGTTGGTCTTACCATGCTCAAAAGGCCAGTGAAAGTGAGTGAGTTTGTTCCTGAGATAGTTACGATAGTGTTTTTATTGGCAGCTGTAGCATAAGTAAGAGAAGCGCATTCTGCTGCCACATCAACTGTTAAAGTGATACCAGGATTGATTGTTACAGCATCAGCAGATGTAGGTACATTCAATCCCCCCCATGTTGTCGTACTGCTCCATGCTCCTGATACAGAGGCTATTCTGGCCGAAAGAGGCGCATCTGTGGGAGGTTCGTCCGACTGGTTGTTTTCAAATGATTCGTCGCTTGAAACGGCTGTTTCAGCAGCCAGGTTCTCAACAGGAATTTTGTCGGATTGAACTGCTGCCATTTGAACACCAATGTTCTGTTGGTCGATGCCAGCTTTAGCCGCCAGTGATTTTGTCTGCCCCAGGCTACTATTACTCATCCCCAAAAGCAAGGAAAGAAGAACGATCAGAAGCATGAAGTAATTTTTCGTGAAATGTAAAAATTTTGTTTTCATACGTATTTGTTTAATTGTTTGTGATTTTTCATGGCCTTTAGCCATTGGCGTGATTTATTTTTCGATCAGGAGATATACTGGCAAAATGCAATTGCTATTCAATATCTGAAGTTTTTCTTTTTAGCCTCCCGTAAAATTTACGAAGGCCGTAAGCTGCTCCCATAGCTGCCAACAGGTAAACACCATGGTCAATAGGTGCGCCACCACCAACAGGGCCATTCGTGCCATGAGTTGGAGCATTGCCGTTATTAGGATGCGGTGGTGACTGTGCCAGAATGAGTAATGGTGCAGTAATTAAAAAGAGTGTTACGAGTAAAACTTTTAATTTTCCTTTCATCTTATTTTGAGTTTGAATACTGATTGAATATATGTTTTTATTATCAGGTCTATGCTCTATGTCTTTTATTATTAGCCATTTACGTATTTTTACGCATGCTTTTATCTCCGAGGCAAAGTTGGTCAACAATAGCCTGATATATCCAAACAGCCTGTAGCTGATGTCCTGAAATCCAAGTAGCAGAAACAGTCAAATTCCTGTAACGGAAACAATTACTCTGCATGTCTCTCAGGATCATTTGAATCTTTCTTTGAGTTTTTGCTATATTTTTAAGGAGAATACAGAAGTCAGAATTTAAAAATTCTTGCGGATTCTGGCTTCTGATACCTCGCTGCTCTATGGCGGGGTTGTTCATTCGTTTTACTTCCTCCTGCTTACTATTATACTATAATGTAAATAAATGCTTATATTTTCGATATATTTGTAGGGGAATGGATAAAAAATTGTAGGATATATCTGATATTTGTATGTACATATGTAGGAGTTTGCTGGTAATGCGAATTTGCGATTGCTGGAGATAAAAAAACCTGACGGGTTTTAAATACCTGTCAGGTTTGCCGTTTAGGAATGAATGCCCGTGAGCTTTATCCCATCAGTCTTTGGCAAGAGCCAAAGCTTTTTCTTGTTGTTCAGCTATTCCTTAACTGAAACCTCCTTGCGCATTCTGTAATACCTGTTAACACTGAAAGCCAGCGTGGCAAGCAGCAGTAT
>CAZEDO010000178.1:0-4384 GCA_964511085.1 uncultured Lentimicrobiaceae bacterium
TATTTTTCGTGCGCTGTCAACGGATATTTCCGAAAGATCAGCCAGGTCCTGTCGCGAAAAAGTGATACTATTTTCGCTCTTTTCAAAGACTTCTTCGAAGAGATAAAGCAATGTATAAGCCATTCTTCCTGCAAGCTGTTTCTTTGTAAGCGACATCAGCCTGTTGTAAACAGATATTACTTTCTCGCTGAAATCTTTCATGAAGGCAACGGCAAAAGCTTTATTCTGGTTAAGGATATTCTTAAATACAAGTAAATCAATAAAACAAACGGACGATTCTTTCATTGCAGATACTGTATAATGATGCATTTGATCATAGTAGATTCCCGGCCCGCCGATAAAATTTGATGGTTTAACTATCCTGAGAATCGTGTTGTTCTGGCCTTCCCGCTCCAGGTAAACTTTTACCAGTCCAGAATTAACAGAAATAACATGCGACATAAACGCGCCCTGCTTCTGAATGACCTCTCCGGCATTAAAGCGCACATATACCCTGTTTTCTGCAATCATCTGAAGTTCTACATCTGTTAACATGTTGAACATTGCAGATCTGCGCGAACAGATTGCGCAATCGTTTTGATCTTTACACTTTTCCATAATTTATTAATCTTGGGAATTATCCGCTAACTGCACAAGAACAACATTTCCGGGACACTTTCAGGATAACGCATTAATAATTGAAAAATGATTGTGGGAATTTTTTTACAATCTCTTGTTATGATCTTGCCCAAATACCCGGTTGATATATATCAATCTTAATCCGATTCAGAACCCTGTATTATCTGAAATATTTACCTGGGAAATCTGATTTTTTCGTAACAAGCTTACAAAGGTAAATAAATATCTATATATATCTTTATGTTCTTCAATTTTTCTCGCCCTACTATAACAATCTTGCTAACATTACTTCAGTTTTAGGTTATTCCTTTTGCTCCGCCAGTTCCTGCCAGAAATAAATTTCTGTGCATTGTTAGTTATCCGGTCCAATTAGGTACTATAAAATACAGGTAATAATCTGATACAGCTTTTCTTACTAATCCCGGTGAAAGGCTTAAATGTTAATCAAATCAAAATTCCTGATGTTCAAAAAAAGTGAATTTCAAATATGTGAAACTTTAACAATCAAAATAATGAGAAATCGAATTTTACTTCATTTTACAATTTTCAGCATTGCTATTATACATAATCTGCTGATAATCCAACCCGTTATAGGACAAACGGACAGGTATTGGTCTGGTAACGGTCCCAGTGATAATATTGACCAGGTGGCGAATTGGTGGGGCGAAGTGAATCCTGCCTCCGGCGACAACCTGTATTTCAACAATACCGGTACCCGCCATTGGGCTTATTCGAATTATGGAGCTGGTTCCTATTTTAACTTTTTCATCTCATATAGTGGTGCCAATGGTATTAAACTTTATGGAGATAATACTTATGCTAAAAAATTTGAAAACAACAGCGACGGAAGCCTTCTGGAGCTAAGCCCAAGCAGTGCCTCCGCAGGCAGCAGGGAAATCGGGAACCGTATAAACAATGATCTGGAGATTAACCCGGTCGGCACCGGGGGCATACTGGTTTCCTGCGACAAAATATCCATGGATAATACAGGCGGGGCCCGGAATTTGAAAGTATATGGAACCAACACATTAACCGTTAATGGAATCATTTACGAGAAAAATGGTACGGGAGCTACTTTGCAAATAATGCCGGCTGCAACTGCTACTGTTGACTTAAAGGGCAATTCCACCTTTACCGGATTAACAACAATCAATGGCGGTGTTCTGCAATGCGATGCTGCGGGCGGGGCGTTATTATCAACAAATGCGGTAACTGTAAACGGAGGAAAACTTCAGATAAAGCAATCACAGACACTTGGTAATTTAACTTTAACTTCAGGTACCCTGCAGGTGGATGCCGGGCAGACCCTTACCATAAACGGTACTTTCGATATTTCAGGTGCTGCCACATTAAGCGTATCTGGAACAATCGTTTACGGAAGCGGTGCTACTTTAAAGTATTCCGGAGGTGGAAGAACAACATCAAGCACGGAATGGCCGGCAACAAATAGCCCTGCTAATGTTATTATTAATACAACATCGGCTATTACGTTAAATGCATCGAAATCGATTGCCGGAAATTTAACTATTAATAGCGGAGCAACATTAGACGTTACAGTGAGTAATTTTGCATTAAACATTGCTGGCAACTGGTTAAACAACGGAACATTCACCTTTCGGTCAGGAACCGTAACATTTAATGGAGGAAATCAAACACTTGATGGTTGGGCCAACGGGTTCGATCACAGATTTAACATTCTTATCATATCGGGTACCGGCGAAAAATCATTTTGCACACCTACGAGTACTACCGTTTATGTTACGAATTATGTGCTAATAAATGCAAACTGTACACTTACTTTCAATCAGACCGGATGCCATTTCGGAAGTTCCTTGGCCTGTATTGTTGATAATTATGGAACCATAAACCTGGTATCCAATTATCGCCTTGGATTCGTTGGAACATTTAATAATTACGGCACATTTAATTGTAATGCCGGTTTATTACAAAATTGGAATATAGGTACATTTAATAATACCGGCACTTTCAATCTTGGCACCGGTACTTTGGCATCCTGGAATTTACAATTAACATTTAATAACCTGAGCCCTGGTATATTTAATGCGGGTACCGGGACGGTAGATGGAACATATGAACAACCAACATTTTCAACATATACACCCGTCACATTTTACAATTTAACTGTAGGGGGTAAAGGTTTTAACTTGTTAAATGCCGGCAATACGGTTAATGGAACGCTTAAAAGGATATGCAGTGATGTATCTCCTGGTACCTTATCCAATACAGTTAAGTATGGGCCGGCCTCCACCCTTCTTTATTCCAGTGGCCAGGGAAATTTTATAACTGGCCTGGAATGGAGTGCTGATCCGGCTACTTCTGTTTTCGGTGATCCGGGATATCCAAATAATGTGACCTTACAAATGCTAGGGCAAAAACAAGTAATATTAAATGGTCAGCGGGCAGTTCATGGAAACTTAGCAATAGGTGCCGGCAATGATGGTTTTCTGACAGTTGGGGCAAATGCACTTTGGCTGAATGGTAGCATTTCCAGAACAACTGGTGGCATAAATGCGAGCAATGCAGGCGCAACGGTTATTTTTACCAATAGTTCACCAGTATCAATTCCGGCAAATACATTTTCAGGTAATGTGAATAATCTTACAATCAATGGGTCAGGTGGTGTTATATTGGGATCTGCCATTACAGTTCCAGGTACTTTATCCTTAACAAAAGGGGTGTTAACAAACAGCTCCTATCTGACAATGGGAACCGGTGCCACAATTTTTCGCACCGGTGGTTCTTTCACTGCTGCGCCAACCTTCGGATCAACCGCAAAAGTAACTTACAACAGCCATACATCAGCAATTACAACAGGTTACGAATTGCCGGCTTCAGCATCTGTGCTCTCGGACCTCACCATTAATAATGCAAATGGTGTTGTATTAAATGCAAATGCAACAGTAAACAACACATTGGCTTTAACATCGGGCATTTGTGCAACCCAAAGCAATTCGCTGACAATTGCTTCTGGTGGATCTGTATCCGGAACAAGTGGCTGGATTAATGGAAATCTGCGAAAGTTTGTACCGGCAGCTTTAAACCCAACTGTAGCTTTTGAAGTAGGCGATGCTGCTGTTTATACGCCAGTTTCGGTTGCATTTACCGGAACAGTTTCGGCAGCCACCGGCAGCATTACTGCGAAATCAACAGCAGGCGATCATCCACAGATAGCTGCTTCCGGAATTTATGGCGCAAAAAGTGTAAACCGGTTTTGGACATTAACCAACACCACGCCCATACCCGGTACCTGGACTTATTCACCTTCATTTAATTATGTGGCAACAGACAATGATGCGGGCACTACACCGGCAAACTACTTAATCCGCCGCTATAACAGTCCAGATTGGTTCGTAGCCACAGTTTCGGGCACGCCCACAAATCTTTTGGCTACCGCAACAGGTTTAACATCATTCAGCGACTTTGCTGTTGGCGATCCCTCTCCTGCTTTAACTGTTGAACCAGGCTCGCTTGATTTTGGATTAGTGCCAACAGGCAGCACATCGGCTGAAATGAATTATACCCTTACAGGAACGAATCTTGATCCTGCATCTGGAAATATAACAATTACACCACCTGCTGAATTTGAGGTTTCATTAACATCAGGAAGTGGATTCAGTTCATCTGCAATCACAAAATCTTACACTGGTGGAGCGCTTGCAGCAACAACAATATATGTCAGATTTGTTTCTTTCAACCCTCAGCCGGAGCCACCTGCTTATTTCAGTGGTTCAATTTCAAATTCAGG
>CAZEDO010000179.1:0-4348 GCA_964511085.1 uncultured Lentimicrobiaceae bacterium
TGGCGAGATATAAACTCATCATCATTTTCCAGGCAGTCAATAATGGTTGGATCGCCAGGGGTGGTGATTGGAATCAGCTAAAATGGTACGCCTGGCTGTCGGTTCGGTCCTCCGGTTCCGGGTTCGACTTTTCGTATTCGGATTGCGACTGTGCGGATTCGGGCACGGCTGCCGGCCTTCGCCTTTGCACTGAAACAGAAGAGCAAATCAAATATATCACAACTCAGTTTACCGAGTTGTTTGAAGACATGCTTTTAAACAAAATCTAAACGCCACGGTTGTATGCTGCTTAGCTGTCAGTTCAGTCCTCCGGTTCCAGGTTCGACTTTTCGAATTCGAATTACAACTATACGAATACGAACACGAATGCCAGCCTTCACCTATGCAATATTTCGCAGTGTAGACCATGCCAACATGGCAAAAAACAACAGTATTGAAATAAATCGTTGGTACCTGAACAGGGAAAACGATTTATCAAAAAGCAAAGTCAATGAAAAGAATTAACCATCTGTACGAAAAGATTTGCAGTATTGAAAACCTGCACCTGGCTGATTCAATTGCCCGTAAAGGCAAGTCGAAACAACCAGGGGTTATTGATCATGATAAAAATCGTGAGGAAAATATTCAAAGGCTCCATGAAATGCTGGTGAATAGGACCTACAAAACATCACAGTATACAACGTTCGCGATCTATGAGCCGAAGCAGCGGATCATATACCGGTTACCTTATTATCCGGACCGGATCACTCACCATGCTATTATGAACATCATGGAGCCGATATTTGTTTCCACGTTCACAGCAGTTACCTATAGTTGCATCAAAAGCCGTGGCATCCATGCAGCAGCCTATGCAGTCAGAAAAGCATTGCAGGATATTCCCGGCACATTGTACTGCCTGAAACTTGACATTAAAAAGTTCTATCCAAGTGTTGACCACGAAATATTGAAGCAGCTGCTTCGCAGAAAGATCAAGGATAGTGATCTGCTATGGTTGTTAGATGGGATCATTGACAGCGCTGAAGGATTACCGATCGGCAACTATCTCAGTCAATATTTCGCAAACTTCTATCTCACTTACTTCGATCATTGGATGAAGGAGGTTAAGAAAGTCAAGTATTATTTCCGATACGCTGATGATATTGTGATTCTGGCACCAGACAAACCATACCTACACGGATTACTGTCAGAGATACGGACCTACCAGGATGAAAAATTAAAGCTCACAATAAAGGGGAATTACCAGGTATTTCCGGTTGATGACAGGGGAACTGATTTTGTGGGATATGTATTCTATCATACTCATGTCAGGCTGCGTAAAAGCATCAAACAGAACTTTGCCAGAATGATTGTCAAGAATAAGAATGACAAATCAATTGCATCATACTATGGATGGGCGGTGCATTGTGACAGCAAACATTTATTGAAAAAATTATTGCATGAATAAGTTCGGACAATTCGGTATAAAGCCGGTCGCCAAAGGTTTCGAGGGCGACAAGATCAAGATGTCGAAAATCCTGGATCGTGAAATTATCGTACATGCATATAGGATCGAGGATTCGAAAGTAAAGGAATTTACGGATAAAGGAAGTGAGAAGTGTTTGCATCTGCAGATTGAATTCAATAAAGAAATGCGAATTGTGTTCACCTCTTCAAGCGGATTGCTTGACGCCATCCAGCAGATTCCCGAAAAGGGATTCCCATTTGAAACTACAATTGTGCGTGACAATGATAGATTTATGTTCACATGAGATGCCATATCAGCGACTGGTGCTGTATATATCACGCCTGCCTGAGTGATGACTGCCAGAAGAATGAAGTATTGAAACACAGAACAGATTTGGGTAATGGAAATTGTTTAAAAAAGAATCAAATGAAATCGAAAGAAGAAATATTACAGGAATCACAAACGGAAAGTATCCTGGACGGCCAAGAACATGAATTTGTAACTGTGAATGAAGCTTTGCAGGCCATGGATATTTTTGCCAATCAGGAAGCAATCAGTTTTGCAGAATGGTGCGATGCAGACGGATGGAGGCAGGTTACAACCTCGGGTAGTTGGTATAATGCACCAAGCCACAAGTATCTATCTTCAGATAGATTCACTACCTACCAACTTTACGAAATGTATCAGGAGGAAACGAAATGACCCGTGCCGAGCAGATTATAGAAACCATGCTCCCTAATGAGAGCTTCGATAATGAAAACAAGAAAGTGTTGAGCATTGTTCAGGCTTTGGAGTTTGGCGAAAAAATAGCATGGGAAGCGTGGAAAGAACAGAACAGATTATGGGCTGCATTATACAATATCGACCCGGAAATGATGCTGTTTGAAATGGAATTCAAAAACTGGTATCGGGAAGAAATTCAGGAGAAATGAAAATAAGTGAACAGGATAGATTAATAGGGTCCAGTTTCATTCACAAATTAACAGGTGAACGGATTCGGTTAAAGAAAAATCATGGCAGCGTCGGATCATTCTACGTTAAGAGAGAAATCAGGATATCGTTTCGTACCAAAACCAATACAATTGTATGTTCAAAGGAATATGCGCTTCCTTTTCCCATCTGCCCGTTGTTTTGGTAAAAATGCAAATGGATCTCCTAAGCATCCACTTTATTTACCAGGATCATCGGAGTTAATTTATTTCAGCTATTGAGCAGGGCTAAACACAGCGACACCATGAAGGATACTACAAACAAAAACACATCAGAGTTGGGTTTAGAGCCTATTAGTGGGAGTTTCCCCATTGGCGTTGCCTGGTCATTTGGGGCGTATGGTGTAAATCATCTGCATATCAAAGGAAGTGAAAGAACAATTTGCGGAATGAAAGAATTTGATAGACAATACACGGTATTTGAAGCAAATGAATTGCCGAAATACGATCAATGCAAGCGATGCTTCAAGAATTATCGCTAATGAAACGGCGGCAGGTGAAGGCCGCCTGGCTGACTTCACCAAAACAATAACGGCCTGCAAAGGCTTATCCTTGCCCCAACATTAGGGGAAGGCATTAATACAAATCAATATGAAACCAACAATCGGAAGAATCGTTGAATTTTCCCCAAATGGAAACAAAGAGATGGAATTACCCAATGGGATGAAAACAGCACCCGCAATTATTACACAGGTGTTTGAAGGATCAGAAATGGTTAATATGACCGTGTTCTGTGCAGACCCCAACCCAAATTTGACAGGGACATTTCGCTGTTGGAGCGTTCCTAAGAAAACAGATGATAGTCCTGATGGAGTTCAGTATTGGGACTGGCCAGTAATTCAAAAGTAATCTTATCGGGGCAGGCTATAAAAGGCTTGCCCCTAATGAGCAGGGCAAACCGACGTGTATGGCTGTTAGCGGCTATTAATGGCAGTTCAATTTAAAAAACAATGGCTTTGGCAACAAAAATGATACACAGATTACCATACAAATTCACCTACGAAATCAACATAGGTGGCGAATGGAAAGAAGTTGGACGCATCACCTATTATATGTGGGATAAGGACAATAGAAGAAAGAAAAGTAACCATAATGCTGAATGGGTAAACGATTGAAAATTACCATTAATGAGCAGGGCTAACCGCAGTTCTATTGCGGTTAGCGGCTATTAACAGAAGTTTAATCTTTAAAAACAATACGAATGGACTTAAAAAAATTAAAACCAAGACGTAGAGCACTTCATGTTGCTCAGGTAAATCAACGAGCATTTAATGGATCTATCTCCTTTGAGGATTTTATCATAAATAACATCGACAAGGAAAAAGGGTTAACGGATTTTAGGCTTAATGTCGATCACATTGAACCAGATGGAACTATCGTTGTTTATATCCATCCTCTTGGAAGAGATGGTGAAACTTATGATGGATATGTAAGGCTTTTTGAAATCCTACCCAAAAAAGCAATTGATAACCTTGTGAAATTACTTAGGGAAAAACCTATGCCCTAATTTCTGTTAATGGGTTGCTATGCGACATACTTCGCCTATCAACCTAAGAAAAATAATTCGCCAAATATTTGACCTTTACAATGAAACACTAACCTTCTAATTTTAACTTATGTCTGAGCAAATAATCATTCACATCAACTGCCCGAATTACCTGATATGTTTTTTACATAAACATTATGGCCCCAGTCCGATTAAATTTCCATCGATGTCGGATCCTAACAGACTGCTTGGTCATTTAATTGCAGTCGCTCCATTAAACTATATCCAGGGTGATTATGGGAATAATACCCTGAAGGTAGTTCTACCAATGTTCAGGTATAAGGACATCCGGTCCTATCATTACCTGTCGAAGCGAAAACAATTTTGTTTTGTCTCTTATATCCATGGTTGGTTTAAAGTTTATTTTCA
>CAZEDO010000180.1:0-4332 GCA_964511085.1 uncultured Lentimicrobiaceae bacterium
TAATGTTGATCGATTGCATTACCAAATCAGATTGGGATAATTCCATAATAAACTTCCAACTTGACCGAAAGGGATAAGCAGTCAATTTTATTCCTTTATTATTATTTTTTTTGTTTGGGATTTTCCATCCTCAGTTGATACTTTTACAAGGTATAAACCCTTTGGGAGATTGATATTTATCTCTGATTCAATAGAGTATAAACTTGTCTCAAAAAGTTTATTTCCCAATAAGTTGTAAATGAACAACATAGACTTCTTTGACTCTGATAACCTGATTATGATTTTTTTGGTGTCAAAGTCAGAAATGTTAAAAATGTTTGGATTGGAATGATTATCAATCCCTAATGGGTAATTGATACTGAATGGAATGTTGATTGAATCAGTGGGAGTATAGGTTGTACACCCTGAAAATAGTGTACTTGATTTGAGTACATAATGAAAAGTGTAAGACCCAGGAGAAAGTATTGGAACTTTTACACTATCAACGTTATGACAGATGTACATATAATTACCATAACAATATTGTGATATGTTACTAATAATGTTGTTGCTGATTTGTGTATTATGAGTTTTAATATCACAACCTCCGGATGTGTACGTCACATAAACAAGAAAAGTAGTTGAATCATTAGATGTTGGAGTTTTTGGAGAGATTCTGACTGAATCAATGTATTGAGAATAACCCGCAATTGAGTATGTCATCAAACATACTAATAAAAAACCACTGATTTTTTTCATAATGCAGGTTATTTAGTTGTATAATAGATTAAGAATAAACTACTTAAAAACTTTTTATATTTATTTTTACTGCTTACCCACTTAGGACAAGCTGCCATTAAGGTTGCGTATACCAGGTATTATGAAGAATAATATCACCCCTTCGGGGTTTTTGGGTAGACTATACAAACTGTTTTCTAAAATCATGCCAGCCCTTCGGGCTTATAATCGTTAGAATAGTCTTCTCGTTCTCACAAAATAATTTCGAAGGCACTATAGTGAACATGTTTATTTCCAGCAAAATCCCGAAGGGATGATATGATTATAGGGAATCCTGTTGATTTCCAACAAAATCCCGAAGGGATGACATAATAATAGGAACAAATTTAATGAGCCTTCAGAACAATCAACTTGTTTTAAGCACAAAAGAAGTTATTAATTTAAAAATTAGTGCTTTACAACCAGCTTTTTGGTTTGGATGATTTTTCCATCAATCATCAGTGAATAAAAATAAAGACCATCGCTCAGGTTGGCTGTGCTGACGGTTATTTTCCCTGCGCCGGATATGACTTGTTCAGTTTGCACTGCAGCTCCCACTAAATTACGGATGATGATGGCCCCCTGTGAACCTGACGGTACCGAATAATTGAAGCTGGCAGTTGCCCCGGCCGGGTTTGGAAACGCGTTTGAAAGCAGACCCTGAAGAGAAATTTTTTCCTGGATACCAACGGGATAGGATGTATATTTAACTGTAACGCTGACTGTATCGTTACGATCTGTTGCATCATAAAACACCCACCGTATTATGCTTTCACCAGATTTGAAACCGTGACCGGTAACTGAGCCGTAATGTCCCACAAAGTCGGTAATGGTTTGTCCGACTGCTATAGGTTGGGAGTTGGGTGAAACATTCACAAAAGGAGGGTAACAGGATCCTGCCCAGCACATGGTCACTTCGACGGAATCGATTTGCGAAATATAAATTTTCTTACAATAAATATTGACCGCATGAGTGCCAATATTTTTAACATTCAGATACGTAATAAGTTCAAGGCTGTCGGGCGTGCCCGCTTGCGTGATGGTGGAATTGGCAATAATCGGACCCTGTGCGTTGGAAAGGTATAAACTCTGCGAATAGCCATAAAAAGCTACGATCGAAAGCAGGTAAACCAAGAGTAACAATCTTTTCATATACAATATATTTTAGTTGTCAGATATTATCTTGCAAAATTACAATATTTTTCAAACACAATTTCATTCTTACCATAATATTTGATATTTTTGTAAGGTTCAAAATTATACACTAAAACTATGAAAACAATTTTACTGACAACCGCTTTTGTATGTATTCTTATTGCTGGTTACAGCCAATCCCAGCGATTTGTGCTCTTCGAGGAATTCACGAATGCCAGTTGTTCGCCATGTGCGTCACAGAATCCTGCTTTCGATGCACTGTTAAACGCGAATTCCACTAAATGTACTTCTATTAAATACCATACGAACTGGCCCGGAGTTGACCCCATGAATGCTCAAAACCCTTCTGACGTAGCTACCAGGGTTGGCTATTACGGGGTAACCGGGGTACCTTATGCTGTTATGGATGGTTTTCCACAGTCAGGACCGAATTATCTCGGCGCTCCGGCTAATGTTACTCAGGCAAAAATTGATGCTGAATACATCATACCTTCACCTTTTGAAGTAAATCTGCAGCACTATCTCTCGCCCCAACAGGATTCGGTTTACTCTACCATGCTGATTAAGTGCACCCAGAATGTAACAGGAACCTTGGTTGCATACAATGTCATTATTGAAAAATGGATTCATTTCAATTCAGCTCCCGGATCAAATGGCGAAAGAGACTTTTACAATGTTATGAAGAAAATTCTGCCTACTTCGGCTGGAACCACTATTCCGGCTCCCATGGTCCCAGGGGATTATGTATTGATTGAAGGTTCCTGGAAATTCGGAACTGTTTACGATAAAACGCAGATTGCTGCCGTGGGATTTGTTCAGAATAAAAGCACAAAACAAGTTCTTCAGGGAGGCAACAGCTCGACCACCCCGCTGGTAATGCCTTATAACACCGATCTCCAGGTTTTGAATGTTGTAAATGTTCCCTCCATTACATGCAAGAACAAAATCACCCCTTCGGTAAATATTCGCAACAACGGCAATGACGCAATTACCAGCATGACCATCAAATACAAAGTAAATGATGGCTCCCTGAGTACTTTTACCTGGAATGGTTCATTACCAAGCCTGCACAAAACAGTGATTGCCCTTCCTGAATATTCCTTTAGCATCGAGTCGCAGAACATGTTGACAATTTACACAACTGACCCAAACAATTCTTCGGATCAGTATCCAAAGAATGACACTCTCCATTTCAGCATCAATTCTGCACCGGTTACAACTAATGAGATTGCGTTATTTCTACGTACCGACAATGCCCCGCAGGAAACAACCTGGGATGTGAAGAATTCCCTCGGCACTATTGTGGCCAACGGCGGTCCATACACACAAGCAAACCAGAACATCCAGCAAACAATTACCCTTCCACAGGCTGATTGCTATACATTCAACATTTACGACAGCGGTGGAAACGGGTTGTGTTGTTCCAATGGTTCCGGTGCATATCAAATAGCGTGTGGCGCAACTATTATTAAACAAGGTGGTACATTCACTACTTCCGAATCGAGCGAATTCTGGATGGCAGCCCCCGCAGTCGTACGAGAAGTAAACAGCATCAGTCAGTTTACCGTATCCCCTAATCCATTTGATGGTTCAGCAAAGGTTTCATTTTATTTGAGTAATAACGGCAATATTACACTCAATCTTTATAGTGCTTTCGGACAATTGGTAACAACCCGTTCATTGGGGAGCTTTGGGAGTGGTCAGCATGAAACTGTACTTGACGGGCAAAATTTAACGCCTGGCATCTATATCCTGCAACTGAACACAGGTTCACAAATTTATTCACGTAAAGTTTCTGTGATCCATTAACTCATTCGTTGTGCGGAATCCTGATTTCCAGGGCTCCCACGCCATAGTTTGCCATGGGGGCGTCGAAGTATTCGACGCCCTCCTGCTTTTTAAGCAGTTCGATAAGATTGGCGCGCAGAATGCCATTTCCAACGCCATGAATAAAAACAACTTTCAGAAAATGGTTGGCAATGGCGCTATCAAGACATTTCAGAAAATAATTTTTCTGGAATTCAAGTATTTCTGATTTCTCCAGATTTGTAGGATCATCAACTAATTCATGGATATGAAGATCTACCATGGCTTCACGGGGGGCAACCTGGTATTTAATGATCAGGATGTCACTGGTTGCTGAGGGCTGGCTTGGTTTCCCCAAATCCGCAGTCTGATCTGCAGCTTTCAGATGCGCCGTTAACGAAAGCACCTTTACTACAATGCCCTTTGCCTGGATGATGGGATGTTCACGGTAATTACCCTCCTTGAAAAACTTTTTGCCTTCTACAATAAACTCCGAATTAAAAGGTGGAAGGACTTCCCGGCTTTGTTGTTTATGAAACAGGAACTGGATGCATCCCTCAGTCCAATGGGTCAGTTGCTCGCGGTTAATGGTATCAAGCAGCAATTTTGAGTTGG
>CAZEDO010000181.1:0-4301 GCA_964511085.1 uncultured Lentimicrobiaceae bacterium
CACAAAGATGCAAGTGAATTATACATTGGCAACTGGTGCTGGGCAGGAGGAGCAACACAGTCATTAGCTCCTGAAAACACTATGGCAGGTATTGATATATTCTGAGCTGCCGTTATTGACGAGGGATTTGTAACCGCAGCGGCAAGTGTTGCCAAAACAGTGATGCTTGAATCATATTGCACGGCCAGAAAAGCGCTTCCCCCTCCCATGGAGTGGCCCATTACGGCAGATGTAGCCGCGACAGCTCCAAAAAATATGGAAGAAGAATTTGTTCCTTCTGCTTTCATTGCCCCGGCAAGAAACGCGATGTCTTTGCCAAAATCAGTATGCGAAGGTGAAAACGAAGTTTCAGTGGTTGGGAATACCATGATGTATCCGTTTGGAACAATCGCATTCCACTCCACATCATATGCGCTCCAGGTCATCACAAATCCATGTCCGAAAACGAGCACAGGAAATTGCCCGGTAGCAATGGGAACATTGTTACCAGCCGTATTTGCCGGATAATAAATTTCAGTGGTGATGTTTCGGTTGGCCCGCGAGGGGTCAACAAATGTCTGTTGCTTATGCCCTACCTGGAAAGGCTGTGCAAAACAAGCCGATAAAGCAAGATTAAAAATTATTAGAACTGTCAAATGTTTCTGCATATTTCAACTTTTTTTTCAACTTGTCCCTCGTCCCTTTCCTCTATTTCACAACAATTGTCTTCTTTGAAAGCGAGTATGCCGCGAAGAACCCAACAGCGCCATTGCTCATGTTGCCGGTGATATTTGCGGGCGGGCCGCTGAATAAAGGATTTTGCCCGTTTACTTCGGCCTGCACTGCCCATACAAAGTTAGCATATTCGCTGGTGACACTTGCCACCTCCAGCTTCACAACATCGCCTGGAATGAGCCGCTCATCTTTAAAGCTTTGATTGAAATAACCAACTCCCACCCCATTGGTATAGTTACCATTATAAAGTTGATCGTCAACAACCATTTTCTTATTAATAGTATCGGTGATAAGGGTATTGTTGCGGTAAACGTTGAACATATAAAAATCGGTAGTTGGTGGATCAAGGTAGTAACACTGCACTTCGTAAAACCCATCTTTCCCCCACTCGGGATGGAATTTAAGCCCAATAGAGTCCATAGGAAAAATTGGACGGAGCAGGCTGGTAGCTTCATAATCTTTGTAACCATTCAAAGGCTCTTTTAGTGAGATTTTAAGTTTGTAGCTATGGTTTGGCAAGCCATAAACATCCGGTGCTGTAGTGTAATTGCCTGGCTGGGTTTTGTTTTCGGATAGTGGCCATGTGTTTTGCCCGTCGGTGATGCTTAAAGTAGCTCCACTCACCGTTGGAGCAGGTTGGTTGGAGAAGTAGTTCGATGTAGTTGTCAGCTTCACGCATTGAGGCATTGTGTCAGTAGTAATTGCACCTTCAACCACGAGACGCGTATAAGAACTATCCAATTGAATATCAACTTTTTCGGTACAGCCCCACATCAGAAAAGGAGCAAATAAAAGGCTGATGAAATACTTTGTGTAGTTATACATAATGGTTAAAATGTAAAGTTATAAGTGACTGAAGGGATAAGCGAAAACAGGTAAGTTTTTTCAGCATAAGTTACATTCGGGTTTTCGTTATCCTGAACAAAATTGAGAGTCCAGGTATTCTTGCGGGCGTAAGCGTTATAAACCGAAAAGTTCCATTCTCCATGCCAGCGTCTGCCTTTTTTATTTTTTCCTTTTAGGATGGCAGCAACATCAAGTCGATGATAGGCTGGAAGGCGATAAGCATTACGATCGGAATAAATCGGGATGATCTTGTTCCCTATTTCGGCCCGTCCTACAGGAAAAGTAACGGGAATACCAGTAGCATAAACCCAGTTTGCAGATATTACAAACCTTCTGGTTAGCTCATAATTAAATACCAGGCTTATGTTGTGCGGTTTATCATAAGGAGCTGCATAAGTCAATCCATTATTAACAAGAGGTATTTTCCGCTTGCTTGCCGAAAGGGTATAGCTAACCCATCCATTAAGGCGGCCTTCAGGTAATTTAACCATCATTTCGATGCCATACGACCATGCCTTGCCAAACCTGAGTTCCCCATCCAGTTTGCGGTTGAGAAGCAACTGTGCATGATCCTTAAAATCTATAACATTACTCATCTGCTTATAATATACTTCTACAGAAGTCTCGATCTTATTTTTACGGAAATTTCTGAAATATCCTAAAGCAACCTGATCGGCCAGCGAAGGTTTTACATTTGGTGATGACGGAAACCAGATGTCTAGCGGCGTGCCGGCAGTGGAGTTTTGAGCAAGATGCACAAACTGGGCAGTACGGGAATAACTGGCCTTTACAGAAGATGATTCATCAATTGCAAAATTGACCCCCACGCGGGGCTCGGGAGCAGCATAGGTGTGAAAAAACCTGCCTTTGCTATATACCGTGGAATCAGAAGCCTGGAATAAGTCATTGTAATTATAAAGTGTTGCAGGTCCAACATTTTGGAAAACCGAGATGCGTATTCCATATTTAAGTGTGAGCCTTCCCGAAATCTTGTGTTCATTGCTGATGTACATCCCATCCTCGAGGGCAAAACTACCTGGCATTTTAAATTCCGATATCAGAGTATTGTCGCCTACACCTTTTGCAGTGCCGGGGTAGAATTCGTGATACATGGAAGAAACACCAAATTTAACTGTTGAAGAAGGCGACAGAAACCATGTAAAATCAGCCTTTGCAGAATAATCGCTGAGGTCGGATGTCCAGAGGAACGCGTTGGCTTCTCCTGCCGGCGTACCAAGGCTGTAATCATATTTGCTATAAATGAGCGAGAAATTTGTGAAGAGTTTTTTAGAGAACAAATGGTTCCATCTAAGCGTAGCCGTTTGGTTTCCGAGACTCATACGTGCAAACTGGTTTTTGAATATATCCCTGCCAAAATAGCCTGAAACGAAAACCCTGTTGTTATCATCAAAACGGTGCGAAGCCTTGGCATTAAAATCATAGAAGTAGAGCGTATTGTCCCGCACATCTTTGTTGCGGGCCAGGGGCAGGAACAAATCAGCATAAGTGCGCCTTCCAGCTACTATAAACGATGTATTTTCATTAACTATTGGTCCTTCCAGAGTGAGCCTGCTCGATATAAGCCCAAATCCTCCGGTGCCCGAAAATTTGCGCGAATTTCCATCCTTCATGCGAACATCAAGCAGTGACGACAGCCGCCCTCCGCTAGAAACCGGGATATCGCCCTTATAGAGTGTAACATCCTTTATTGCATCATTATTAAAGACAGAGAAGAAGCCAAGTAAATGAGAAGCGTTATATACCACAGCTTCGTCGAGGAGGATAAGATTTTGATCAGGGCCTCCGCCGCGAACGCTGAATCCTGTAGCGCCTTCGCTGGTAGTCATAACACCTGGCAATAATTGTATGGCTTTTATCAGGTCAACTTCCCCAAAAAAAGCCGGGATGCGGTTAATGGCCTTGATGTCCATTTTAACTACACTCATCTCCGTCTTCTTCACATTATCATCATTGCGCTGACCTGTAATCACTACTTCAGAAAGTTCTTCCTGCCTCAAACCAAGTTCAGCATTGAGAGTCACGTTTTGGCTAAGTTCAACCTTCACTTCTTTCGATGCATAACCCAAAAAAGTAAACTCAAGTTGATAATTGTCCGCGGGAAGACTAAATGAATAAAAGCCATAAAGGTTAGTGGTTGTCCCTGTTTTGAGAGAGCGCACATAAATAGTTGCACCAATAAGTGCTTCGCCGGTATTACGATCTTTTACGTAACCACTTATGGTAAATGTTTTTGCCATTGGATCGATAGTCCCCGAATGGTTGGCAAAAGCAAAGACTGAAATGAGCAGGAATAAGATTAACGGATATTTGAATCGCATAAAAGGGTTTAATAAGTCCGGAGAAAATAGATTTAATCGGATTTTGAACGAAAGCCCCCAAATAGCAGAGATAAGGAGAATTCAGGTTGGTCGTAATCAGATTTATAAAATGTAGGGCTCAATTCGTTAAACCGGTTCAGGTATTGCCCATTCACTTTACCAGTGAACCGAAACCCTGCGCTAACATTCACTTTCATCCATGTTGCCATGTTCATTTCAACGAATATCTTTGGCGTGATAAAGTAAACCCTGTCATTAAAAATTTGTCTGGTTTGGAAAGTAACAGGGTCTTTTGCCATCAGAAATAACTGGCCCCTGGCAATCATACTGCTGACACCCCAATGGATCACTTCGTCAGCTTTATGTATATAACCGAACCACAATCCAACCTGCCACATATTG
>CAZEDO010000182.1:0-4273 GCA_964511085.1 uncultured Lentimicrobiaceae bacterium
CGCTCATGAGAACGCTTCGCTAAGTTGCGAGAAATGAAAAGTTACCGGAGTATTGCAAAATAAAACATTGGTTTTAAAAGATACGGAAAGGATGTGCTTGAAATTTGGGGCTTGAAATTAGAACTGATAATGAAATAATTTATCCCATTTGCAGTAAAGAAACTCATTCCCAAATATCCCCTGATACGCCTGAAAAGCTTGCCATGATTGAATCCAAAGGTAAGTCCAAGGACAGTTCTGCCCCCCCTTTCCTGTTACCAGTTTCCACATTACCTATCCTTTTTTATATCACGAAAATAAAATATATACTATTTTAAAAAAAAGGCTGGATAGTATTTATAACTTTCATATTTTTGGGCGGAATTAATTCATTTTCATTTGCCGTTTACCGTTTTTGATGAGTATAGTGCGAGGACTCGTTTACTACATTAATGTCTTATGCCCAGTTTGACTTTGCCGCCATTCTGGATAAGTATTGAAAAAGCCTTGCATTAAGCCTACGAAATAATGCTACTTGTATAACTTGTTAACAACTAATAATGAACTCGCAACTCAAGGAATCACTCGTATATCAAGGTAAAGAGGTTGCAATGGCCTGCGAACCCTTGAATCAATATTTTGCCAGACTGAAATCGCCTCCGCGCTTTTATACCGGATTAAAAGCCAATAAGCGTGGTTATCTTGGGAGATGGGCCATCATAAAAAACGAACTCCATCTCACAAAATTAATTGGACTGCTGGAAAATAATGAAGAAATAACTTTGGACCACCTTTTTCCGGGTAAACAGAACGTATTTGCTGAATGGTTTAATGGCGAAATTGTTCTTAACCAGGGGAAATTGATAGCCTTAAAGAGCGAGAATATACCTGCGATATACGAAAAGGATTTGCACCTTGAGTTCATTAACGGTATGTTAACAAATACATATATTGTTGAAAACGCGCTGGACCAAACAAGCAGTTTTAATGATAATATACCGTCAGGAAGTACAAGTAATCCTTCATAGTAAAATGCGACAAACAACTCCGCGAGGCACTTACAAAAAATGATGCTTTGGTTATTGAACTGTAGCCAAAGTATTTCGCAAATCCAAATAGCAGGCTTATTATTCGCACATCTTCTGCTTTATCAACAGTCCGGTAATATTTTATAATATGCTAATTATCAATATATTACATACGATTCTTTCGATATCACATAGTGCTAAGAATCAACGTTTTGCGCCTTTGCGTCTTTATTCGCTGCGCTCATGAGAACGCTTCGCTAAGTTGCGAGAAATGAAAAGTTACCGGAGTATTGCTTTATATCCCATAAAATATTAACAATTCGCCTTTTAAGCATTTGCAATATTTTGCATATAGCCCTGAAATACAATTCTTTGAAATAAATAAATTGAAATATTTATTAACAATATTTTAAAAAGTCCTATTAGCATCCAAAAGCCAGACTAAACACTCCTGAAACTAAAGGTAAAACTGGTATTTTTGTGATATTTCAGCTAAAGCCCAACAACATATATGAAATTGCCCCTCTCTGCTTATTTTATCCTCTTTTTTGCATTTTTTCCGGCAATTATTTATAGCCAAAGCAATTATACAACACCTCTCTACATCAATTACATTGCGCGATACAAACATATTGCTGTAAGGGAGATGAATATTTTCCATATTCCTGCAAGTATCACATTGGCTCAGGGTTTGTTCGAATCGGGCTGCGGCCAGAGTGAACTTGCAGTGAATGCCAACAATCATTTTGGCATTAAATGCCATAAGGAATGGACGGGCTCCACTTATTATATGGATGATGATGCAAAACAGGAATGTTTCCGAAAATATACTGATCCGGAACAGTCATATATTGACCATTCTCAATTTCTGGCAACCAGGGAGCGCTATACTGACCTTTTCCAATTGGAGATTACCGATTATAAAGGTTGGGCAAAAGGGTTAAAAAAAGCGGGTTATGCTACAAACCCTGAATATGCCGAAAAGCTTATTAAGATTATTGAAGCCAATGAACTTTTTAAGCTCGACAGAGGAGAAGAGCCAACGATCACAGCAACTCCTGCTAATGAAAATCCCTCATTTTCTTTTCAGGAGGGTTCGCGTTATTTGTCAGGATATCATCAGCCCGATGTGAGCAGGTTCGTTTTTGTAAAAACAGGTTCTATGGGTCACACCGTATATGAAAATGAAGGTATTAACTTCACTTTTGCAAAACCTGGAGATACTTTCAGTTCAATTGCGAAGGAGTTTAATATTTTCAGTTTTCAGGTGTACCGTTATAATGATTTGTATAAGGATGACATATTAACACCAGGTCAGATCGTTTACCTGGAGCCAAAAAAGCGGCAATCTTCATTAAAGACACACATTGCAGGACAATATGATAATCTGTATGCTATTTCCCAGTTGTACGGCGTCAAACTGAAGCAGCTTCTTATCTATAATAATTGGAATCCGGACAGAGCAATAAAGACGGGGGATAAAGTGAAATTAGCACCAAGCTGATAACCCCTAAATACCTAACAAAACACAACTTACGTGGGCTTCAGAAAGCGATGAATCTTGAAAAGCAATTCGCGCTTTTTCAAGGGTTTCGGAATGTAATCATCGCAACCGGCCTCCATGGTTTTTTCTTTTTCTCCTGACATGGCATAAGCAGTTTGAGCAATTACCGGCAAAGAAGGCCTTATCTTTTTAATTTCTCGCGTAGCATCATAACCACTCATTATTGGCATTTGTATGTCCATCAAAACAAGGTCGATATCGTAATTATTTCTGCACATCTCATGTGCTTCCTGCCCGTTTTTAGCCCAAAGTAGGTGTACGCCTGTTTTATTTAGTATTGTTTGAATCAGAAAAAAGTTGGAATCCACGTCTTCAGCAACCAGTATAACCTTATCCGACCAATCTATCGGAACATTACTCAATTCCAGCATGCCTTCCGATGGTTGAGTATTTTCGGTCATGCCCGATGCCAATGGCAAAGTGAAGAAGAATGTTGTCCCAAGGCCAACTTCCGATTCAACCCACATTGCTCCTCCAAGTAATTCGGCAAGGCTTTTTGAAATTGTAAGTCCTAAACCTGTTCCGCCTTTGTTTCTTTCCTGTGTTTCTTCAATCTGACCAAAACGCAAAAAGATTAAATCAGTTTTATCAGCAGGAATACCAATACCTGTATCCCTTACAAAGAAACGGAACACTTTGGGATCCGGTATGGTATAACCAAATTCTATACATCCTTTATCAGTAAATTTAAGTGCATTGCCAAGCAGATTGGAGAACATCTGTATAAACCTGACAATATCACTATGAATCATGAAATCCTTTTCAGGATGTTGTTTACTCAGTATAAGCTTGATATCATATAGTTTGTTGCGGCTAATTTCTTCGGAAAATGAAAGGTATAGGTCGGATAACATTTCATTAAGCGAAAAATCGGATTTAATGATCTTCAATTGCCCGGCTTCGATCTTCGAAATATCAATAATATCATTGATCAGTCTCAACAAGGCGTCGCCGCTATTAATGATTATCTCCAGGAACCTGTTACGTTCATCGCGCGTGAGGTCCGGATCCTGTAACATTTCGCTGAAGCCCACAATTGCATTCATTGGTGTACGGATATCGTGGGACATGTTGGAAAGGAACATGCTTTTAAGCCTATCCGATTCTTCAGCGTTTTCTTTTGCAGCTTTCAATTCTTCTCCTGTATGTGTATTATACAGTGCAAGAGCATAGAGGTTTGCCAATCGGTGTATAATCTCACTAACTTTTGCCCCAATAGGTTCCTCATCAATATAAAGCACTATAAGACCGAGTACTTGCCCTCCGGCAATAGCCGGCACACTATAAATTTTGGTAGTAACTCCTGTATTATGATCAGTAAGAGACATTTCACCTTCCTGCCTGGGCTCCTTGCATGCAGCAAGCCAAACCTCAGCCATGCCATTTGGCAACTCCTCAATAAGGGGACTGCCTCTCATCCCTGCTTCATAATTTCCCAGAGAATAGCGAACAGTTCTATCAATATTTAAAGCACCAGTGAATCCTTGTTTAACACCTGTAAGAGCCAAAGCATGCCGATGCACAGCAAGGGTAGTCTCATCCCTCGATAATGGCGAAGATAGCGTATCGATGGAAATTTCAGCGAGAGCTTTGCTCATCTCCAACTCAACTTTTAGTGCACTCTCAGCTTCTTTTCGTTCAGTAGTATCCAGGGCATATTCAATTACCTGGACGAATTTACCTCTTTCGTCAAACACCGGAT
>CAZEDO010000183.1:0-4240 GCA_964511085.1 uncultured Lentimicrobiaceae bacterium
GATTACAAACTATTCAAGCTGGAACAGAACTACCGGTCCACCCAAAACATTGTGGATGCCGCAAACAGCGTGATTAAGAATAACCAGGACCAGATATTCAAAAATGTTTGGACTGAAAACGAATCCGGCGAACGTATCCGCGTACTCAAAGCCAGCAGCGACAATGAGGAAGGTATGCTGGTAGCAAACCGCATCTTTGAACTGAAGATGAACAACCAGCTTCAGAATGACGCCTTTTCTATTCTGTACCGGACAAATGCGCAATCACGCTCTCTTGAAGAAGCACTCCGAAAATTGAATATCCCTTACCGTATAATGGGCGGGCTTTCCTTCTATTCACGTAAGGAAATCAAGGATATGCTGGCATATTTCAGGCTGGCAATCAATCATAATGACGAGGAAGCAATACACCGTGTAATAAATCTCCCGGCAAGAGGAATCGGCGATACTACAATGCAAAAGATTTCGGTGCTGGCCAGTGAAAAGCAGACCAGCCTCTGGCAGCAATTAGAAACAGTTGAAGCAGATGATAGTGCAATTTCTCCGCGTACCAGGACTAAGATTTCTGAGTTTGTAACAATGATTAAGAGTTTTACCATCCAGGTACACGAACTTTCAGCATACGATATGGCCGAACATATCGCAAAAACTACCGGCTTACTCAGGGAACTTGAAGCAGATAAAACTGTTGAAGGTATCAGCCGGATTGAGAACATCGAAGAGTTGCTTAACGGGCTCCGCGAATTTACACTTTCGGAACCGGAACCATCAGAAGATGCACCTCAGTCAAGATTCCTGGACGATTATATGCAGGACATTGCACTTCTTACAGATGCTGACAAAGCTGACGACCAGGACAACAACAAGGTCAAACTAATGACTATCCATTCTGCCAAAGGACTGGAGTTTCCGAATGTCTTTATAACAGGTATGGAGGAAAACCTCTTTCCTTCTTTTATGTCGCTAAATTCCAGGGCCGATCTTGAAGAAGAACGAAGGTTGTTTTACGTAGCTCTTACCCGCGCCATGCATCGTGTAACGTTGAGTTATGCCGAAAACCGCTTCCGCTGGGGCAATCTTACATCCTCCGAACCAAGCCGCTTCCTCGAAGAAATAGACCCTTCCTTTCTTGAAATGCCACCTGCAAGTAAACGGCATCAGATTCAGCCTAAGACTCAATACATCCCTCCAAAACCAAAAGAAGCATCACAGCCAAAAAGTCCTGAGAACCTTGGAAAAAATTTCAAGAAAATTGCTCATCTGCAAGATGATGCCGCGCCGCCTTTGTCGGCGGGTGGGGCATACGAAGATGTGGAGGCGGGGATGGATGTTGAACATAACCTATTTGGCAAAGGCAAAGTTATTGCGGTTGAAGGAAACGGCCCTAACAAAAAAGCTACTGTACTATTTGGTATCGGGCAAAAACAACTTCTGCTCAAGTTTGCGAAACTCCGGAAATTATAAGTCAAATTCTGTATATCTTGCGACAAATCAAATAAATCTATACCTTTGCGCTCAGTATAATTGCAGATCAATTGGCAGAAAATCCCGGCCACTATTCACCAAATTCAAAGCACTGGTACTTTTAAGGAATACTTAATATTTTCCAGGTAGCGCTAACAACAGGTCTTATCCAATAATATCATTCCAATGGAATACAATTCAACCCGCAACAAATTGATTATCTCCGAATACGGGCGGAACATTCAGAAGATGGCAGAACACATCGTAACAGTTGAAGATCGTGAAAAACGCTCGCGAATGGCACGTGTTCTGGTTAATATCATGGCTCAGATGCATCCTGAGATGCGTGACTCCGGGGATCTTAAGCGAAAACTCTGGGATCATCTGCATATAATGTGCGACTTCAAGCTGGATGTAGATTCCCCATATCCAGCCCCATCGCCGCAGGCACTTGCTGAAAAACCAGAACGGATTCCTTACTCCCAGGATGATATTCTATATAAACCTTATGGGAAGAATATTGCACGTATTATTGACAAAGCGGTGGAATATGAGGAAGGTCCCGAAAAAGAAGCCTTCACCAAAACAATCGCCAATCACCTAAAAAAGGCCTACCTTAACTGGAACCGCGATTCGGTGAACGACGAACTTATTACAGAGCACCTCCGCAAACTATCTCACGGCAAACTCAAACTGAGCGATGATTTCCGCCTTAACAATACAATGGATATCCTGGCCAGAAATAAGAAGAAGAAATTTGACGGGAAGCCAAAAAACAATCCTGGCAGTAATAACCGGCCACGCCGCCCCTATTTGCCAAAGAGCAATTAACTCCTGAATCGTATGAGTTCATTCGAGATCACGGGGGGCAACCGTCTGCATGGCGAAATTATTCCCCAGGGCGCCAAAAATGAAGCGCTTCAGATCATCTGCGCTGTTCTGCTTACACCCGAAAAGGTCATTATCCGTAATGTTCCTGACATCAGGGATGTGAATAAACTCATAGAATTGCTTGGTTGCATGGGTGTAAGAGTTGAAAAACTCAACCAGGAAACTTTCTCATTTCAGGCAGATAATGTTGATCTTGATTTCCTGAAATCAAGCGAATTCCGCGAAAAAGCAGGCAACCTTCGTGGTTCAGTCATGATTACCGGCGCACTCCTGTCACGATTCCGCAAAGGATATATTCCCCAGCCTGGCGGGGACAAAATTGGACGCCGCAGGCTCGACACCCACTTTCTGGGATTTCAAAAACTTGGGGCTTCTTTTGTCAGCGAGCCCGAAGGTAATGTTTACCGGATTGAAGCACCGGAACTCAAAGGAGCATACATTCTCCTCGACGAAGCATCTGTTACCGGTACTGCAAATATTGTGATGGCTGCTGTTATGGCCACAGGCAAATCAACCATTTTCAATGCAGCGTGTGAACCTTACCTGGTGCAGTTATGCGAAATGCTGAACCGGATGGGAGCGCGCATCAGCGGCGTTGGTTCCAACCTGCTAACAGTAGAAGGCGTGGAATACCTCGGGGGGACAGAACACACTCTTCTTCCCGACATGATTGAGATTGGGAGTTTTATTGGTCTCGCTGCTATGACGCAATCGGAGATAACAATTAAAGATGTGAATTATCCTGCACTAGGCATTATCCCACAAGTATTCGGAAGGCTTGGCATAAAAATGGAACTTAAAGGAAATGATCTTTTTGTTCCTGAACAAGATCATTATCAGGTTGAAACTTTTATGGATGGCTCCATAATGACAATTGCCGATGCACCGTGGCCAGGCTTCACCCCTGACCTTATAAGTATTGCCCTGGTTGTTGCCACCCAAGCCAAGGGCAGTGTGCTGATCCATCAGAAGATGTTCGAAAGCCGCTTGTTTTTCGTGGATAAGCTCATTGAAATGGGAGCCCAGATCATACTCTGCGACCCGCATAGAGCAACCATAATCGGCCTCGACCGGCAATATGCATTGAAAGGAATCCGTATGTCGTCGCCAGATATCCGTGCAGGTGTGGCCTTACTTATTGCAGCACTTTCGGGCAGAGGCAAGAGTGTGATTGATAATATTGAACAGATTGATCGTGGCTACCAGGATATTGATGGTCGTCTCAGGGCAATCGGTGCTGATATAAAGCGTATCTGATCAATGAAAACGCACAGGTCAGAGGAAAATCAATGCTAATGCGCCAATTGCAATAACCAAAACTATAACGATAATCTTCTTCTTTTCATCCTGGATCAGGCGGTTGCAATGTTCCAGTTTAGTGCTAATCAACTCCTGCTTATGATTCAGTTCCTGAGCTTTGGTGTACCACTCTTTTGCTGAACGATAAATTGAGATTTTCATGAAGTCGTCACCTTTCTGCATGTAATCACGATACCGCCGTTCTTCGGGGCTTAGTTCAATATCATCTATTGTGTGAGCCATGATAAAAAGTTTTACAAATATCAACTGCTAATATACGTATATCTGCGCTATATAATCCCAGAGTTAGTAAATATTATTGTTTATACGTTATTTGATAAGCTAGAGAGAATATAAACAAACCAAAACACAAGTTTTTTTATTTTCGCAGGGTTTCTGCAGCTCTTTAGATCCTGCGAAAGAAATTGAATTAAAATACCAGAATAGTAATATGAATTCGCTTTGTAAAAAGCAGAAGTGCCATGTGTTTATTATTAAGTTTCTTACTTTTTGCTTGATCAAAAAGTAAGCAAAAAATCAAGACTTAATAAAATATTTGTGTTTTTCTACGTCAGGTTTTTGCCAC
>CAZEDO010000184.1:0-4207 GCA_964511085.1 uncultured Lentimicrobiaceae bacterium
ATTACCTGCAAAGAGGTAGTTCTTGCGGCCTAAGTTATGGAAAGCTTTCCATAACTTAGGTTATGTAAAGTAAAATATTATGTAAAGTAGCATGTCGCAACCCTATTATTTATCAGATGGTTGTTTATTGTCCTGCCTTAGCTTACTTTCCATAATATTTGAAGCTATTTTTGAACAAGTGGTGCTTTTACCACTCAACAAAATAGATTCAATTATGGAAAAGAGAACTTTTGAAGAAGTAGTCTCCCAAGCAACAATGTGCTTAAAGAACCGGCTCTTGAGGGCAGACGGGACATTGAAGTATTACAACTATCATTGGCGAAGAATAAAGCGGTATATGGAATCTAAAGACATTGAATTCATTGACGTAGCTGTCTGCCGGGATTACCTTTTGCAAGAATTTGGAGATCGAGATTATTCGACACTGAATAAAGGAGAAAAAGACGATGTCAAAGTTTTTACTGTGCTTATTGAGTTTATCGAGTCAGGCACAATCCAGCCCATAAAAGAAGTAACTGATTTTGAAGGTCCAATAGGGCAGCAAATGATTAACTATCTATCTTACAAGACCTATCAAAGATTAGCGAAGCATACTGTGAATGAGTATGAGCAACATCTTTTCAGATTTCTTTGTTATCTAAAAGGGGACAAAGTGTCATCAATCAGGTCTGTAAATCAGCTACATATAATAGATTACATCAAGTCTATTGATCCACAAACGATCTCACTTGCCCATATCTCGATTCGGACACTGAGAGACTTTTTCAAATATCTGTACATCAAAGAGGTAATAGATGTGGATTTATCATCCATGATGCCAAAAGATAACTATAAGGCCCAGGCAAATATGCCCTCTACATACACGGCTGAAGAAGTTGAGAAGCTATTATCTTCAGTTGATAGAAATAGTGCCGTAGGGAAGCGTGACTATGCCATTATTTTGCTGGCAGCAAGGCTTGGATTGCGTGCCTCAGACATTGCCAATCTCAAGTTTGAGAATGTATTATGGGAACAAAGTTCGATCCGGTTGACTCAATATAAGACTGGTCGCATGATTGAACTACCAATACTTCCCGAGGTAGGCAATTCGCTGATTGAGTATCTGAGATTTGGCAGACTTAAATCCGAAGAACCTTTTGTATTCCTTTGCGCACGATCTCCATACAATCCAATACATTCATCCGTTATTACACAAATTGTAAGGAATACTTTTGCTAAAACTGAGATCAACACAAAGAACAGAAAACATGGCCCGCATGCTCTCCGCCACAGTCTGGCAGGTCGTCTGTTAGAAAGGCAAACCATTTTGCCGGTGATAAGCGAAGTGTTAGGACACGAGAATACGGAATCAACAAGGTTTTATCTCCGTATCGACCTGACTTCACTCAGACAATGCGTATTGGATGTTCCTGGTGTCTCCCCTGGATTTTATGCACAGAAAGGAGGATTATTTTATGAATAAACGCGCTCTTTGGGGCATATATGCTCCATATATCAGGCAGTTCATCGACTTTAAAAGGAGTTTGGGATTTAAATATGTCAGTGAAGAAGTCATATTCTCCTCGTTTGATCGGTTTACCATTGAATTGGGTGAAACGGAAGTGGGTATCTCCAAAACACTTGCTGAAAATTGGTGTCAGCGCAAAAATAATGAGTCAGACTCGTATAGGTTCCACAGGGGTGTCTGTATCAGTCAATTATCTTCCTATTTGTGCAAGATCGGAATACGTTCGTTTATTCCCCGACTACCGCAATGCAATACCACGTTTTCGCCTTATATTTTCTCGAAAATGGAAATTGAAGCCATATTTAACGCTTCTAACGAACTTAGGGCACAGAGAAAAATGATGAACTCCATGCTGTTTGCAATGCCCGCCATACTTAGACTTTTATATGCTACGGGTCTGCGTATTGGAGAGGCTGTGGTATTACAGAACAAAGATGTCAATCTTACAGATAACTTCCTGGTAATAAGGGACTCGAAAAATGGGAAGCAACGAATGATTCCTATATCAGAGTCATTATCAGCAGTCTGTAAAGACTACGTTCATCACCGGGACTCACTTCCATTGTTTAAATCAGAAGACAACTATTTTTTTGTCTCCTTGAACGGTTCCAACATCTCAACAAATGCGGTTTACAGACGGTTCCAGGATATACTCAAAATAGCGGGAATTCCATTTACTGGCAATCATCATGGCCCCAGGCTGCATGATCTTCGTCATACATTTGCGGTAACCTCATTAGCCCAAATGGCGGAGTCCGGTGTTGATCTGTATTGCACGCTTCCAATTCTTTCCACTTATCTTGGGCACCAATCATTACGCGCTACCGACTCTTATGTGAGGCTAACCGCAGAGATGTATCCTGGATTGCTCAAGGATGTTGATATGGTGTATCTTAACGTGTTTCCTGATATCACGGGTTATGAAGCCAACTGATTTCTCCAAATACCTGACAGATTTTCTTACAAGATATCTGTCGCATGAAAGAGGGTCGAGCTCCAATACAATCAGTGCCTATCGCGACACTTTTGTTCTGTTTATAACCTATATGGAGGCAATCCGTAACATAAAAGCTGAAAAGCTCCAACTGAAATCAATTACCAAAGAAACAGTTGTATCGTTCCTTGACTGGCTCCAAACCGAAAGAAAATCGAGCGATACAACCAGAAACTTACGCCTGGCAGCATTACATTCTTTCTTCCGATACGTCCAATATCAAAATCCGGACAATCTGCATGAATACCAGAACATAATGTCTATCAAGTTAAAAAAGGCAAGGGGTATTCCGATGAATTACCTCACGATTGAAGGCATTAAATTGCTTCTTAATCAACCTGATGTCAACTCAGAGAAAGGACGCCGTGATCTTGCCCTTTTATCACTTATGTATGACACGGGATCAAGAGTCCAAGAATTAATAGACTTGACTTCTGCGTCAATAAGACTGGATAAACCATATACTATCAGGA
Source organism: uncultured Lentimicrobiaceae bacterium (assembly GCA_964511085.1). GTDB lineage: Bacteria > Bacteroidota > Bacteroidia > Bacteroidales > DASVHX01 > DASVHX01. The sequence continues at coordinate 2,975 of CAZEDO010000184.1, forward strand.
TCACAGGCAAAGGCAACAAAACACGAATAGTACCACTTCTGGAGCAGCAAGTGAAAATACTAAAATACTATTTGGATGAGCATGACCTCCTGAAACCCCAAACCCGATCCTATCCATTGTTCACGAACAGTCGTCAGGAAAAGCTTTCTCGCCCGGGCGTTACTCATGTTTTGTTGAAATATGCAAATCTGGCAAGAGTTGAAAATCCTGAACTAATCCCCGAAAAATTAAGTTGCCATTCGTTGCGCCACTCTAAAGCCATGCATCTATTGCAGGCAGGAGTAAATTTGGTATACATTCGGGATATTCTTGGCCATGTTTCTGTTACCACAACTGAAGTCTATGCCAGGGCTGATTCTCGCCAGAAGCGTGAAGCCATAGAAAAAGCATACGTAAATGTGTCACCCAGGGAAATACCAGTTTGGGTGAGCAATAATGACTTGCTTGCATGGTTAAAAAGCTTCTGAATGGATGAAATATTATGTAAAGTGATACGGACCTATGAAAATATTAAGTTGCTGATTGATATCAAGTAGCAATATGTCGCTTTACATAATATTTTACTTTACATAACCGACGTTATGGAAAGCTTTCCATAACTTAGGCCGCAAGAACTACCTCTTTGCAGGTAATCATGAAGCAGCTGAGGACATCGCTATGTTTTACAGTTTCTTCGGCACTTGCAAAAAGAACGAGGTCGATCCCCAGAAATGGCTTGCATACGTCATCAACAACATTAACGATACCAAAGCCTCTCAACTCAAAGAACTGCTCCCGCAATTTATTGATAAAACCCTGCTGTTGTAAGATACTGGTGGCAAGAAAGGGTTAAGGTGAAGTGGTACACTTTGCTCCGGAATCGTGGTTCACATTCACCGGCATAATCAAGGATGGGGTTGGTGTGGCGAATGACCTGGGAAAGTGAAAACTATTTGTGCCTGGGCATAAGTACCGGAATGTTTCGATGAGGCTTCAACACGCTTTGTTCATGGAAGACAATCCTACAAATAAAATTGGCTTGCCCACGGATTTTCGCTTCTTGCGAACCCAATACCCGAATGCGCTACTTGAAAGACCTGTGGTTGGGGCGGGCCTCTTCATCCAAGCCCGCTATTCTTCCATTCATCTTTGACAAACATTACCGCTGACGTTTATTGATGTTCCCCTGGTTTTTTAGCACAAAGGTAAACCGGTCAGGGTTATTGGCAAAGATGGGGTTGGTAGGGCGGATAC
>CAZEDO010000185.1:0-2490 GCA_964511085.1 uncultured Lentimicrobiaceae bacterium
TCGATGTAAACTAACAAAAAATGAGCACGCGTTACAAACGCGCGCTAGCGGAGAATGTCAGGATGTAAGGAATCGAAGTGTGGTGATAATGATAGTTTTAATATCGAAACTGTGAAGTTTTATCAATAAGCTGTAGATTTGTAGTTGTCGCCGGACTTTGCTAATTTTAAACCCCGGAGGGGAATAGCCTGCCAGCCTCGTCAACCGGCAACCGGAGGCAGGCAGACATGAATAATTACAGGTACAACCCACTGGAAATGAAACAAACTTATTTAATATGACCACGTATAAGAATAGCAAAGCAACAAAAGGCAGGGGAAACAACATAGGAACAGGTGCTCCATCAACTCAATCCATTTATCTGAGGCCAATGATTATGCTGCTATTAGCGATATTGGTATGGCTGACAAATGCCCCAATATTGAAAAACGGATTTCTCAATTGGGATGATGTGGCTTACGTACTCTACAACCCGGACATTACCCAATTAGATTTTAAAACTATAAGTCATTATTTTTCTTCCTATTTCTATGGCAACTACCATCCGTTTACAATGGTTTCGTACACGCTGGAATACTCATTTTTTAAGGAGGAGCCGTTAGGATACCATGTGGTTAGTTTATTAATGCATCTGGCAAATACATTACTGGTTTTTGTTTTGTTTGATAAAATTACCAAAGGGAAATGGGCAGCTTCCGCATTTATAGCATTATTATTCGGGATTCATCCCATGCACCTGGAATCGGTAGCCTGGATATCGGAGCGTAAAGATTTGCTATATACTTTTTTTCTGCTGCTATCCCTTATTTATTATTCGAAGTATTGTGAAGAACTTCAGAAACGAAAATACCTCGCACTCACATATCTGATGTTCATTTTTTCCTTGTTATCAAAAGGACAGGCCGTTATTTTACCAATATTGATGGTGTTGTTTGATTATTTGCATGGGCGCGAGTTTACCCGGAAAACAATCGTCGAAAAGATTCCTTTTTTCTTAATTTCACTCCTTTTCGGTATAATAGCCATACTTGCCCAAAAGCAAGGCTCTACGCTGAACGAGGCAAATATTCCTGTTTCCGACAGGTTTTTCTTCAATTCATTTGCTTTCCTGATATACCTTTTTAAAACGGTAGTGCCGGTAAATCTTTCGGGGTTTTATGAGTTTCCATATTCGGCAGGGAAATCGCTGCCTTTCTACATTTATCTGGCCCCGCTCGTGGTGATTTTACTGATTGTTTCTGTTTTGCGGCTTATACGGAAAAACAGGCCTTTCGTTTTTGGGTTTATGTTCTTCGCACTAAGCCTTGCACCACTTCTGCTTCTTACTGTTGGTAAAGCTTTTATGGCGGAACGGTATTCCTACATCCCTTACCTTGGAATATTCTATTTATTAGCCGTATTTCCCCTATCTGAGACATGGGCGCTGAAGATTAAAAAGTATAAAGGCGCAAAGATAACACTGGCAGTTTTACTATGTTTGGTTTGTGCTATCACCACCTATTCCCGAACTTCAATCTGGAAAAGTAGTTATAGCTTTTGGACAGATGTGACAGCAAAATATCCCAAATCGCTCATAGCCAGAGAAAAACTTGCTATGTACTATTATCTTGAAACAGATAGTATTGAAGGTGCAATAAATGCAATGGAGAAGGCTGCTGCTATCGATTCCGGGTATGTAACCAGTTACCGGTTACTTGGATTATTTTACCACCAGACAGGGGATGATAACAAAGCTGTTAAGGTTTTAGACAAAGCCATTGAATTGGATCCCACGAATGCTGATCATTATTTTTACCGGGGAAATGCATGGTTTGGAGTGCGCGATTATACAAAAGCGTTACAGGATTATACCAAGGCTATCGTGCTTGATCAAAAAAGAGCGGATCTTTGGGTCGCCAGAGGGGCCGTTTATATGGATAACCTCAACGAACAGAAAAAAGCAATAGCCGACTTCAGTAAGGCTTTGGTGTTGGATTCCGCTGATGGAATTCCATGGTTAAACCTGGCAATTGCCAATTATAAATATGGAGACTATAACAAAGCGATACATTATGCTGAAGGAACTCAAAAACGGGGGAAACCCATGGGGTTTTATATAAAGGCATTAAGTTATTATAAGCAGGGCGAATTTACGAAATCCAGGGAAGAGGCACTTCTGGCGAAACAAGGGGGAATTGAAGTGCCCGATAGTTTGATGAGGTGATGTGGTTGGTAGGTTGATGTGGTTGATAGGTTGAAGAGTTGAAGAGTTGATGCCCTTCGACTCTACTTCGGCTTTGCTCAGTACAAGCTTCTCAGGGTGACAGGTAAAGGGTTGATGGGTTGATGGGTTCGTGTGGTTGATAGGTTGAAGAGTTGAAGAGTTGAAGAGTTGAAGAGTTGATGCCCTTCGACTTTACTTCGTCTTTGCTCAGTACAAGCTTCTCAGTGTGACTGGTAAAGGGTTGATGGGTTGATGGGTTCGTGTGGTTGATAGGTTGAAGAGTTGAA
>CAZEDO010000185.1:2590-4143 GCA_964511085.1 uncultured Lentimicrobiaceae bacterium
GAGTTGATGCCCTTCGACTTTACTTCGGCTTTGCTCAGTACAAGCTTCTCAGTGTGACAGGTAAAGGGTTGATGGGTTGATGTGACAGATTTTACGGGAAATTTCAGAGGGGAAAAGTCAAAGTTGTTGTCAGGCGGCAAGTAGGGTGATTTATCTGCTGATCCTTTGATACCGTTTCATTTTTATCAATCCGGCTTTATTGAGGAAGTGTTCCAGAGATGTCCGGAGCACTCCAAATGCATAGATTACTCCCCGCGAAAAACTAATAGAAGAAGCATCATTAAAGTATTTTGTCGGACAAGTTATTTCTGCTATCGGAAACCCACAATAAATTATTTGCGAAAGCATTTGATTGTCGAATATAAAATCATCACTATTAATATCATAGTTGATAGTTTCCAACACTTCACGTGAAAAAGCCCTGTATCCGGTATGGTATTCGGATAATTTCTGGTTTACCAGGATATTTTGTATTAATGTAAGTATCCTGTTCGAGATATATTTTATTAGAGGCATTCCACCTTTTAATGCTCCTATACCGAGAATACGCGATCCCAATACTACAGGATAAACCTGGTTGGCTATCAAATAGGCCATGCTATGAATAAGCTTTGGAGTATATTGATAATCAGCATGAAGCATTATAATGATGTCGCCACCTAAAGCTAATGCTTTGCTATAACAGGTTTTTTGATTAGCGCCATATCCTTTGTTGCTTTCATGTTGTATAACATGCTTTATCCCCATCGAAAATGCTTTCCCGACAGTATTATCCATACTGCGGTCGTCAACCAATAACACATCGTCCACAATATCAAAAGGAATCTCACTGTAGGTCTGTTCAAGTGTTCTTTCAGCATTGTAAGCTGGCAGGACAACAATTATTCTTTTATCGTTAATCATTATAAGGGGTGTGTTATCACTTTCTCAGGTTCGTCAAGTTCATCAAGTAGAAAGTTCATAAAGTTTATAAAGTAGAAAGTTCATAAAGTTTATAAAGTTTATAAAGTTCATCAAGTTCATCAAGTTCATCAAGTTTGTCAAGTACAGTTGTATGTCAGGATAAAAGAGTAACTTTCTACTTTCTACTTTCTACTTTCTACTTTCTACTTAAGGAATTGCAATTGAAACAGCTGTTGAAGAATTATTATCGACTATGGCCATATCTCCCCCGTCAATCAGTCCATCGCCATTGGCATCCTCAACAAGATATCCTGAGGCTGCCGAAGCCGATAAATTATCTATGGGAGCCATGTCGCCTCCATCAATGAGCCCATCCTGGTTAACATCTCCGCCATAAATTACACATCTGCCGTCAATCATCAGCAACATATTGCTGCCATATGCCTTGGAGGCATTATCAAAGGCATAACTTATCGTGCTCCCGGTGAAAGATACTGGCAATGCACTCACCGTTTCTATACTGTTGCGGTGCTTTATAGTGATGTAATAGTTGCTGCTATATGTCGCCGGGACGTTTAATGTTGCTACTCCACTCGTGCTTAGTTCAACGTTAGGTGATGTGAACATCACATTTGCATAATTGCTGTTGT
>CAZEDO010000186.1:0-4140 GCA_964511085.1 uncultured Lentimicrobiaceae bacterium
GTGTTTACTTTTGCCAACTAGTAACCGGGAAAACAATTAAAACTCAAAAGATGATTTTAATCCGATAAAATAAGGGTTAGCTATCCACTGAAGTTTAGGAAAATTAATTCTTTGTCAAATCGATTTACTTTCTATATTTGCCCCATATTATACTACATAAAGGTAGTAATTTATGATCTTGAATAAAACAACCCGCTATGCCCTTACTGTGTTGGGGTTTATGGCTACCCGTGACGAGGAAAGGTATTCAGCAGAACACCTCTTCGAACAACTTAAAATACCCAGACGCTACCTCCGACGCCTTCTCACTGATCTTTCAGGACATGGATTTATCAGCAGCACAAAAGGACGCAATGGTGGATTTGTTTTTACCAAACCATGCAAGGACATTAGTTTTCTCAACATTATTGAAGCATTGGAAGAACCTGGAGCTATGGAGACCTGTCTTTTAGGATTCAGCTGCTGCATTGTTGACAAACCCTGTGCCATGCACGAAAAATGGATTGAAGCACAAACAAAAATGACTGATACGCTTGCCAACACCTCGCTTGCCGATCTTCGTGAAAAATACAAACTTGATTTAACAAATAATTCTCAACCTATAAAAACAACCATTTAATGTTCCATTTAAAAAACAAGGTATCATGATCGACTCAACCTTAGTGTTACATGGCCAAACGCTGGCCTACACGTTCTACTGCCTTACTATCCTGTCGCTTATAGGATGGTTCGGTTACAAGATCACCCGCAAAGGAAATGAAGGAGTGATAAAAAATACGCTCTTTTACTCCTTTGTATCATTTCTGATTGTGCTCGGCGTTTCGCTGCACATTGTAACCTACAACACCATTCCATGGGCATCCATGGACATGAACAGAGCCGACATCAAAGCTGATAAAGTATTTGATATAGTGGCTGAACATCATCAATTCATCCTTCCATCTGACAAGTTAATTATAAAATGTCATGAGAAAGCCCTTTTCAATGTCACATCCAATGACCTGACGTATGGTTTTGGCCTGTTTCGCCAGGATAATTCTATGGTGTTTCAAATGCAGGTGGTTCCAGGTCATGTAAATGATATCTTGTGGCAATTTGACACGCCAGGAGTTTACACCATACGTTCCACGGAATACTCAGGACCAGCAGGTGTTGAAATGCTGGTGAGAGATGCTGTTATTGTAACAGCAGATGATACAGCAATAGGTAATTAATAAGAATAATATTTAAAAAACGAAGGATATGAACTTTTTACAAACATTTTTAAACGGTGAAGAAGGTGTTTTTAAACCTGACACCATGACGCCCATGCAAAAAATGACGCTTCGATTCGTAATAGTTGGGTTAGTATATTATGCTTTTGCTGTGATCGAAGGAATGATCATGCGGCTTTACGAAATCCAACCAATACCTGCCATCGAATCGAAACAGTTCTTTGCAATTATGACAGCTCATCCGCTGGTAGGTATCTTTGGCTCCACGTATTCGATCGTTTTCGGGGCATTCCTGTTCCTGGTGCCATTCCTGATGAAAAAACCATTGTGGAGCATCAAACTTGGAAACTGGACATTAGTACTTATTGGTGTTGGTACTTTTGTATTTTGGTTCTCAGGATTTCTAACACATTATGCGCCTCTGTATACATTATACTGGCCATTGCCAGCTGATTTTTCCCAATTTAGTGTGATAGGAGGTACTTTTTTTATCACAGGCATAGCACTGGTTATGCTTGGAACAGTATTTTTTGTTATCAATATCTTTAAAACGCTATCGTATACACCTGAAGGATGGCCCCCTCAACCCAGTGGAGAAATTCTTAAATCAGCATTAGGTATTACTGCATTCGGCAACCTCTTCAGGAAGAAAAAGAAAGAGCACCTCGTTGCACTTCCTGTTGCAGCCATAGCACAAGGAACTGTTGATGTAGCTTTTAATGCGGCAATAATACTTTTCACAGGTGTACTTATTCTTGTTTATATGATTGCCGCGCTGCTTGGTTTCGATCTGAAATCGTCAGCAATTGATGCTTTGTTGTATAAAAACTGGTTCTGGTGGGGTCTCGACCTTGTTGCCGATGGTCTGGTTCTGATTTTTGTAGCAGGAACCTGGTATTTGCTGGCAACACTAATCACAGGTAAGAAACTGTATATGGAGAATATTGCCCGTATTGCTTTGTTAGTTGAACTGGTTGTATCATGGACTGTTTGGTCACATCACCTACTCAGCGATCAGGCACAACCGGGGATACTAAAAGTTGTATCGGGCGAAATGGTAACAGCTTTTGAACTGATCACCCAAGGACTTGCCTTTTTCATCACCCTGTATACTTTATGGAGTGCCCGCCCGCTGAAGATGACCAATCCTCTGAAATTTCTGCTCGGAGGTCTTCTGGGATTCGCACTAGCAGTACCTGCAGGCATAATGCAGGCTGATATAGGGCTAAACAGGATTTTGCATAACACACAATGGGTAATTGGTCCGCACGTGCATGTTGCAATACTTGTAGGCCTTGCTATGACGCTTTATTCAGCTATCTACTTCCTCTTCCCTATCTTAACAAACGGAGCCAAACTCTACAGCCAGAAACTGGCTAATTTCCATTTCTGGGCACAATTACTAGGCGGCGTAGGAATGGGAGCTTTCATGGGAATGGCAGGCTTACACGGAATGCTTCGCCGCTCGCTTTTCATTCACGGTGAATTTAATACTTACATGGTATTGGCCGGATTATGCGGAGGGCTGTTGCTGGTAGGTTTCCTGGCATTCTTCTATAACATTGTTATGAGCCTGGGGCTTAACGGTGTTATCGGAATATTTATGCCTTCCAAATTAAACACTAAAGATCTTTTACCAAAGGAAGCATAAACAAAACGGCATTCTGCTGTAAAACGTTTAGAAAACCCGTTCCACATTTGATGGTACGGGTTTCTTTTTTGGCAGGAAATTTGCTATTTTTGGACAGCTTTATCTCTTCATCAAAACTTATTCCTATGAAAAGCATTATTTTATTTTTGATTGCATTCCTGAGTATTTCCGCTGCAGGATGTGAAAATATAGAATCCTATTTAACACAGGCTAAAACTTATACCGTTGTTGCTGAACATGAACTGACAATGAATGACGAAAGCCGGACCGGGAGAATATGGTTTATCACGTCCGACGCCGCCACAACTGAAGAATTTGCTCAAACCGCTATACGAGCAGCTTATGATCTGCAGAAAAAGAACAAAAAAACGGATGTAATCGCAATTGAACTTATACCACATGCCGTTTTAGCAATGTCGGGCTTAAATTACGCGAGAGTATCTTATGCAACTGATGACAAAGGATACACCGGTATCTCGGGTACCGATCCAAATGATATTAAACTATACACATGGTTTGTGCAGGCAGCTGATCGTCCGCTTACAGAAAAGGAGCTTACGCTGACCAGTTTATGGTTTGCGCACATGAAGGACTTCCCTGCAAAACAGGTTTATAGCAGTTCATTATATGAAAAAGCCGATCTTCAGAAATTTATTGCCGATGCGATGCATATTCCGGTTTCGGAAGTTGAATTGCCGGTTATTAACTTAAAGGAATATAAGAGTCTCTCTTTTATTAAATAGCAGATTTTGAAAAAAATAATAAAGTAACCGCAGAGTTCGCAGAGATGGCGCAGAGAACCGCAGAGAAAACAACATTCAGAGTGATTTCAAACAAAGTATAAATGATTCATATACATGAGATATCTTTGCGGCCCTCTGCGTAAACCTCCGCGTTCTCAGCGGTAAAAAAAATAACATGAAACACTCCTCCATTATTTTTCTCACTCTCTCTTTACTCCTTTCCTCCGGCTGCAAGAGCCAGCAACCAAACACTACATCAAACATCTGGGAAGGTCGCGATATGAATGTAATTGACGAAACCTTCACTGGTATACTCCCATGCGCTGATTGCGAAAAGATAGACTATCGTCTTACACTGAAACCTGATATGACATGGCATTCAAGTATGACCTATGTAGGCAGAGATGTAGAAGCCTTTAAAGAAAGCGGACATTATAAAGTTACGGAAGATGGTATTCTGCTTCTCAACAAAAGCAGCGAAGGAATGGAACGTTTTCGTAAAGTACCGGGTGGATTGCTCATGCTCGATATC
>CAZEDO010000187.1:0-4098 GCA_964511085.1 uncultured Lentimicrobiaceae bacterium
AAAAAGGTGTTCTATTGATGGGATGCTGGGCTCATGCAAGAAGGAAGTTCAACGAAGCGCTGAAAGAAGATGAATCAGGGGCAAGGTATGCACTTGAACAAATCGGTATGCTGTACAATGTAGAAGCCATGGCCACTGATCAGAAACTGGATCATGATCAGCGGGCGGCTCTTCGTGAAAGACTGGCATATCCAATATTGTGTGCTTTTGAAAAATGGATCGTAAATTATTACCCCAAAGCTCTGCTTCAGGGCAGAATGTATAAAGCATTGACGTATACCTATTCATTGTTCCAGCGCCTCTCGCGATACCACCTGGATGGCCGGTATCAAATTGACAATAACCTGGTAGAAAATGCAATCAGGCCTCTGGCATTGGGTTATGTAAACTAAATGATTATGCAAAGCGATATCCTGCATCACTTCTATATATCAGTAAGTTAATAATTTTACTGCCTTCAATTACTTTCCATAATAAATGAACCTATTTTTAGGGATGTGGTGCTTTTACCACTGACTAAAATGGAATTTATTATGGAAAAGAGAACTTTTAAAGAGGCAACCTGTCAAGCAACAAAGTGCTTGAAGAACAGACTCTCGAGGGCTGAGGGAACATTGAAGTTTTACAACTGCCATTGGCGAAGAATAAAGCGGTTCATGGAATTTAAGAGCCTTGATTTCATTGACTCAGATGTTTGCAAAGATTATCTCCTGAAAGAATTTGGCGCCCGTGATTACTCCACGCTCGCTAAAGGAGAAAAGGACACTGTCAAAACCGTCACTGCGCTTATCGAATTTCTAGAATCTGGCACCATTCAATCAAGAAAGGAAGCGATTGATTTCGAGGGTTCAATAGGGCAGAACATGATTAATTATCTTAGCTTCAAGTCATCTCAAAGGCTGGCAAAGCACACTATCGAAGAATATGAGCAACACCTTTCCAGATTCTTGCGGTTTTTAAAAGAGAACCACGTTGAATCTATTATTGCAGTAAATCAATCGCATATTCTCCATTACATTAAATTCATTAACCCAAAAACAATCTCTCTTGCACATATAGCTCTACGAACATTGAGAGACTTCTTTAGGTTTCTCTATAATCACCGATTTCTTGAAGCAGATTTGTCATATATGATGCCAAAAGATAACTACAAGAAACAAGCAAAAATACCCTCCACTTATACAGCTAACGAAATAGAAGCCTTAATTGCAGCACCTGATAGATGCTCGGCGGTGGGTAAACGTGATTATACAATTATTTTATTAGCTGCAAGGCTTGGTATGCGAGCCTCGGATATAGCTAATCTTAAGTTCGAGAACATATTTTGGGAACAAAATAAAATCAACTTGACCCAATTTAAAACCGGACAAAAACTTGAACTCCCATTGTTAGCTGAAGTGGGCAACGCCATAGTTGACTATCTAAAATACAGCAGACCGAAGTCTGATGAACCTTTTCTATTCCTTTGTGCACGATCACCATTTAATTCAATACACACACCAGTTGTCACTAAGATTGTAGAAAATATGTTTGTAAAAACTGGCATCAACACAAAAGACAGAAAACATGGACCTCATGCCCTTCGTCACAGTCTAGCTGGTCGCCTGTTAGAAAGGCAAACTATTTTGCCGGTGATAAGCGAAGTGCTTGGGCACAAGAATATTGAGTCAACCAGGTTTTATCTTCGTATAGATCTAACTTCACTCAGGCAGTGCGTATTAGAAGTTCCCGGTGTATCACCCGGGTTTTATACACAGAAAGGAGGATGGTTTTATGAATAATCGTGCAATGTGGGGCATATATGCTCCGTATATCAGGCAGCTCATCGATTTTAAAAGGAGTTTGGGCTTTAAATATGTAACTGAAGAAATCATTTATTCATTGTTTGATCGGGTTACCATCGAATTGGGGGAAATCAAAGTAGGCATTTCCAAAGAACTCTCAGACAAATGGTGTGAACGTAAAAATAACGAGTCAGAATCTTATTGGATCCATAGATCCGCATGTCTCGCTAGACTTTCATCCTATCTGTGCAAGATTGGAATTCGTTCTTACATTCCCCAGCTACCAAAACACAGATCAACATTTGTTCCTTTTGTTTTTTCAAAAAATGAGATGGAATCCGTATTCGCGGCTGCTGACGCACTTAGAGCTCAGCGAAAAATGATGAACTCCATGATTTTTGTAATGCCTGCACTTATTAGACTATTGTATGGTACCGGACTACGCATTGGTGAGGCTCTGGCATTAAGGAATATGGATGTCAACCTTACAGATAATTTCATTGTTGTTCGAGACTCTAAAAACGGCAAGCAACGAATGATACCCATTTCAGAGTCCTTGTCGGCAGTTTGTAGAGAATATGTTCATCATCGAAACGCTCTTCCATTGCTAAAATCAGAAGAAGACTGCTTTTTTATCTCGCTAAACGGTTCCTCCTGCTCATCTGATGCCGTCTACAGACGGTTCCAGGATATACTCAAAATAGCCGGGATACCTTTTTCTGGCAATCACTTTGGGCCCAGAGTACACGATCTACGACATACATTTGCGGTTACCTCACTTGCACAAATGGCAGAATCCGGTATAGATATGTATAGTACCCTGCCCATTCTATCAACCTTTCTCGGCCATCAATCGCTAAGTGCTACTGATACTTACGTGAGACTTACCGCTGAGATGCATCCGGGATTGCTTAAAAACATTGACATGGTTTGCCTAAATTTATTTCCTGAAATAAAGAGCTATGAGCCCAACTGATTTTTCCAAATATCTGACGGATTACCTGACAAGGTATTTGTCACACGAAAGAGGATCCAGTTCCAATACGATCACAGCTTACCGGGACACCTTTGTTCTCTATATAACCTTCATGGAGCGGATACGGAATATAAAGGCAGAGAAACTATATTTGAAATCAATAACCAAAGAATCTATTGTGGCGTTCCTTGATTGGCTTCAAACAGAACGGAAATGCAGTGATGCGACCAGAAACTTACGTCTGGCAACATTACATTCTTTCTTTCGGTTCGTGCAATATCAAAATCCGGAAAATCTGTATGAGTACCAGAGTATAATGTCTATCAAGCTAAAAAAGACCAAGCAGACCGCCATTAATTATCTCACCACAGAGGGTATAAAATTACTTCTTGAGCAGCCGAATCTTGCATCAGAAAAAGGTCGCCGTGATCTGGCTCTTTTGTCTCTTATGTATGACACAGGGTCGAGAGTACAAGAAATAATTGATCTGACTCCTTCGGCGATAAGACTTGATAAACCATATACCATAAAGGTTACAGGTAAAGGGAACAAAACACGTATTGTGCCATTGTTAGAAAATCAAGTAAAAATTTTAAAAAGCTACTTGAATGAGCACCACCTTTTAACGCCACAATTAAGAATGCACCCTTTATTCTCCAACAGTCGTCAAGAAAAGCTGACAAGACCTGGCGTTACTCATATATTGTTAAAATATGCAGATAAGGCCAGAGTGAATAAGCCGGAGCTCATCCCCAATAAATTAAGTTGCCATTCTTTGCGCCATTCAAAAGCCATGCATCTTTTGCAGGCAGGGGTAAATTTGGTATACATTCGAGACATACTTGGACATGTTTCTGTTCAAACAACAGAAATATATGCAAGAGCAGATTCCCGACAAAAAAGAGAAGCGATTGAGAATGCATACGTCGATCTCACACCAAAACAAAACCCAATCTGGGAAAATAACAACGACTTGCTTGGATGGCTTAAGAGCTTCTAAAATGAAAAAATATTATGCAAAGCGAAATGAGTTATTCTATTGGTCAGAATGTTGATTACTAAAACTTAACTAAATATCGCTTTGCATAATCATTTAGTTTACATAACCCAATTTATGGAAAACTTTCCATAAATTGGGACGGAAAAACTATTTGTTCTGTGGTAACCATGATGCAGCGGAAAATGCAGCCATCATGTACTCATTGCTCGGTTGTTGCAAAGCGTGTGATATAAATCCCAGGCAGTGGTTAACAGATGTACTTACGAGGATACCAGCTTATAATAATGACTACAGCCGGGATCTTGCAGAGCTTCTCCCTCATAACTGGAAAACAACAC
>CAZEDO010000188.1:0-3982 GCA_964511085.1 uncultured Lentimicrobiaceae bacterium
TTGTCCTGTTTAGTTTTCCATCTTTCGAATACTGGTTTTGCTCAATTCTTCTGTTGTCTGAATCATACTTATAGGCGTAATTTTTATCCATTTTCCCTTTTGTTAGGAATTTAGTGTCAACTATTTTATTCCCGAACGTATTGAACTCGTTCAGGTAATAAAATTCAAGCGTGTCCTTTTCATATTTCCCATTTACTTCTTTAACTGAAAATGAGGATTCTTTGATTGATTTTACTTTGCCTTTCAGGTTCCATCTGACGTAATCAGTTTTTTGTCCCTGAACAAATAATGACGATAAGCTAATAAGTAAACAAATTGTAAAAGACTTTCCTGTTTTCATATAGAATGCGTTTGACTGTTGTTGAATTTTCGAATTAAGAAGTTGATTGTTTGTATTGCAAACATAGTGATTAATCCATAAGAAAGCTCAACCCGTTCAGTCAGGCTAAACCTGAATCCGGTGACAGAGTGAGCTATTTAATTTTCCGAATAATCATTTCGCTTATTGCAAAGCAGTTCATTTCATTTATCCTAAAGATCGTACAGTCATTCAGATTCCATTTTTGAATTACCCTCTCCAGGAAGGAATCGCGGACAGATAGCACAAGATGACTCTTTGAAGCATTTAGTAATTCGTTAAGATTCTTAGCCCACCCTTTGTTTTCGAGCTCCAGCAAACCAACTTCATCCATAAACATAACATTAATGCCACTTACCGCAAACGCCTCATAACCCATAGACTGGCCTGATGGCAAAATGCTGTATTTCCCTATTTTGCTTAAACTTTCGTCATCGCTTATTTGCAGATACTTTTCCCTTGTTTGGTCGCTGATATTAACCAGGTCGTAACCGATTGTGGCATCTCCTTCCATAATTCTTGGTGAATAAATTCCACCAACACTAATATTCTCAGCTCTTAATGCTTCTATTAAACGGATCAGGCATGTTGTTTTACCCTGGCCAATTTCACCGGCAATAATAAATACTTTCCCCACCAGTTTGCCCTTAATTTCGGCCAACCTGTATTCTGCCTGTGCAATAACCTGGTAAATTACTGAAACGGGGTTCTTCCGGATCACTTTGAATTCGGGTATATTAGCAATCATCAGCGGCAGGCTTTCGAACGATAGTTCCAATGCCATGGGTAATTGTTTAAAATAGGTCCGTAAAAAATATTCCCTGATTCCGGGGTTGTACAATTCCGTTCCTAAAACAGCAAAACCGACAATAATAATTACAGCCCTGAAATTCATCTGTATCCCAATCATGAGGCCCGGTTCCAAACTATTTGAAGCTGACTGGCCCTTTGAGAAAACAAAAGCCGTAATCATAGTTATGATTACAAAAAATACCCAGAATTTAGGCTTGGACAATTGACGCAGTGCACGTTTATACCGGAACGCCCATATAGTAACAACACCAGTGATGAATGTACTCCAGTATATCCAGCCAGTGTTATTCAATAATACGAGGGAACTTATAATCAATAGAATATCAGCAAAAAGCCAGGTCATCGAATAATCAAATACAGGGTTTACTTGTGTTTTTTTATCTGTAAGGTTATCAGGCACTTTTACTGGTTTTTCCGGAATCGGTTGTTGCAGGATTTTTCGCCCCACTTTAATTCCGATTATGGCAGAAATCAGGCCGAAGAGACAATAAAGAACAAGTAAAACAATTACCGGCAACCAAAATAGATCGAAATGAATCCCAAGCTGCTTTTGGGAATATTTCACAAGGCCTTTATACAACTCAATGATATTAAACCCATAGAAAATAATGAAATTCATTATCTTCTGGAACAAATTCCACGACATTGCCATCATGGCACCAAGGAAGAAGCCTGCCAATGTTCTGCCAAATATTCTTACCGAAATTTCGAGTAATAAAGCCTCACTGAAAATGGCAATCATCGGCCCGAAGATTACTGCACTCGGCGACATGGTTTTCATCAAAGCACAGATCAACCCTGCCCGCCAGAAGAGGCCTTTCTCCGTCCAGATATAACTGACAGAAATCAAAATGATGATTCCTATGGCGGTTAATACATTTCCGCTGAAGGGCACTTTAAGATTATGCAGAAAACTGCCCAGCACAATTTCCGAAGCAGCCCATATTGTCCCAATGATGGAAGCCTTTATCCATATTTCATCAGGCCTGGCGCTATTTTTCATTCAGGATACAGATTTTTTGGGCACAAAATTTAATCAGATGATAACCTGTTCCGGCTTCGCTGACGATTTTAAATAACAATGACGGATTTGTTATCCGCGTTGCCCCGATAATATTCACATTATTTTCAAAAAGAATATCAGGAAGGATACTGGCGGAAGGTCCTGTTACGATTACCAGGGCACCAGGCTTTACCGATGACAATAAACCACCGATTGTATTATTAACCAAGGTTAATCCGGTAATAATTACTATGTCCGAAACCGGCAGAACTCTGGTATATTCTTTCGCCGGAACATAGAATTTTTTATGTTCTTCAGTAAGCGCATTTTCATCCAATTCCAGCACATACAATTTGTTTCTTGTCGCGGAAATCATTTGAATGTACGATTGAAAGCCGCCTACAATTGTTATGACTTTTTCAGATTGCAGATCAATCAGGTCGACAGGATCAGTATCTTCCAGTATTCTGTATCCTGTATCTGATATGAGCCGTGATGATATTGCATTTAAAGCTGCGATTTTGAGGGTGTCAATTATATTTGATTTCTTTGTTGATTCAAACAGATCAATAATCCTTCGACCGGTTATCTGTGAAGTGGTAAAATCACCGAAATCGCGGTCCTTTTTGGCAAAATGCTGTCTGGTTTCATTCAATGTGCCAGCCACACCAAATGAACCGTCTGAAAGTTGAACAGCCGAAAGATGCATTCCAAGACGGACATCTGCTATTGTAAGTTGCTCTAAAAGGTGGCTATGCCTTGATTTAATTAAATTGTAAGTTTTGTCTGAGATCATTTATTCAATGTTATTTCTATGTTGAGCGAGGGGATTAAAAAAAGGAAGGAAAGTAGTTACATGGGGCGTTTGGTAAAACAGTTCAAATGTAGAGAAAAGATTTAGATTGGCGGTACGACTAAGAGTCACCCTATCCATATCCCTCATGGTTGCGACTCTGAGTTTTGAAGGGCACAAGTCACAGCATACGCCAGCCCGGTATTAGCAAAAAAAAATGCAAACACCTTCATGAACTGGTTTTGCTGCTACTCTTAACATCGGCCAATCAAAAATGAATAGATTTATTGAGTATGTTTGCTACTAAGTATAGTTTTCGGAATAGAAATAAAAAAATCAGGTATATGATTTGGGCAGCAGTTTTAATCGGAGGTTTGTTTCTTGGGATGTTGATTCTTTTAGAGCTTGGCAGAAGGATTGGACTCTACAATTTCAAGAAGGACCCTGAAGGCTCTCAAAAAGGAGTAAGCACCGTTGAAGGCGCAGTTTTTGGATTACTTGGGTTATTTATTGCGTTTACATTTTACGGAGCAGTTAACAGGTGGGATAACCGTCGTAGTCTTATTACTGAAGAGGTTAACGACATTGGGACCGCATTCCTTCGCATTGATCTTCTGCCGGCTGATAAACAGTCGGAAATGAAAGGTTTATTCAGGCGTTATATTGATACTAGGATAGATACATATAAATATGGCGATAATAAAAACCTGGTGCAGACCAACATAGATCTTTCAATGAAATTGCAAAACAAGATCTGGGCGTTAGCTATTACGGCATCAAGGAGTCCGGTTGCTTCTGCCGATGCAGGGAAACTTCTGCTCCCGGCTTTAAATGCAATGTTCGACATTACCACTACCCGTGTCGTTGCAACTCAAACACATCCGCCAATCATTGTATTCTACCTGCTATACCTGATGAGTCTTATGAGTGCTTTGTTAGCCGGATACGGTATGTCGGGAAGTAAAACACGTAATTTTCTTCATATGGCAGTTTTTGTTGCTATCATCTCTATAAC
>CAZEDO010000189.1:0-3955 GCA_964511085.1 uncultured Lentimicrobiaceae bacterium
TTTAAGAGGAGGATTATTTCCCCTGACGCGATGATTAAGCCGGATGAATAGCTTCTACCGGGCATACATCAGCACACGAACCGCAATCGGTGCAAACATCCGGATCAATCTTATAGATATCACCTTCAGAGATTGCATCTACCGGACATTCGTCGATGCAAGTACCACAAGCGGTACAATCGTCAGTTATTACGTAAGCCATGTCTATTGTGTTTTAATGATGAATAATGCGTTATTTCTTGAGCGCTGCAAATATACAATTATATTACAACTGAGATGGACCGGGAGGAATTTAAACGCATTCTAAATTGAAGGAATATATTATAACAATATGATTATCTGCCAATAAGAATCATGCCTTAGCAGTTAAAAAGCTCTTTTTGAATATGGGTAAATAAATAATTGGATTACCTTTGCCGCTTAGATATACCAAAATCTCCAAGAATTATGACTAAAAAAAATTCAACTGCTGTGGAACGGGATAGTGTTGTCGTAAAATTTGTAGGGGACTCCGGCGACGGAATGCAAATGACAGGCACACTTTTTTCGGATACTGCTGCACTGGCTGGCCTTGACCTGGCTACATTCCCTGACTATCCCGCCGAAATCAGGGCTCCACACAATACAGTTGCCGGCGTTTCCGGGTTTCAGGTACATGTGGGAAAAAAGAAAATCGAAACCACCGGCGACCTTTGCGATGTCCTTGTTGCTATGAACCCTGCTTCGCTAAGGTCCAACCTCAAGTGGGCAAAACCTGGTGCTACCATCATTATTGATCTGGATACTTTCGAAGAAGCGACCATTAAAAAATCAGGCTACGTAACCAACCCGCTGGAAGATGGCAGCCTCAGTAAATTTAACCTTGTTAAAGCTCCCATTACAACGCTTACAAGGGCAAGTCTGAAAGATCTTAACATGGACGTTAAAATTGCAGATAAGAGCAAGAATATGTTTGCCCTTGGTATAATGTACCATTTGTTCAGCTGGAAGTTCGACACTACTTTCGATTACTTCGATAAAAAATTCAAGAAAAAACCGGATGTTATCCTGGCCAATAAAACTGTACTTGAAGCAGGCTTTAGCTATGCCGATACAGTGGAAGCTCTGCAATCCACTTACATGGTTTCCAAGGCAGCAATACCACCCGGCAAATACCGCAATATTACCGGTAACACAGCTACAGCATGGGGTTTCCTGGCAGCATCCGAGCGATCGGGGCGCCCGCTATACCTTGGTTCGTATCCTATTACACCTGCTACTGATATTCTTATTGAACTTGCAATACACAAATCGCTGGGTGCAAAAGTGTTTCAGGCAGAAGACGAAATAGCCGGTATATGCTCAGCCATCGGTGCTTCATACACGGGTTCGCTCGCATTGACGACTACATCGGGCCCCGGACTTTCCTTAAAGAGCGAAGCTATCGGGCTGGCGGTAATGACTGAACTGCCTCTCGTAATTGTAAATGTTCAACGTGGCGGCCCTTCAACAGGTTTGCCGACAAAATCGGAACAATCCGATTTGTACCAGGCTCTATTCGGGCGCAACGGAGAATGCCCCGTTGTTGTTCTTGCAGCATCCACAGCAGCAAATTGTTTTTATTACGCTTACGCTGCAGCAAAAATTGCAATGGAACACATGACTCCGGTAATACTGCTCACAGATGGTTATTTAGGAAACGGCTCACAACTTTTCAGAATACCCAAAGTAGCTGACTTACCTGATATTAATCCACCTGTGGCAGAAGCCAACGATCCGGATTACAAGCCATACCGTCGCGATCCTGTTACGCTTGTGCGCCAGTGGGCATTGCCAGGGACTGAAGGCCTTCGTCACCGCGTAGGTGGGCTGGAAAAAGAAAATATTATTGGCAATGTTTCTACTGATCCTGTGAATCACCAGATAATGATTGATCTGCGTGAAGCCAAGGTTCAGAAAGTAGCCGACTACATTCCCGAACAGGAAATTTATGGCGATACCACCGGCGATCTGCTGGTTGTTAGCTGGGGTGGCACAGAAGGAGCCGTGCTTGAAGCTGTTGAAGCACTGAGGAATGATGGTAAAAAAGTGAGTCTTGCCCACTTTAATTACATAATGCCTTTGCCACGCAATACCGCGGAGATACTCAAAGGATTTAATAAGATTATCGTCTGTGAACTTAACAGCGGACAATTCGTTAATTATTTGCGGATGACCCACCCACAGCAACAATATATGCAATACAATAAGGTACAGGGTCTGCCATTTATGGTAGCTGAACTTGTAGCACGTTTTAATCAAATATTTGAGGAGGTAACAGCATGATGAACATACAAAACCTAACCATAGAACGTTCCAACGTTGAACTAACAAAGGACGATTTTGTAAGCGACCAGATGGTAAAATGGTGCCCCGGTTGTGGAGCCCACGCCATCCTTTCGTCGGTAGCCAACGTTTTTCCGAAAATCGGTTACCGCAAGGAAAACTTTATGCTGGTTTCCGGCATCGGCTGTTCCTCGCGGTTTCCTTACTACATGAATACTTACGGTATCCATGGCATCCACGGACGCGCAGCAGCAATTGCTTCGGGTGTTAAAGTGGCAAATCCGCACCTTAGCGTTTGGATAAATACCGGCGACGGCGATTCGATGGCCATTGGAGGAAACCACTTTATCCACATCATCCGCAGGAATATTGACGTGAATATCCTCCTCTTCAACAACCAGATTTACGGGCTTACGAAAGGACAGTATTCACCAACTACCCCCATGGGAAGCATAACAAAGACTTCGCCACAGGGAACCATCGAACATCCGTTCAACCCCGGCGAACTGGTGCTTGGCGCACAGGGAACATTTTTTGCCCGCGCTGTAGATACAAACCCGAAACTGATGACAGAAATTATGTTCGAAGCCGCCAAACACGACGGCACTTCAGTTGTGGAAATCTTACAGAACTGTATCATTTTTGCCGACAAAACGCACGAAGCTGTTACCGGCAAAGAAGTGCGCGACGAACATCAGCTCATCCTCAAAAATGGTGAGCCGATGATCTTTGGTAAGAACAAGGATAAAGGCATCCGTCTGCTGGGTACACGCCTGGAAGTTGTAACAATTGGCGAGAACGGCATTACCGAAGACGACCTTCTCGTTCACGATAAATACCAACAGGATCCGGGTATTCATCTGATGCTTGCTAAAATGGCATTACCGCACTACCCGGTGGCATTAGGCGTTATCCGTGCCGCTATGTACCCAACTTATGACGACCTGGTGGAAGAACAAATCACTTACGCCAAGGCTAATTCAAAAATTAAATGTGTTGACGACCTGCTGAACAGCGGCGATACGTGGGTGATTAAATAGTGCCGGGTGCCGGGAGAGGTCTGAAATCTGAAATCCAATATCTGAAATCCTTGTTGCTGAAAGGTGGCAGGGATTTTTTATTTCCAAACTGTCATTTTTACTTTTGGAATTGCTGTTATAGATTGGAATTGCCATCTTCATGATTGGCTTCGCCATTGTTATCGCTGGAGTTGCCATTATTATTGATTACAAAGCCATTGTTATTTTTGACCGTTCCTAAAAACGCGTCACCTGTAAACAGATGAACCCGCAGTTAATTAATGTTAATTAGGGAGATTGGGGCAATATCGGGGGAAGAATTTGAGTTTGGATTAATAGTAGCTTACACTTAAGCTAACTCACTCACATTATAAACATCTAAATCATAGCCAAATGAAAAGCAAAAATTATTCAGGCATCACAGACGATATCAAGACACTTGCAAAGAGCAAGAACATAAGCCAGACCGAAGCATTACGCCAGGCAATACATTCACTTCATGTTCATTTGCAGAGCCAGATTGACAGGCAGACAGCAAAACCAAACAACGAATATAACTGGTCGAATGATTTTGGATAAATAATTTATGAGTTTTGCGAAAGAGCCACTGTAAGAGGTGGCTTTTTTGTTGG
>CAZEDO010000190.1:0-2134 GCA_964511085.1 uncultured Lentimicrobiaceae bacterium
GTATATCGGGCAACACCTCATCAAGCAGAACAAGGGAAAATGCTTCCCTATCAACGAGATCCAAAGCCCCCTGACCTGTTCCTGTACAGGTTACTTTATAGCCGTTTTTGCTTAATAACTGGTCGTATGCTACCCGTAAATCCGCATTGACAACTACGATTAAGATCGGATCATTGTAAATACTTTTCATCTGAAGATGGATATGGTAAGTAGAAAGTTCTTAAAGTAGAAAGTTCATAAAGTTCAGCAAGTTCAGCAAGTTCAGCAAGTTCAGCAAGTAGAAAGTTCATAAAGTAGAAAGTTTATAAAGTTTATCCCATCAACCTTTCAACTGTCACCCTTAGCGAAGTCGAAGGGTATCAACCCATCAACACATCATCACATCGGCACATTCCCTTGCCCCATTTCCTTCGTCCATCGTCATTTCAATGAATTCATATAACTGATTCACGCCGTAAATTACTTTAGCGGCAGAGTTACAATAAATGAAGAGCCTTTTCCAATCTCACTTTCCACTTTTATTTTTCCTTTATGCTCTTCGCTAATCTGCTTAACAATGGCCAGCCCCAGGCCAGTTCCTTTATCGCCTCTTATTCCTCTGACAGCAACTTTCGTTGATGGGACAAAAATTTTATCAAGGTTTTTAGCAGCTATTCCCATTCCGCTATCAGCAACCCTGATGCTAACAGTATCTATCTCCTTGCTAATTTTAACTGCAATTACAGATCCCTGATCTGAGAACATTATTGCATTTAAAAGCAGAATATTGAAAACCTGCTCTATCCTGTATTCATCGGCATATACATATACAATAGGGTCACTTATTTCGAAATTGATCGTAATATTCTTTTGGGCGGCAAGTTTCCGTTTTTGGTTTATATTTTCGGCAGCAAGAGAAACAATATCAAGAATATCGGCTTTGATTGCCAGATTGCCAAAATCCATGGTTGAGATATCAATTAAATCCGCTATCTGTTTTAACATATAATTTGTAGAATTTTTTATTCTTTTTAAGAAATCCTTCTGGACATCGGTAAGCACATCCTTTGTTTCATCATAGAGAAAATCGGAGAAAGACAATATAACACAAAGCGGGTTTCGCAGGTCGTGGGCAACCCTGCGCACAAACTGGCTCTTTACTGCTTTTAAGCGAACAATCTCCAATTCCTTTTCTGCCAGTTCGTGCCTGATATTTACTAATTCTCTTCTGAAATGGACAGTCCCCATGACTGACAGTGTAGTCTCTTTTGTAGTTTCCATCTTCATGAATTTTAGAAATTATCATAGAAAGAACTGACAAACCACAGCAACGAAATGCCAGCCCATTTTCACTTTAAATACACAGTTTCTTAGCCATACCAAGCTTCCAGGCTATTCTGCATATGCATATCAAATATCATAGCCTTATACTTACAGAATGCCAAATTATAGCAAATCCCGTATATTGTTTGTAGATGGAAATGGATATTTGTTGTAGCGATTACAACGACAAGAAAGTCAAGGAAGCAATGTTAAGGTCTCAGTCAACCAGTCCATTTACAATTCCGTAGTGCATAATATCGGAATTTGTTTTGAGGTTCATTTTCTGCAAAATCCTTGTCCGGTATGTGCTTACAGTGCTCTCGCTAATGGAGAGGGCTGAGGAAATATCAACTATTGATTTTCCGGAAGCGAGCATACAAAACACTTCGAATTCCCGATCGGAAAGCAGATCGTGAGGAACCTTGGCTCCGGGGTGCTGGAGTTCATCGGCAATTTTGTCGGCAAGTGAACTGGTAATGTAGTTTCGTCCGCTATAAATGGTACGGATGGCGGTAACGATTTCCTCAGATGCCATTTCCTTTGTGAGATATCCTGAGGCTCCGGCAATAACGGCCCGCATAGCAAACCTATCCTCGGGGTACATACTTAGTATCAGAATCCTGGCAGTAGATTGCATCTGTTTCAGGTCTTTGATCAGATCGAGCCCGCTTTTGCCCGGCATCGATATATCCAGAATAATTACATCAACAGACGTCTCTGTAAGAAACCGCATGGCGCTAACAGCATCAACAGCCATACCGGCAACGCGCATATCCTTTTCTGACTTCAGAAGATGGTTGAGGCCATCGCGCACAATGGCATGATCATCCAC
>CAZEDO010000190.1:2234-3949 GCA_964511085.1 uncultured Lentimicrobiaceae bacterium
GCCATAGAGGTGATATTCTCCATGATATAGGTAATTGTTTGGTTATCGGGGTTCTCATGGATGTTTCGCTTGATGAGCATCAAATCCATTTTTAAGCCGGTGAGTGATGACCCTAACTCATCATGGATCTCGCGGCTCAGGGAAGTCCGTTCTTCTTCCCTCACTGCGACAACACGTGCTGTTAGCGCCCGAAGTTGCTCATTGGCTTCTTCCAGCTTTTTCTCAGTATTTATCCGTTCGGCTATTTCCTCCAATAGTTTTTTATTTGTAACCTCAAGAGAATTCTTAGCTTCCACGGCATCTTCCATTATACTCAAGGTAGCAATACGGGAAGCAACCAATTCCTCGTTGGCTCTGGCCAGTTTTGATGTCCGCTCTGCCATACGGGTTTCCCATTCATATTGGGTTTGCCGCAGTTCTCCTTCAATATGTTTAAATTCTGATATGTCGGAGCCGACAATGAATAATTTTTGGTCGGGATTGGCTCCTGGTACAGGTTTCACTGTAAGCCTTAAAGTGATGGGCAAATCGTAGTTATTCGTGATAAATTCAATATCAACATTACGTTTCGCTAACATTTCTGAATAAAGCAAATCCACCGATTTCTCTTTATTGCCTGGCGCTATAAAACGGTGAAAAGGCAATCCTGTTAATTGTTCAACTGTGTAGCCCAGCAGTTGTGCAAACCTATGATTGCAATAAATAATGATCCCTTCCCCGGTTAGAGTTAGCACCACTTCATCCATTTGCTCGAGAAAAGCACGGTAAGGTGAACCAGCAGAAGTGAGTGAAAAAGTGCCATTCCCATCCATACCTGCTTCCACAAGTGCATAGGCCTCACTCAGACGGACGGCGTTCAAAGCCTCAAAGGCTTCGGCCAGGCGCAAGCGTAATGCTTCATTTTCCAGAACCAGATGATCCGTTGGATCCGTGGTTTTATCCTTACCCATGGCGCTTTTTCAAAGACAGGCTTATTGTCAGGTTATTGATTCCATGCATTCATTCAGCCAATAATATTGCTCCTGAATTCTTTCTCAAAGTTAATCATTATTTGAATTGAGCAAGTAGTTGAGGTGGATTTATATGATGTGCCAATGTGCTGATGAGTTTATGAGTTGAAGGGTTGATGGGTTGATGGGTTGAAGGGTTGAGGGTTGATAGGTTGATGTGCTGATTTACCAATGGGTTGATGGGGTTGATACCCTTCGACTCCACTTCGGCTTCGCTCAGTACAGGCTTCTCAGGGTGACAAAGTGTAACAAACTCAAGCTATACCGTGAGTGGGATAAAACCGTGCATTTTTCTCTAAAACAGAAAATTCAAATTCAAATCTCAAATTCCAAATTTCAAGAGAAAAAAAACAAAATTCAGGTTTTAAAACCGAAAAGAATGTGCTTGGAATTTGGGGCCTGGAATTTGAGACCTGGAATTTGTCCTGATAATGTATTAAATTATCACGTTTGCAGTATGCAGGGCGAACTTTAATCATTTTCGATAGTAAAGTAAAAAGTTGCTCCTTCTCCAAGTACAGATTCGGCCCAGATTCGACCGTTATGGCGTGTTATAATCCGCTGAACAATGGCCAGGCCTATTCCTGTTCCCGGAAAATCCAATTGCTTGTGTAAACGCTCGAATGTACCAAATAATTTATGAGCATATTGCATATCAAACCCTGCACCATTATCACGGATAAAGAAGGTTGGCTGGCTATAAAT
>CAZEDO010000191.1:0-3928 GCA_964511085.1 uncultured Lentimicrobiaceae bacterium
ACTTTCCTCCGATTTTTGGTGACGGAAGAGCTGCTGAGTTTATGTGCAAGAATATGTGCAGATATTGAACTCAGCAAGATTATATTATGGCGTAATCAAACTTTGAATAAAGTTCAACCTGAGAAATGAGAATGGATATTCTTCAGGATCAAATTCTCATAAGCCTTTTTTTTAGTAAATGAGTCTTCCAAAGTTACTCATAGCAGATGTTGAAGTAAATGTCTGCCAATAAGATAGATTTGAAGGAACCATAAATTTCATCGGGTCATTTATAAATTTTGAAGAACTATCAGCCATGCCGTGGGACATTTCCTGGGGCGCAAGGAACAGGGATAGCCGTAAAATAAAACGGCACGGGCAATGCCTGGGCCGTTTTGTGCTGCAGAAATCTGCCTTGATTAAGAAATCAACTTATTGTTTTACAATTTTGCCGACAATAACTCCAGTATTGTCAACTACCTTTATTGTGTAGAGTCCGTTCCGGATATTACTGATATTCACCTTATTATCCTGGATATGCTCAGTCATAACCATCCTTCCGTTTAAATCATAAACAGAGATCGTTGCATCCTTTATAGCTGCATTAAAAAACAAAACTGCATTGGCCGGATTCGGATAAAAAACGGATTCCAAACCTGTTATTTCTTTAATAGCATTCGCACCGGCATCCTGCACAATTGTAATGGTCTGGACCGCATTCCTGGTTCCGGAATAAGTTATAGTAATAGTTGCTGTTCGCGGCGAAGTGGTTGTGTTAGCCGATGCTGTGAACGTTAGTGTTGCGCATCCGGTACCGGAACTGCTGCTGACCGTTAACCAATCCTGGTCGCTGGTTGCTGTCCATCCGGAAGTATTAAAAATGCCATACAAAATTGTACTGCCATCAGTTGCTCCTATTGTCAAACTGGCAGGTTCAGGATTCACTGAAGCCAGTGTCGCAACTATACAATTTGAACCGCTGTTCCGGATAATATCAAGACTGCCAAGTGTTGAATTTTTCCCTGCATCACCTCCAAAACTCAGAATATTTTCATCATAAACACTGAGTGTATTTATGATTGTAGCATCCGAAGGTATGGTCTTTATCCATTGAAAATCGCCATTACCGGAATACTTAGCAGCAAAGAAATCGTTTGTACCCTCAGGAAGGTATTCCATGCCCTCAATACTTATTCTCGTGCTGAAGTGCCCGCCGATGTAAACGTTCCCGTTTTTATCCAGACCCAGTAAATCTCCATAATTAGAAGAGAAACTTTTTTCATACACTCCTTTTGCCCATACCACATCACCGGAAGAATTTATTTTCACCAGTACGTAAGAAAAGTTTTGGTTGGCAGGAAAAGGGTTTGTGAGGGTGAAGGAGCCATAAACACCATTATTTATACACCAGCCCCAGATGTATGTATTACCTGCTGCATCGGTCTTGATGTCGCATGGCCAGCCATCGGAATAGCTTGCACCGGTGAGGCCTCCATATGTTTTTGCCCATATTGCATTGCCATCGGGATCAAATTTAATGAGAGCAGTGGAACCATCGTCATGCGTTTGTGTGAGTGTAATATTACCGATAGTTGTAGAACCCGTTGCATCGGATAAATGAATTTCGCTCGAAAGATAAATATTGTTGTTTTCGTCGGTCGAAATCATGCAGATGTAGAAGGATTCCATTGGGAAAATCTTGCCCCACAGCCGGCTGCCAGAAGCATTGAATTTGACCAGGTAGTTTGCCGGGTTTACTACACCTGAGACCACCACATTTCCGTCTTTGTCAGATGCAACAGAAATAACATCGGAAACATCCGCACTTAAATCCATTTTCGCTGCCCACTGAAATACCCCGTCCATGCTGAATTTTGCAACATAACCTTCATTACCCGCGTTTGTAGTTGTTAATGTTATATTGCCAATGTCAAGGCTTGTCTGAAACAATCCTACCATTAAAACATTATCATCTTTATCAAGTGTGAATTGCGGCCCGAATAGAAATGGGCTTATATCAGCTACCTGGTGCATCCAGAGCATGTTTCCATTAATGTCGTGTTTCGAAATCACCGTAACGTAACTGTTGGAATTAATGACCGTTCCGTAATAATTGCAATAACCATAAACCAGTGCCTGAAGATAAGTATTGCCGGCTGCGTCATGTTGAATACAATTTATCGTTGCATAACCTGTCTGAGTGTTTGATGATTCTTTTTGCCAATCCTGTACCATGTTATTATCAGCCTGTGCAAAATAAAAATTACCTAATGAGCCTGATGCCAAATTATCAGTCGGACCACCTGTAATTATTTTACCGGACGAACTAACAAATGTCTTGAAATAGGATGTATTTGATAAAGCATATCCATTCAGAGCATTTCCATCAGCATCAAACTTTATCAGAAACTGGTTCCCTGTTGCAAGCGTAAGCGCCACAGTACCAAAGCTGAATGAATTATCTATAATGCCATATTCATAAATATTATTTGAATTATCGAGAAATAACCTGTAGGCCCACATTTTCCTGGCATTATATGCTGTTCCCGCGGTAAATACCGTACTTGATTGCGCCCATGTAAAAACAAAATCAGTATTGCATTTTGCAATATAGGTATAATATTTAGAATTTGCAATGGGATGTGTAATTGAAATGCTACCCAATAACAGGTTCTGCTGATAGGAACCGGTAATAACCAGGTTCCCGCTGTTATCTGGTACTATTTCGCTCACAGAAGAACCGTCGTTGAACGTAGATCCGCCAACGATCATTGAATTCGTGTAAACCCCGTCCAGACCGGCTTTTACCATATACCCTGTATTGTAGCAGCTAAAAGCGTTCAGCGTAATTGTGCCAAAAGTTGTGGTTGTCTGGAGCGTGCCGCCCAGGTAAAGATTTGTGCCATAAACTGCCACTGCCTGCAGGGTCCTGTCCTGGTAAACCTGTTCCCAGAGCAAAGCACCTGTGCTCTCAAATTTAATTATTTTGGTTGTTTTGCTTTGTAAATAACTATTACCGCTTCCATCCAGGGCCAGTTTACTGATGCCTGAGCCGGTACTTAAATAGGGCGTTACCCAAATGCCGTTTCCTGCATTGTCGAATTTAGCGTAAAAAGCGTTATACAATGCGCCTGAAGTTATTGTATTGCCAATTGTTACCGTCCCCGAAAAACTTGCTGAAACATATACATTTCCTTCTGCATCAACTTTTATTGCATCCGGTGTTATTGTTCCGCCAGCCTGCGAATTCACCTGTTTTGCCCATTCCGTGACGCCGGCCTGGCTTACTTTTAAAATGAGCAAATCACCTAAACCAACATTTGTATAATTGATGCCATCTAAAGTCAGGGGCCCGCTGATTTTCCCTGCCATAAAAGCATTGGAAGCATCTGACGTTACAACATTCAAGGAGGATGGGCCATAAGTATTCATCTGGAGCAACCTGGTCCACTCTGGCGCCTGTGCATTTCCTGCCTGCGGAATTATTATGCCAAGAAGCAGCATACATAGGAAGATGGGTGTCATTTTTTTCATCTGGTGTCTTAATTAATTAGTTCCTACTTTTCAGGGTTTCGGTATCCCTTGCTGATATTTATCAAAATTTATTAAACAAACCATAATGGTAGGTTAGGGTATTTTAATGGATAAGTGAATAGATGAATGCTAAAGTTTATTTGATAAAAGCATTCAAATTAAATTCACATTTAGAAAAAATGTCGGTCGAGAGGTGATAGTACAAGCAGGTAGTCAGGGGATATGTCCATCGCTGCTTAAATCCTTCAAATTTAGGAAATAATCTTAACTTCCAATTACCCGTTTCTAATTTTATCCGAAATTCCCCCATTTGGGAAAATTCCTGAATCATTCTATGGAAGTATTTGTAAACTAAATAAATTTAACTAATTTTGCACTCCATTTTAAAAATCCATTTAAACAATAACAAACAGAG
>CAZEDO010000192.1:0-3907 GCA_964511085.1 uncultured Lentimicrobiaceae bacterium
TGTTTATCGATTTGATAACAATTCAAATAATGGTTCATTTATATAATAATTCCCTGTTCCAAGTTTAGCTTTCTTTAACAAACCATCCTCAGCTAATTTATTTAAATAATTTGCAGCAGTTAATCTTGAAACATTCAGGTCATTTACAACAAATTCAATTTTTGTGTATGGGTGTTTGAACAAATTACTTAATAAATCCTGACTATAAAACTTATAATTGTCTCGCAATCTATATTTGTAAGACATCATCAATTCCCGGATTTTAAGTATCAAATCTATTGTTTCTCTTGATGTAATTTCAATTCCGTTTATTATAAATAAGATCCATTCTTCCCATGAATTCTTTTCCCGCACGTCTTGCAGCAATCTGTAATAATCAGATTTATGTTTTATTATATAACTGCTTAAATACAAAATTGGTAAATTTTGAAGTTTCTCAAGTATCAAATAGAGAATATTAATAATCCTGCCAGTTCTGCCATTACCATCATAAAATGGATGAATACTTTCGAATTGAAAATGTATAATTGCCATCTTTATCAATGAATCGTAATCACAAATTGTAGAATCATTGATGAATTTCTCAAGGTTCGACATTAAGCGGGTAATATCAATAAAATCCTGAGGCGGAGTATAAATTGTTTCACCTGTTAACGCGTTCTTTAAAGCAGTTCCAGGCAATTTACGAAACCCGGCATTATTATCCTCCAACACTTCTTGAATTTGCAAGATGATCTTGTTAGTTAATAATCCACTTTGCGAAGTCAATTCAAATCCCTTTTTTAAAGCAGAAACATAATTTTGTACCTCTTTTGCATCTTTTGACTTAAAGGAATCCAGGTTTAACTCAGATTTATACAAATCATCATGAGTTGTTATAATATTCTCAATCGCTGAACTGTCTTTTGCTTCCTGCAATCCAAGCGTATTAATCAAAATGTTTTGATTTGGGATTGTTGAAGCTATTCCTTTCAATTCAGCCAAAGCGGCATGAGCTGATGGTAAACTTTTTAAAATTCGTTTCGTTTCTAAATCAATCGTTATCGGCAATTCATTTAGTTCCCATTTTTTTCGAATGCTCATACTGTATAGAATTTAGAATTATCTATACAAAGATAATGTATTATGTATAGAATATCATTTTTTCTTTACATTAGAAAACCGGTATGTATAGGTTATTATATATACAAGTAAACGCGATTTTGTTCATATTGGTGGTAACTCGCTTACAAGCCCGGCATCACCATACAATACTTCCCGGATTATGGCGCTCTGGTAATGATCGTTTACAATGTCAATATTTATTTTTAATTCAGGCGGTAGCAAAGAGAAATTTATTCAATCGCCAACTATTATTTCCGAAACTTTTTCAGGCTAAAAAACAAATACCCCGGAATAATAAAAGGGAGAGAGAAAGAAGCAACAATCCATCCAATGCCTTCGCCACCATATACGAGCAGGTAAACGCCCATCACCAGACCGCCAAGCATCATCATAATACCGCCAAGGCGGAACTGGAACCATGCTACTAACCAACCTGCCACAGAGAAGAATATCATTGCCATGATGGGGATTACACCGGTTTTACCATCCACCAGGTAGGGCAAGCCTTCGCCAAGCATAAAGAGCGTAAAGAAAAACGATGGTATGAAACCCAGCAAGCCTGCTGTCCATCGATTAATTTCGAAAAGGGATAAACCAAATATGCCGCGCATCCAAAAAAGTTATGCGCAAAGATATTTAATTCGACGAAAATTCCTTTGATACGGAAATATAACCGGGGTAACTAACCTGAATACCGCTGATCGAGATCGTTGGCTTTGCCTTCAATGTTATCCGCGATGGCGTGTTACCTGCACCGGCAAGGTTAAATCCAAAGTTGAGTATGGCATCGCCGCTTTTTCCGGCGAGTGACTTTTTGAGATCAGTCGAAATTTGCAGCGGAATAATTGCTGTTCCTTGGTTTCCCGGAATTGAAATCGGTTGTGTATTGGTTCCGTTAGCCATTTCTATATTATCTATGTATAATATCCAGTCGAGCCGCTGCATGGAAGCTGTTCCGGAATTCGGATTCCGGGCTTCAACATTAAGCGTGAATGTAAGGGGAAAACTCTTTCCTGCGTAAGCAGTTGATATACGTGCGGCATCCATCAGGTTTACGTCGCTCAGATGCTGGATCCGTTGGATATTTACCCCTGCCAGGCTTGTATTATCAACAGTTTTAAGCCGAAAATCGCACTTTGCCAGTGTGGCCATCTGCTGGGCTTGTTGCAGCACGTCGCAGGATGAAAATGCAATTAACACAAATACAATTACAATTAGTTTCTTCATAAAAACAGACTTGTCAGAATAGAATGCAGTTAACACTGATTAAACGCAGATTTACTCCGGTTATTATAATCTGATCAGCGTTGCAATCATCCTTATCATCAATGTTCAGTTAAGCATTCCGTGACTGACGTTTGCGTTCAGTCTCATCCAGGAAAATCTTACGTATGCGAAGCGAACGCGGGGTAATTTCGAGATATTCGTCGCTGGCAATGTATTCCATCGATTCTTCCAGCGAGAATTTCGTTGGCGGAATAATCATTGTTTTATCATCGCTCCCGGAGGCACGCATGTTGGTAAGCTTCTTGGTTTTACAAACGTTAATAATCAGATCGTCGGGGCGAACGTTTTCGCCAATAATCTGCCCTGCATAAACTTCTTCACTTGGGAAAATAAAGAACGAGCCCCTGTCCTGTAACTTGTCAATGGCAAAAGCAATTGCCACACCTGTTTCGAGCGATATCAGCGAACCTTTCCAGCGGCCTGCAATCTCCCCTTTCCAGGGTTCGTAAGCTTTAAAACGGTGCGCCATAATAGCTTCGCCCTCCGAAACGTTTAGGATACTGTTGCGCAAACCGATTATTCCGCGCGAAGGTATGTTAAATTCAAGGTGAATGCGGTCGCCATGGGTTTCGATGTTGAGTATTTCGCCTCTTCGCTGTGTTACCAGCTCAATTACCTTTCCCGAAAAAGCCTCTGGTACATGAACTGTAAGCATTTCTATAGGCTCATGATCCACGCCATTTATATTTTTGATGATAACTTTAGGCTGCCCTACCTGCATTTCGTAACCCTCGCGGCGCATCGTCTCTATGAGGATAGAAAGATGAAGGATTCCCCTTCCGAAAACGATATACGAATCGGTAGATTCAGAACTTTCAACACGCATTGCAAGGTTCTTTTCTGTTTCGTGATATAACCTTTCGCGCAGGTGGCGGGAAGTAACAAATTTGCCTTCACGCCCATAGAATGGAGAATTATTTATAGTAAAAAGCATACTCATCGTAGGCTCATCAATGCTCATTGGTTTTAGAGCTTCGGGATTTTCGATATCAGCAATGGTATCACCAATATCAAAATCTTCAATTCCAAGCAATGCCACAATCTCACCGGCATAGATATCTGTTTTTGCTTTCTCTTTGGCGAGCCCTTCAAAGGTGTATAATTCCTTTATCTTTGATCTGAATACTTTGCCGTCCTGTTTCACAAGAGCAACAGTCATTCCACCGCGCAGGATACCACGTTCAAGCCTTCCTACAGCAATCCGGCCAACATAGGACGAATAATCCAGTGAAGTGATCTGCATCTGTGGTGTGCCTTCTGTAAATTTGGCTGCTGGTATGTGTTTAATGATCATGTCGAGAAGGTGGCTGACATCTGTGGCTGGTTTATTCCAATCGTCCGACATCCATCCTTCTTTTGAAGAGCCATAAACAGTAGGGAAGTTGAGCTGATCCTCGTTGGCATCCAGGCTAAACATAAGATCAAACACAGCTTCGTGGACTTCATCGGGGCGGCAGTTTGGTTTATCAACTTTATTGATAACAACAATAGGTTTCAGGTTAAGAGCCAGTGCTTT
>CAZEDO010000193.1:0-3865 GCA_964511085.1 uncultured Lentimicrobiaceae bacterium
GGAATTCCTGGGCGTGTTTGATTATGATGAGTCAGGTAATTATGTGACGCCCCTGTGAATGAGCGGGAGTGCGCATTTGCTATCTTCGAAGGGGATACAGCAAGGTGTGCCATAGAAAAAGCATACAATGAAGGAAAGATTAAATTTCAGAAACCAATTTCATGTCATTTATACCCGGTTCGTCTCACCAAAACGCGCGGTGACGAACTTGTGAATTACCATGAATGGCATGTTTGCCGTTATGCACTGATTAACGGACGGAGGTTGGAAGTCCCGTTGTATAAATTCCTGAAAGAGCCGCTTATCCGGAAATATGGGAAGAAATGGTATAAGGAACTCACCGACCAGATCAGGGGTGAGATAGGTTAACGAAGAATTATTCAATTTAAATAAAATGGATAGACTTTAAGGCAAATCCTTTTCTGGTTTTACAGATAGCTCAACCTGTTTTAGAAATGCACCTTGTGGTAATCGAATGTTTGATTATCCCTGAAGGAATTGATTTTTTGTGCAAGCAAAATGAAAATGTGCAAATCATGTGAGGCGAACCATTCGATAGCATCCTTTTTATAATTACAGGTATCTGCAAAAGCAGCTAATAGGGGGAAATGGTTTTGCCTTAGCCAAATATAAGCTTTGGGGTCATTGTCAATGGCACTGTCCAGGGCAGCCAACTCCGGGAAGCCGTTTTTTATCAACCAGGCAAAAGCTTCTTCGCTACCACGAATGGCATTTGCCAGAGCCGCTATTTCGGGATAGCCATTTTTAAGGAGCCATGCCATCACTTCCTCATTACCCGTCACGCTTTCGCCAAAAGCAAGCAGGATATTTGCAGGGTATTCTTTAAGATCCACTTTTGTAGCTTGTTGTTATCTGAGCCTGTTGAAATTTTAAGCTGTTGTATTTTTGTTTTTCCCTCGTATTTGTTTCATTTGCAACTTTGAAAGACAAAGTAAAAAGTCAATAATTCACACTTCAAATTTATAACTTCCAGTCTGGGAATTTGACTTGAACGATAAATACATAATCGTTAATATGCTTTGCCGGTTATAATCAGCCAGTTATTTAATGTTTTCAATCTTCATTATTAAAGTGTCGGATAAAACGCATCAACAATATGATTGATGGTGGCTTTTACGTTTTTAAGCAGGACGCTGACAATATCAAAACGGGTTTCCATGTCGATGTTATGGCGCTGGATATAAGCATCGGCTGCTCGCACAAGGAATCGCTGTTTGTCCCGGGTTACTGATATTTCAGGTTCTCCAAGGCGATTGCTCTGCCGTGTCTTTACTTCAGCAATAATAAGGAATTTGCCATCAGTGGCAATGATGTCAATTTCATCTTTTCCATGCCTCCAGTTAGTTTCGAGAATGGTATAACCTTTTTCCTTAAGGTGTTTTTGCGCCAGGACTTCGCCGGCTTTTCCAATATCGTTGTGCTCAGCCATGTTTTTGAGAATTTATTATATCTGATGCATATCCAATATATTATTGTTTTCTCATATCCTGTTTCAAACTAATTCCTTATTACTCCTTATTTCCTGCAAGGCATATTATTTTACTGATACCCTTATGCCTTCCGAATGGGCGCTGAATTCCGGTGCATACATGCACTGAATACTTGTTACACCGTTTGAGAAATCACCTGTCTGGCTGGCAACCAGAGAATAGCTGAAAACGTAAGTTCCTTTAGGGAGATAGCTGATGAAGAAATTGGTTGAAGCATCCTTTGTAGCTTCGTAATAGCCAAGTCCGCCCTGGTATTTATATTCGGAAAGCACATTTACCGGTTCAAAGGCTGATGCTCGCATATCCTTCAGGTGAATATATTCCATATCGCGGTCCACTCTCAGTTCGATACGGACATTAACTTTATCGCCAATCTTAAGCGGTGTGGATTCAGTGACAGGCTCGATTACCGGCCCTGTTGGGGAATTACGTTCAACAAATAGTTTTTTCTCTAATTTTAGTGGTGTTTGCGAAGGAGTGATTTTATCAAGCTGTTCAAAATACTGCCAGTACATAGCTCCCCATGCTATGCCTTCATCTGATTTTACAATCGTAATCTTGCCCATTTCAGGTTTAATCTCCCCTGCATCCCACGAAGTTTTGAAATATCCTGTTCCTGCTTCAGGCTTATCACCTTCATATTTGTTTGGGTCAATCAGGGTGTTTCCTACCGTAACAGCAACCTGATTGTCGCTTGCCAGCAAATCGGTGCCACGAAGCAGAAGGGCATAAATGGCTTCGGTTGTGGCCTTTGTGGTTTTCCAATCCTGGGTTTGCTTTTGTTTCAGAAGCCAGATTTTCAGTTCTTCAACAGCTTTTGTATCATTAGCTACTTCGTCAAAAGCTTCAATGAGCAGAGCCTGTGTTTCCACCGGCGACTGATACCAATAGAACCCACGTTCGGAATTTCGCCAGTACATACCCAATTCTTCATTGTGCAGTGCTGTTTCTGAAAGCGAACGCATGATGAGTGAAGGGGCGGTTTTAATACCCATGCGGTTCAGTGCCAGCGCGAGCATTCCCTTTAAATAGTTGTTTTGCTTTGGCCAGAATTTAACAGCTTGTTCCCTAAAGAAATCAAAAGCTTTCGTGTTTTGTTTGGCTACAGGGATATCGCGAAGAAAATAGCTGCGGGCATACAGGTATTGAATATTGTTACATCCAAGATGGTTGGTTTTAAGTGGTTCTTTGTCGTATTTCAGTATTTCCTCATAATCATCGTTCATGCGATCGTCGAGATATAGAACAGCTTTTCGAGTCATTTCCCGTGCATTTGCGTTGTCGCGGATATTGGTTATTCCCAGATGCGAGAGATGTCCAAGTCCTGTTACGATGTGTTGCGTTATGTATCGGCTTTCAGGCATTCCAGCAAACCATGGCCATCCACCGTTGGAACTTTGCATATCCTGGAGTTGTTTGAGGGCAACTGAAAATTCGTTACCCATGCGGTTGAGGTCGAATAGCAATGCAATATGTTGCTTGCGCTCCGACTCGTTATTGCTCTGTAATACCCATGGAGTCTCTTCGAGAAGGACAGATTTAAGTTCCTGATTTTTTTCAAGGTTGGAGCGAAGCGCATCAGGTGAAAGGCTTTTCCAGCTATCGAATACGCGTTTTATTTTAGGGCTGGAATTAGCTATTTGTGTGGCAATACTGTTGGCATAAAAGCGGCTGAAAATCTGTTCAGCGCATTGGTATGGATATTCCATAAGGTAGGGCAAAGCCTGCACTGCATACCAGGCCGGATTAGAAGTGAATTCAAGCGTTAATTTGTGATTGCGCAGAGTGCTGCCGGCTAATCCTGAATTCAGCAATTTTTCAAATTTAAATATTCTTGTCTGTTTGCCATTGACGGGAAGTGGCATGGATTCAGTAACCAGCATGCGGTTAGTGAGTACCGGGATGGCCATCTCTTCGCCATCGCTGAAAATGCCCGACTGTGCAGTAACGCGGTAGGTAATGGCCTGTAAGCCTTCGGGAACATCAATTTCCCATGATACCACTTTACTCTGACCCTTAGAGATGGAGACGTTTATTTGCTGAGGAACCTTCAGAATATTTCTTAGTGGTTTCATAGTAAGCGCATCAAAGAATTGGATTTCGGTTCCTACTTCCAGATCCTTGCCGGCAATATTCGAAACTTTAACCTGGAAATCCATATGGTCACCTTCACGGAAAAAGCGTGGCGGGTTCGGGACAACCATAAGTTCTTTCTGTGTGACAACAGTTTTTTCGATTTGCCCAATTTCCAGATCCTGCGTATAGGCAAGTCCCATCATTTTCCAGCGGGTAAGGGATTCAGGAACAGTAAATTTGATGAATACTTCACCTTCTTCGTTGGTTGAAAGCTGAGG
>CAZEDO010000194.1:0-3778 GCA_964511085.1 uncultured Lentimicrobiaceae bacterium
ATTCGCTCATGGGAATGATCCTTTGCCTTTTATCCTTTGCCTTTTATCCTTTGCCTTTTATCCTTTGCTGTCACATTTATTATAATTCACTCATGGGAATGATCCTTTGCCTTTTATCCTTTGCCTTTTATCCTTTGCCGTCACATTTATGTGACGGATAAAAATATCCCATCCTCCCCGGGGCTTTAGCCCATGATAAAACTCATTTACACATCCGTGCTAAAGCTGACGGCAAAGGATAATTCGCATTTTCTATCTCATACATTATCCTTTGCTGTCACATTTATTATAATTCGCTCATGGGAATGATCCTTTGCCTTTTATCCTTTGCCGTCACATTTATGTGACGGATTAAATAATCCCGACATACTCCCGGGCTTTAGCCCCTAAAATAAAAAAAAACATTATCAACACCTCTCATATAATTTTATTTCACTATATTAGACCATATAACTTAAAATCTAATTATCATGTCATACACTAAAATCTGGCTGCATTGCGTATGGAGCACCAAAAACAGGGATTGTCTTATCCCATTTTCTTTCCGGCCTGATTTGTTAAAACATTTTAGGGAGAATGCCGCCACAAAAAAGATTCAACTGGATTACATCAATGCTCAGGAAAACCATGTTCATGCACTGATCAATCTTGGGAAAGAACAAAATGTGGCTGATTTAATGCATCTCCTCAAGGGCGAAAGTTCATTCTGGATCAACAAACAAAAAATCCTTCCCTATCATTTTGAGTGGCAGGATGATTATTTTGCTCTGTCAATCAGTCATTCGCATGTTGATCGTGTGAGGCATTACATTAAAAATCAGGATGAGCATCATAAAAAAATGACCTGGGAGCAAGAGGTAGTTCTCTTTTTAAAAAAATATGGATTTGAACAAATAAAGGGCTGAAGCCCATATAAAATTTTCATCATTCATCCGTCAGCTAAAGCTGACGGCAAAGGATAGTGTTTTGTGGCGGATTAAATACATCCGCTGCTCCGGGGCTTTAGCCCATGATAAAACTCATTTACACATCCGTGCTAAAGCTGACGGCAAAGGATAATTCGCATTTTCTATCTCATACATTATCCTTTGCTGTCACATTTATTATAATTCGCTCATGGGAATGATCCTTTGCCTTTTATCCTTTGCCGTCACATTTATGTGACGGATAAAATAATCCCGACATACTCCGGGGCTTTAGCCCCTAACAAATAACCTCATTTACATAGCTGAGACAATGCCTCCTCTGCCGGTTTGTATCCCAAACTGACAGCCTGCTCCAGGTCTGTGCAGGCAGCAGCTTTTTTGCCTGAATAAAATTCCGCAAGTCCTCTTTTGAAATATGCCTGTGCATAACCTGAGTTCAAATCGATCACCTTTGTGTAATTGCTGACGGCTTCACCAAATCTCTTTTCTTCAAATAGAAGGTTCGCCTTGTTATTGTATGAACCCGCAAAATCCGGTTTCAGTTCAATCGCCTTATCGAAGTCCTTAATCGCCTCGCTATTTCTTTTTTGACTGCCAAAAACAAAACCCCTGTTATTGTAAGCATCAACATAGCCCGGATTTAGTTCAATAGCCCTGGTAAAGTCGCGAATCGCATCTTCATTTCTTTTTTCATTGACAAAAATAACACCCCTGTTATTGTAAGCAATTGCATAATCGGGTTTCAGCTCGATAGCCCTGGTAAAGTCGCGAAACGCCTCTTCATTTCTTTTTACATTGACAAAAACAATACCGCGGTTATAGTAAGCCCCGGCATAATCGGGTTTTAGTTCAATAGCCTTATTAAAGTCTATTATCGCTTCCTCATTTCTTCTTTGACCGACAAAAACAGAGCCCCTGATATTGTAGGCTTCGGCATAGTTGGGTTTAAGCTCGACAGCCTTATTGAAGTCTTTAATCGCCTCCTCAATTCTTCTTTGGCCGACAAAAACAGAACCCCGGTTGTAAAATGCATCAGCATAGCCCGGTTTGAGTTCAATAGCCTTATTATAATCTTTAACCGCCTCCTCATTCCTGTTTTCATTCATAAAAAGGAAGCCCCGGTTATTGTAGGCATCCGCATAGCCGCGATTCAGTTCAATCGCCTTATTAAATTCTTTAATCGCTTCATCGTTTCTTTTTTCATTCGTAAAAATCACACCACGCCCGTTGTATGAATTGGCATAGCCGGGTTTCAGTTCAACAACTTTATTAAAGTCTTTAATCGCCTCTTCATTTCTTTTTTCATTCATAAATAGAATACCGCGGTTATAGTATGCCTCAGCTACCGTTTTGTCCTGACCTATAACATCATTCCAAAGCGTCATATCATTTTTCCATACCCCGCATCTTGCATAGGTTTTTACTGAAAATAAAATTGACGATACACTTAGCAGAATCAGGGCAGGCAGTTTAATATTTTTGCTCCATAACCAGATAAACCCCTCGCCTGCCAGATAAAAAATTCCAATAGATGGAATGTAACTGTAACGGTCAGCCATGATTGCATTGCCAACTGGCAGCAACTGCAATACAAATAAAATGGTAAGGGTAAAAAATCCAATACCGAAAATTATTTTTTTAGTGAAGCGGCGCGAATAAATCAGATAGGCTGCCAATCCTAAAAAAGAAAGCAAATAAGCATAGTATTGGATTGGAATATCTACACCATTATTTACAGGGTAAGGATAAAAAGCGCTGAGATTAAGCGGCAACAATAATTTATACAAATAAGTAATGAATCCAAAAGAGGCAAATACGAGGCGTTGCGGGAAAGTAAAAATTGTTGTGAGCTGAGCTGATTCATCTGTTTTTTGCGCAAGCACTGCCACCACACCCAGCGCGATTGCAAGCAGAAAAAATGGCACTTTTTCGATAAAGACGCGATTAATCGCGTCTCTGCTATCAATTTTTCTTCCTTTAAAATAATCAGTCAGTATCAATACCAACGGCAGCGAAGCAGCCATTGCCTTTGACAGAAGTGAAACTGCGAATAACAGTAAAGAAAGAAGATAATATTTGTTATTTCCAATTCTTAATTCTTCATTCTTAATTCTTAATTCTTTAAGATACTTCAGGTAGCAAATATAAGCGGCAAGAAAAAAGAAGGTATAAAGCAAATCTTTCAATTCGGCAGCCCAGGCAACTGATTCAACATGCAAAGGGTGAATTCCAAACAAAAGCGATGCAACCAAAGCCACCGCAGCTTTATTGCTCAGAAGAAAAACCGTATAGAATACAAGAATAACATTCAGCAGATGCAGTAAAAGGTTAACAGCGTGATAACCTGAAGCATTCAATCCGAAAAGATGATATTCAAGGGCAAGAGCCAGCATTGTGACAGGATGCCAATTGCCCATAACATTATGTGAAAAAATCTCTTTCAGATTGATGGAATAGATCAGCGGATTATTTTTAATGTAAGCATCATCATCCCATGCCAGAAAACCGTTATGAAAAACAGGTAAATAGACAATTATTGAAATCAGTACAATAACAGCAAGCGCACCGAAAATTTTCCATCTGTCAGGACCGAATGCCTTTTCAGCGACTGGCGGATTCTTCGTTTCAGAGGAATGATGCTTGTATTCTTTTCTTCTTTTCATGAATGATGGTTAGATGATGGGTGTAAAATTAAAAAAAATCATTCACCCGTCAGCTAAAGCTGACGGCAAAGGATAGTGTTTTGTGGCGGATTAAATACATCCGCTGCTCCGGGGTTTTAGCCCATGATAAAACACATTTAAACATCCGGGCTAAAGCTGACGGCAAAGAATAATTCGCATTTTCTATCT
>CAZEDO010000195.1:0-3764 GCA_964511085.1 uncultured Lentimicrobiaceae bacterium
GCTATCCGGCGTCAGGATTTTACTGATCTTACCTATGCCAACGACTTTATGAATGGCGTGGATACAGTTAATTCCACCTATGTTCCCATGCGCCTTTGGGAAAGTTTTAATTTCACACAAACCCACGACACCGTTACATTTTATGCACGTATTGATACCATCCCTGCCGGAACTACCATTATCGTTGAAAGCGCCAATAATAAATTTCGCTTCCCATATGTAACACCGGTTGAGATACCGAAAGGTGACAGTATCAGAGTGGCCGACCCCATTGCCAGCCGTTTCTTTTATTATGGCAGTAAAGCCAATGTAAGGGGAATTTATATGACCAAGGACATGCTTAAATTCAATAAAGATCCTCAGTATTTTATAGTTTATAAAGACACGGCTAAAGTTGATATTATCACTGCTCTGGCCGTATCTGCCGATTTGAATACCGCCTGGGCCGGAACAAAATACGGACGCATCATCCGTATCTCTGGACTTATTCAGGCTTATGATTCGGCAACTGCCAATATTACCAGTTCACAATGCGTGCTTGTCGATTCCATATTTGCCAATCCAGCTTTAAAGAATCGCATGGTTACCTCAATTTCGATCAATCCGGCCAACACCAGCCAGGTTATGGTCACTCTTGGAAACTATGGCAATCAGGATTATGTTTACTTTACACAAGATGGAAGTGCGCCGACGCCTACTTTCATTTCGGTTCAAAGTAACCTGCCCAAGTCACCTGTTTATAGTGGGCTGATTGAACTACATGGCAACAATGCCATTCTTGGAACCGATCTTGGAGTGTTCACCACAACAAATCTTAATTCAGGTGCTCCGCAATGGGCTGCAGATATGCAAAATATTGGCGATGTTGCCGTCACGGATATTCGTCAACAAGTTATGCAAGATTATCATATTCTTAATTATGGAGTGATCTACCTCGCTTCCTATGGTCGTGGTTTATGGATGGATACGACATATTATTCCCCGGTTGGCATTGAACCAGGCCACGGACAAACAACTTCCTATGGAACATTGAAACTGAATCCAAATCCAGTGATTGATGTATTAAACATCTCCTATACAAATGACCATGCCGCTGATCTTATTGCCAATGTGTATGATATTAGCGGACGAATCATCATGAGTACAGCCTTCGGTAATCAGCCTAAAGGAATTTTCATTGGTAAACTCAACGTAGGCAGCCTGCCAAAAGGAACCTACATTGTGAAGGTTGGAAATGGTTACGGAAAAATCGTGAAATTGTAAATATCAAGGTACACGCTAAAAAAAGGCTGCATCATCGCAGCCTTTTTTTTTGTCTGAAAAATCGCCTTGAAAAAATGACAGCTCAAATCTATTAATTTGGCTAAAGCCGGAAGATATGAGTCACAACATAAACATAAACAGTTGGCTAAAGCCAACTGCAATAGATAATCCCATTTCGGGAATTTTATTGCAGTCCGCTTTAGCTGACTGTCATGATTTGTGAAATCCGGCAGGATATTTATTTAACAGAGTGATTTTTTAAAATTCTGCAGTACTTTGACATCAGTATCATTGATGTATCCAATCTCCAGGGCTTTTATTAGCATGTGGTCATAATCGGTGAGGGTAATCAGGGCACAGTCTGCGTCTTTGAATGCTTTATCTGCTTTGAACAGGTTATAGGTAAAGATGGCCACCATTCCTTTAACGTTACATCCGGCTTCGCGCAGGGCCTGAACTGCGCTTAAACTTGATCCGCCAGTGGAAATTAGATCTTCAACAACCACAATCCGCTGACCTTGCCGCACCTCGCCTTCAATCTGGTTTGACAGGCCGTGTTCTTTTTTTTCTGAACGGATATAAGCAAATGGTAATCCGAGTTCCTGTGCTATGAGGGCGCCCTGGGCAATGCCCCCGGTGGCAACACCGGCTATGGCTTCAGGCTCAAAATTACTTTCATTGATTGATCTGACAAAATTCTGCCGGATAAAAGTACGTATTTCAGGATACGAGAGGGTGATACGGTTGTCGCAATAAATCGGCGATTTGATCCCGGAAGCCCATGTAAAGGGATCTTTGGGACTAAGTTTGACCGCTTTGATTTTCAAAAGTAATTCCGCAGTTTTTAGTGCAATGTCTTTGTTATAGATCATATAGATATATTTGATAAATTCCGTCACAAAGATAGTAAAAACCTGCTTACACCGCCTGTCATTTACATCTGGGAAAAACGTATTTTTGTTCCGCAAATTTTTAGTACATGA
The DNA here is from genome assembly GCA_964511085.1 of uncultured Lentimicrobiaceae bacterium. Taxonomy (GTDB): domain Bacteria; phylum Bacteroidota; class Bacteroidia; order Bacteroidales; family DASVHX01; genus DASVHX01. The sequence goes on from CAZEDO010000195.1 coordinate 2,247, forward strand.
AAATATTTCTGAACAACCGGCTGGTCGAGTTCTTTGCTAAATCACCGGCAATTCTTCTTCCGTCAGATATGGTTGTAGAATACCAATCACCCGGGAAACTTCAGGAAGCCTGGATGGATTTTGAGCGATACGAAAAATATAAGAAATTAATCATAATTGACCAGACTGATGTGCAAAGCAAACATGAGGTTGGTGCTGCTGTTCGTTTATTGTCTTTTCCTGAATTTTTACCGGCGTTTCAGGAATTCATATCCTTTTTTAAATATGTTCCCGCTGCCGGCGGACTGGTTAAAAATGAAAAAGGGGAGTTCCTTTTCATCCATCGCCTCGGTTTTTGGGACTTGCCTAAGGGGAAAATTGACAAAAAAGATCTCCCGGATCATGGTTCAACAATCGATGATCAGGCATCTGCACGAACTGCTGCCATTCGTGAAGTCAGAGAGGAGACGGGACTTAATTCGGTAAATATTACCAGAAATCTACCTTCTACCTGGCATATTTACACTTCAAAAGAGAAGCGCATTCTCAAACAAACAGCCTGGTTTGAAATGGCTGCCGATAGTTCACAACCATTAAAACCTCAGACCAGCGAAGGAATATTTCTGGTAAAGTGGACCTCTCCCAATGCCATTCATTGCATCCTTTCACACACCTATGCCTCGATCAGGGAACTATTGCTTGAAGTGATTTTTTAACCTATCATTCACTATCGGCCTGAAACCTGAAACCTAAACGCTTACCAGTCCTGATTGACATGGAATCCAGGGTTGTTTGAATTTCAGCGACGGAAGCCTCTTTGATGCTTTCGTAAGGAGGTGTGAGGAGGTCGAAATTCAGGGTATATAAAATTGAGGAATAAAGGATGGTTTGTATGGCTTTCTTGTCGAGCACATTGCCGGGAAAGTTGTTGTATAGCAAACCAATCTCCCGTTTACCTTCCGTAAAATAGTGAGTTTCACGGTTCACAAAGATACGTCCGATGCAGTAACCAATGTCGTTGGTTCTGTTATATTTGAAAGAATCGGCAAGGAAATTGAATATGTGAATGATTCCGCAATAGGAACGGCTTTTATCTTCACGGATATAACTGCTCTTCATGACGGAATGATCACGTGGAATCTCAAATACGTTCGAATGCCTGTAAAAAATAAGAATGTCTGATCCGAATTTAAGCTGAAATTCGAATGTGCCACGATCGCTGAACTCAAACAGCAAGGGATTAGGCGCCCTTTTCATGGCCCCTTTGTTTGATGTAACAAATTCCTTACTTACCTGTTTGAAAGTGTTACAAACATCAAAAGTTGTTCGGTAAACCTCTTGTTTCATGCTGCCTTTCTCGATTATAGCATCGATGAGCGATTTAGTACTGGGGATGGATGATGGCATAGCGGGTACGTTCTTTAAATACAAAAATATAAATTTTATTGACATTTCAGAGTACTGTATAAAAACATTAAGATTAAGGCCATCCGAAAAGTAGTTAACTATTATTCTCATCTTATACCGGCGTTCGAGATC
>CAZEDO010000196.1:0-3714 GCA_964511085.1 uncultured Lentimicrobiaceae bacterium
TCCTTTTTGCAGGAAGTTAAAGTTAATGCTGTTGCCGAGACAAGAATTACTGCCAGCCGGATCAGATTTTTCGTTTTCATAGCTTTTGTTGTTTAGATTTATTTTGTTTGAGTGATTTTCAGTTTTCAGTTATTATACACACAACTTGCTTCTTACCCTGATAAGAAACTGAATTATTATTAAATTATTTTATAAAATGTCTAAAATGAATGTTTCCCGAAATTAATTATTTTGCTGTTTCCTTCTTCTCCACCACTCCACAAGCCCCGAAAAAGCCTTTGGCTCCTTGGCTCAGGTTTGTCGGGATATTCGCTGAGGCTGTGTTGAAGAATCCTCCCTGCCATGTAGTTTCCATCAAAATAGCACGTATAAATGCTGCATGTTCATCTGTTAAGGAATACCTACGTTCCGTAATTACCGTTCCTGAAGGAAATGTTATTTTCTCGGGATTTGGAGCAAATACTTCGCCAACATCAATGGTTGGCAGAGTATAGTAATATAACGTTGCCTTGCACGAATCAGGATTTGCATTTTCATAACCCGGCGCTCCTGACCAGTCGAGCAGAATCTGGTACATAGCTGCTCTATTCGGATTGTAGCTGTTAGCCACCCAGGAAATACGGTATCTGTTATCATTTGCGTTTTTCTGATAGCGCAGAAAAGCAAACTCCGAAGGAGCTGCCAGTACTGCTTTAGCTGAGTAAACCTGATTATCAGTTGTGATCAGTAATGAATAGGATTTATTCTTAATGCCTGTAATTGGTTGATCAGACAAATAAGTTCCGGGGCGAGAAGTATTTTCATGAAAACTATAAACGCTTTGGTTTGATGAAACCAATACCGTTGCCCCGCTAACAGGTTTTGGCTCTTCATTGAATCCATTAACCGGCATCGATATAGAAATGGTTTGCACCTTCAGTTCGTTGGTAATTATTCCATCCACCACTATAAAATTATTATTTACATTCTGTAAATCCCATGCCGTTTGCTCCTCACAGGAAGTAAGCACCAGGAATATCAGCAGGAATATCAATAGTTTTTTCATCAAAATCTGAAAGTATAGTTTAAGGAAGGAATAGCACCTGAAACTGAAATGGATGTTGAAATCTTTTCGACAGCACCTTCCATATTAACCGGAACAACAATGTTACCATTGTCATCCATAATCTTATTAAAGTTAACCGAGAAAGGGTTATGTCTCCCATAGGCATTGTAAACGGTGAGCATAAGGTTATGCTGAAATCTTTTCCCTGGCTTGTTAAGCGAATAAGAAAAAGATAAATCCAGACGGTGATAATCGGGAAACCTGTCGTTGTTTTTTTCTCCATATACGGGAACGGAATATCCGTTAACAGAATAGAATCCTATTGGTGAAGTAAACGGAGCACCTGTAAGATACATCCAATGCGACGAAAGGTTCCATCGCCTGCCTGCAGCATAGGCCAGGGTTATGCATATGTTATGCGGCCGGTCGTAAGCAGCAGCAAAGATTTTACCGTCATTCACATCGGCTATTTTTTTCATGGACCTCGAATAGGCATAGCTGATCCATCCGGTTAATTTCCCCTGGCTTTTGCGCAGCAGTGTTTCTATGCCTTGCGACCAGCCATCTCCAAAGCGCAACTCCCCTTCCAGCAGTGGGTTTAAAAGCATATTGGCATGATCAGCATAATCAATTTGATTATAGAGTCTTTTGTAGTAAACCTCTACCGAAAAATCGAATTTATTTTTAAATGCTTTGCTAAAGTATCCAAGCGAGAACTGGTCAGACTGCTGTGGCAATATATTCGGGCCACTCGGAACCCATACTTCCAGCGACGTAAACGGACTGGTGGAGTTGGAGAGCACCTGCAGATGCTGAACATTGTGGTTGTAGTTTGCATTTAGTGCCGAATTACTGCTCAAGGTATATTTCAGGTTTATGCGTGGTTCAATATTCAAAAAGCTTTTGCAGATAGTGTTTTTTGCTACCTGCATAGTATCAATAACATTGTGATTGGCATCAAAATAGTAAACTGAAGCAGGCCCGAGGTCGTTCCATTTGGACAGCCTTAATCCATACCGTGTAAAAAACTTCTTCCCGATTTGTTGTTCATTGCTTGCATAAATTCCAATTTCATTGGATTGATATTCGGAAATGTACGGGCGGATTACTTGTATTTCAGAATCTGTGTAATGAATATTTCCGGGGTTGCTATGATGCCCGTTGATTTCAAATCCTGTTTTCAGGGTGTTTCTGGGATTCAGATACCAGGAAAAATCAGTTTTGAGCGTAACATTTGCAATGGAAGAAGTCCAGTAATTCCTTAGTTCTTTTGAAATATCAAGGAAATAATCGTACCGGCTGAAGCAGGCGGTAGTATTGGAGAATAGCCGGTTATTAAAAACATGGTTCCAGCGCAGCGTACCTGCTATGTTTTTCCAGCTTATTCCAAAAGTATTAGCATTCAATTTATTATAGCGTTCAAACAAATCTTTTCCTGCGAAAGTGGTCAGAAATAGTCTGTCCCTGTTGTTAAGCCTGATATTAAATTTGGCATTTATGTCGTAGAAATTGAAGGTATAGGTTCGCTGGTCGCCATTCAAAAGATGCAGCCAGTTAAGGTTCGATTTGCGGCCTGAAATAAGGAAGGAACTCTTTTCCTTGATAATAGGGCCTTCAAAGGTTAAATCGGAAGTAAAAGGACCAATGTTGCCGGCAAAACCAAGTCGTTTTAGATTTCCTTCCCTGCCTTTAACATCCACCACCGACGAAAGCCTTCCTCCGTAATTGGCAGGAAAATCGCCTTTATACACTATAACATCCTTGATGGCATCAGGAGCCAGTGCTGAAAAGAAGCCAAAAAGGTGCGAAGGGTTATAGATGGGTGCTTCATCAATGAGCAACAGGTTCTGATCACTGTTTCCTCCGCGGACAAAGTAAAATGACGATCCATCACCGAATGTGACAATTCCAGGTACGCTTTGCAGCGTTTTCAGAACATCTACATTACCGGCAAATCCTGGTATTAGTTTGAGCGCTGCCGGCGAAAACCGGATCTCCCCCGATTGATTGAAATTCATAACTGATTCATTCGGATCAGCCACAATTTCAACTGGTTTTATATTTATAGACGATACTTCAAGTTCTACAGTCACTTCAATGTTCTTATCAAGTTTCACCAGTTGAGAGAAAGGAGCATAGCCTATATATGAATTCGTAATACGGTATTCTCCCTCTGTAAGTGATAAAGAGTAGAATCCATAGGAATTAGTGGTAGTGCCCTGCAAAGACGCAAAATCATATACATTGGCACCAATAATTGCTTCGCCGGTTGATTTATCCTTTATATAACCGCTGATTGTTTGTTTGCGCAATGTCTGTATGTCCGGTTTAACGGAAATTTCTTTTTTAATGAGTTTTAAAATTACCTGCTTCTCAGAAACAGAATAGTCAATACCATTAGCTGTAAAAACCTTTTTAAATAGTATTGATAATGCCGTATTACTGGCAACAACTGTAATTTTTTTATCGATGGGAATGGATTGCGGATTGAACGAAAACAGGATGTCCCCCTTTTCGCTTATCAGCCTGATAACCTCGCCGAGCGGCTGATCATGGATTTCAATAGAAATTCTTTTATTAAGGTTTTGGGCAATAGAAACAGAAGCTGCCAGCATGAGCAGGCAAACAAGTGGTAAGCGTAATAATATATTACTGAAGTTCAAATCAAT
>CAZEDO010000197.1:0-3709 GCA_964511085.1 uncultured Lentimicrobiaceae bacterium
ATATTTCTAAAATCAGTGAAAAAACCGGGTTACACCGGCAAACTGTTTTACTTTATTTCCAGTATCTTGAAAAAGCCAGGATGATTAAACTTGTCAACCAGCCTGAACGTTACATAAGCCGCTTGCAAAAACCAGATAAAATTTTTCTGGACAACCCTAACTTGTTTTTTGCCCTAAATCATGAAATGGTAAATACCGGGAACCTGAGAGAGACATTTGCATTGAACCAGCTAACTGCAAATCACGAGGTGTTTATGCACGAACAGGCCGACTTCCTGGTGGATAATAAGTTCGTTATTGAAATAGGCGGCAAAAACAAAGATAACAGGCAAGTCAGGGATATTGATAATTCATTTGTATTCCAGGATGATATTGAAATCGGGCACCATAACCGGATTCCATTGTGGCTTCTGGGGTTCTTGTATTGATTTTTCAGGTAAACACCATTTTATTCAGTCAGATTTAGCAAGTATGGAGGTCTGCACCGATGGTAATAGTAAATCATAATGCCGCTAAAGCAGCAAACAAATGGAACGCTGATGACGCTGATCAGAATGATTTACGCTGATTTTTGTTATTAAATTTGCTAAAAAAACAAAGTTTTTCAAAGTAATAGTATAACGCACAAACAACATACATCAATGAACGATAACATATAAATATAATATCACCCAAATTTACAAATCTCATGCCCTACGACCTCTTCATCAGCTACTCCCGCAAAGACAACCTAACCAACCGGGTTACCGAACTTAAACATCAAATAGAAGCCGATTATTTAGAGTTCACAAAAGGAGAAGAATTAAACTGTTTCTTCGACCAGGAAGAAATCAAAGGAATGGATGACTGGCAGCACCGGCTCCTGCAGGGATTGAAAGATTCGCATCTGCTGCTGGTAATCCTGTCGCCCAACTACCTGGAAAGCCCATACTGCGAATGGGAGATTGTGGAATACCTCAAATACGAATATTCACGCGGCGTGGCAGGCGACGGTGTTGCCCAGGTATATTTTATGGAAATACCGGGCATTGACGATGAAGGTTTCCGTGCTCATGCTGCCCAATGGCTTGAAAAAGTGAGCCGCAGGCAACGTATTGACTTGCGACCCTGGTATGATGAAGGCGCCGATTCCCTGAAACGCCAGGATGTTAAAAAACGGTTGGAGGAGTTGAAAGAATCCCTTCGCAAAAGGATAACCCGTATGCGTGTTATCAGTGAAGTGCCGGGCAATTTGCCGGCGCCCAACCCCAGGTTTGTAGGCAGGGAACGAGAAATGGAAAAGCTCCACAAAGCTACTGCTCTGGGACAATTAGGTGTAATTACTGCCGTGCATGGGGTAGGCGGACTTGGGAAAACTGCCATCGCTTTTCAGTATGCTTATGCGTATGCGAACTTTTATCCCGGCGGCAGGTGGTATCTGGGTTGCGCCAACGAAACTAATCTCGCCTCGGTAATCAAAAAATTAGATACCGATTTGAATATAACATTTACCGAAGATGAGAAAAAGGATGATACCCGTGGTGCAAAACGGATTCTGAACGAACTCTTTAACAGGGCGGTTGAAAATGCAGAAAAAGCAAATAAAAAATCGAATGTCGCTGCAACAGCAAAAGAGTATATTAAACCAGCCGTATTATTAATCCTTGATAATGTTGACCACCCGGAGTTGATACAACCTCCCTGTTCCGATATCATTTCAGGTAAAGAATGGCTGAAGATTTTGGTAACAACCCGCATGGGACCGGAAGAACTTGGAGATGATGAAACCACCCAGAAGTTACTGACCATTGATGAACTGCCTTTTGATGATGGTGTTAGCCTGATTGAAAGCTACCAACCGGGCGGGAGGTTTAAAAACATTGAAGAAAAAGAGAAAGCCGGTGAAATTGTAAAACTGCTTGGCGGCTTTACACTGGCTGTGGAAGTAGTCGCCCTGTATCTGTTTGAGAAGAAAGGAAGGGTAAGTTGTGCCGATTTTCTGGATGTTTTAAAAAGCAAGGGTGTTGATTATGCTGGAGAACATACCAATAAGCAACTCTCTCATACCAAGCTGATTTCGGCGACCCTTACACCAACCCTTGATTCGTTATCACCTGAAGAAACGCTTATCCTGGCCTATGCTTCCCTTCTGCCTCCCGATTCCATTCCATTACCCTGGTTAAAGGAATTGGTTGTAAAGGAATACCCGCAACTTGGCGAAGAGGAAATAGCTGGTATTGATAATCCCTGGATTTCTATGAGCAACCATCTATTGAGTTTGCGGTTGTTACAAATTGTAGATTTTAATGAAGATGGGCGGACACCAAGAATTTTAAGGATGCATCGGTTGGTGGGGGAATATTTACTTTGCAATGATACCAATCATGAATCTCTTAAAGACATCCTTGCTAATTATCTAAAAAGTCGTTGTAATGCGTTGCAGGATAAATGGCATCTGTTCCAATGGGAAATTATCCCATTGATTTCTTTCTCCAATAATCTGTTATCTCAACATGCTGATATAGTCCCAAAATTTAACAGGGCACTTTGTCAATGGCTTCCAGAGTTTGACCGCGGTCGTTATTCGGAATCAATTTTAATGCGGACACTCAAACAAATTGAAGAGCAACCAACTAATGATTCCCTTGATCTTTCAACAACACTTTCTAATCTTGGTTGGGTGCTTGACCTACTAGGTAGATACTGTGAAGCAGAGATACATCTGCGTCGGGCTTTAGAAATAGACGAGATGGGTATATTATTAGATGAAGATGCAATAGCAGTTCGTTGTAACCAGCTTGAAACGTGTTTACGGCAGCAAGGCAAATTGGCAGAGGCTGAACCTTTCTCTAGGCGTGCATTGAAACTGATGATGAAATCACGTGGTTTAGAGAATCGTTTAACATTAATATGTATGGCAAGCCTTGGTAGATTACTTCAGAAAAAAGGTGATATAGCTGCTTCCGAGTCGCTTTACAGTTCAGCACTTGAGGTTATGGGACGTAAATTTGGTATAGAACATCCGTCAACCCTTTATTGCATGAACTACATGGCATCCTTGCTCAAAGACAAAGGTGATCTAACGGCAGCAGAATCACTTTTAAGCCAAACTTTGGAAGCTCAGCAACGCATTCTTGGCATTGAACATCAAGATACGCTTACCAGTTTAAACGACTTTGCCGTTTTGCAAGAGCAAAAGGGCAATTATCAGATTGCCTTATCACTAGTAAAAAAAGTTCTTGAAGTTCAAAAACGTATCTTTGGATTAGAAAATCCAAGAACACTTGAGAGTATTAATAAAATTGATAAATTGATTGATAAAGTTGGAAGAGCTGACGAAGCCTAAACACTTAACAGGATTGCTTATTCTAATAACGGCAAACACAAAATAACTTGAATTAGAATTAGCGAACCTACACATAGGTGAAATCTTTATATATAAATTTAATCAGTTTTACAAAAAGAAGATGCCTTTATGGAATGGAAAATGCAAGCCGTTTTAGACCATATCAAACCCCAAATCACAGAGCATCAGCACGCTTTTCTGGCTGCTCTTGTGGATGCCATGAGTAACAAGGCAAACCTGGAAAAACTGAATGATTTCGCCGAGTGGGGAGATGCAAAACCGGAAGAAATTTAATAAAACATAACTACATTGGCGTGTTCTTAAAAAACGGATAATCGAAAAATACTGAAATAAAAACCCTGGTACTTGAAGGTACGCCCATGG
>CAZEDO010000198.1:0-3679 GCA_964511085.1 uncultured Lentimicrobiaceae bacterium
TAATTAGATAGATGGGCCACTTTTCTTTTAGTAACCTGCAGCTAAAGCGATGAATTCTCCTAAAGTACTTATTGTAGGAAATCATTTTGATTTAAAATCGGGTGGTGGCATCACAATGACAAACCTGTTTAAGGGTTGGGATAAAGATAAGATAGCAGTAGTAGCCTATAAAATTGAAAATCCTGACTTTACGATATGTGAAAGATATTACCAGTTAGGATCCCTGGAATGCAAACAACGCTTCCCCTATAATTTCAGAATGCGCGGGGATGGTCACAAATCAGGAATCATCACAGAAACAAAGCCCGGTTTATCTTCAATATCTTCAGTTTTAATAGAAAATCCCAAACCAAAGAATTTTTATCATAAGATTTTACAATCTACGGGGATAGTAGATCATTATATTCCCAAATTAGAAGTTAGCAATGAACTGCTGGAATGGATACGGGAGTATTCGCCGGAAATATTATATACCATGTTAGCTTCTCTGGAGTTAATAAGATTTGTGGATGAATTGCGGAGGAAATCAGGAATTCCGGTTGCTGTTCATATAATGGATGATTGGCCTTCTACAATCGCATCCCAGCAGAAAGGGCCATTTAAATATTTCTGGCATTCCACGATCGAAAGGGAATTTCGTCAATTGTTAGCGAAATCAACTGTAAAGTTGAGTATAAGCGAAGCTATGAGCGATGAATATCTCAGGCGATATGGAATTAGTTTTCAACCGTTTCACAACCCTATCGACGTTAAATACTGGAGTGCATTCTCAAAAACATCGTATGAAAGCAGTACAGTGTTTACCATCCTTTATGCCGGAAGAATAGGTACAGGACTTACTACCTGCCTGAAAGATGTTGCAAAAGCTATAAATAACCTGATAAAAAAAGGTTATAAAATTGAATTCCGGATACAATCAACCACTAAGAGCCCGTTTTTAGATGAATTGGCCAGCTTTGGTTTTGTTAAACTGAATCCAATTGCCCCCTATTCTGAATTGCCAAAAATATTTTCGCAATCAGATCTGCTGCTGATGCCAAATGATTTTGATGCCAAATCCATAACATTTCTGAAATATTCCATGCCAACCAAGGCAAGCGAATATATGGTTTCAGGGACGCCGATACTTTTATATTCAAGTCCTGAAACAGCTGTTGCTATGCATGCAGCAAAATATAACTGGGCATATGTGGTTTCCGAAAACGACACCGGAAAACTGGAAACGGCCATAGCTGGTATTTATCAGAATACTGGATTGCGAGAGCGCTTGGGTAATACCGCCAGAGACTTTGCAATCAGGAATTATGACGACATTATTATAAGAGATCTCTTCAGGAAAAGTTTAATTGTTGAACAGGAATTAAATTAATAGTCGGTGAATTATCCGATCCTGAAAGTAGTATTAGAAATAAAATTCAAAATCGCATTATGAGTTTCATAATACTAGGAGATTCATTTACTTTTCCTGATGGTGATGCAGCAACGAACCGCGTTTATTCATACGCAAAAGGATTTAATGAAAATGGAATTAAGGTTCATGTAATTTGTTTTAAAAGCGGGTATTCGCAATTTTCAAATGGCATTTCAGAAGGTATAAACTACTATCATCCTTTCGGTCAATCGGAAAGGAATAACTTTTTCCTTGTAAGAAGATGGTTCAATTTCCGGAAATATCTGATGACATATTCTATCTTAAAGAAAATTAACAAGAAGGATAAAATTATTGCTGTTACTTTTTACACTCAGCAATTATGGACATTGCTGTTTGCTTATTTTTTAGCTAAGGTTTTGAAAATAAAAATCATTCTTGAGCGCAGCGAGCACCCTTTACGGGATTATAGAGCAAAAGCAATTATGCACTGGCATGGGGATCTTAAACTGGCTTTGGAAACTAAGGTTTTCGATGGAATTTTCTGTATTTCCAATTTTATAATCGGTTTTTACAGGGAAAAGGGATTTAGTCAGAACAAATTATTTCTTGTACCAAGTACGGTTGATACGGAAAGGTTTTCCTCTTCTTTTAATGCTCCCTTACCTTACCAGTATATAATGTATTGCGGTAGTCTGACAATTCTTAAGGACGGTGTAAATATCCTGATAGAGAGTTTTGCTAAAATAGCTAATAATTATCCCGGGATAAATCTTGTAATAGTCGGGAGAGCTGATTGTAATGAGGATGATATTATTTTTAAAAATATGGTAAAAACATTGAATATTGAGAACAGGGTTATATTTACCGGTAAATTATCCCGGACCGATATACCGGCATATTTATGTAACGCCAGAATTCTCGCACTTGCCCGCCCCGATAGTTTAATTGCAGAGGCCGGATTTCCTTCAAAATTAACAGAATACCTTGCAACTGGTATTCCTGTAGTTGTAACTGCTGTTGGTGAGATTCCTTTATACCTTAAGGACAACGAAAATGCTTTTCTTTGTGAACCTGGCAGCAGCGATGCGTTTGCCGAGAATCTTGAATTTGTGCTTGGAAACTATGAATTTGCTGAACAGGTCGGAAAAAGAGGCAAAGAATTAACAGCAACAATTTTCAATTACAATTTCCAGGCAAAACGGATGATAGATTTTATTGCCAATAATCTTAACTGATCATTTCCGGTTAAAATCTGCAACTTGATAATCCTTTAATAACTATGCAGACTGTTTTTAAATATAAGCTGGATATAGCTGAACTTGAAAAAATAAAACAGTATTGCAATTCTGTTGATTATTGTTCTATTGAACAGGCAATTGGATGGAATGATTTGTTTTATAAATCAAAGATTTGTTATTTCTATCTCTGCGACGATTCCGGGATTAAAAGCTTTTGCCAGATCAGAGAGCATCTGAGATCAGCTCAGATCAGCTTCGGTCCGGTTTGTTGCGAGAAGGAGACGATGGTTACTTCGATAAAAGAGATAATTAATTATTATAAGCACAGGAGATTTTTATTTTTAAGTGTTCAGATGTATTACAAGTCAGGATATGATACGGAGTATATTGAATATGCATTGAATAAGGATCATAAGATAAAGTATTTTTTTGATCAGGAAAATACCAAGTCAACTATTGAAATTGATCTTATATCTGATATCGACGAAATTTATAATAAATTCAGAAAAGGGCATAAGAGCGATATTAAAAGGGCCGTCAAATTAGGAGTCACCGTTGATATAGTAAAAAATAAGGATGAATTAGATACGTTTGCTGATGTTTACATAAAGATGTGTAAGGTCCGGAATATTTCAGCCGGTGAATTATCGAAGCAGAATATTAATGAAATTTATAATTTTTTAATAGAAAATAACAAAGGCCAGATTTTTATTGTTAAAGAAAACACTGGAAAAGTAATTGGCGGGGCGATTGTTACATATCAGGGGATTTCAGTAAGATATTTAAGAGGCGCTTCCGACCCTGACAGGAGAGATCTCCCGATATTACATCTGGTAATCTACGAAGTAATTAAAAATGCAAAAGACAATAATTTCAGGTATTTGGATTTGTGGGGATACAATCATTTTGTAAATGACACTGACCAGGTATTTTATATAAACCATTTCAAAAAAGGTTTCGGCGGGTATTTTGCTTTCTTTGTGAAGAAAATGAATATTGATCTTATACCTGGAGGGTACTACATTTATAGTCTTTTACTGCTGATCAGGAAGATTTATATTAAATTTCA
>CAZEDO010000199.1:0-3654 GCA_964511085.1 uncultured Lentimicrobiaceae bacterium
GGTGCCAGGCTGAAGTTGATCATATTCGACAACCAGAGCGGAGCCATACCAATTGCAGCTATTGCGATCAGAAGTGTTAATGTTGAAAGTCTTTCGAACCACATGGCGTCTTTCAGATGAAGGAAGTGATCGTTCTTGATAGGACCGAAAAGTAAGGTTCCAACTACTCTTAAAATATAAACAGCTGTGATTACGATGGATGAACATGCAACAATGGTCAGCACCCTGTGGAACGTATCTGTGTGCTGGAAAGAACCAACAAAAATGGTCATTTCAGCAACAAAACCGCTTAAACCGGGAAGACCTAAAGAAGCTAAACCAGCGATAACATAAACAACACCAAGGAAAGGCATAACTTTCATCAGGCCGCCCATTTCATTGATCAAACGGGTATGTGTACGGCCGTAAATCATGCCGATCAGGGCAAAGAAAAGGGCTGTCATTAAACCGTGTGAGATCATCTGGATAACCGCGCCGTTCATAGCTGTCTGGTTCATCATCAAAATGGCGAAAAGTACCAGGCCGCAATGGCTAACTGAAGAATATGCATTGATGTATTTTAGGTCTTTCTGAACTACAGCTCCGAATGCGCCATAAACTACGCTTATACCTGTTAAAATCAGGAATATCCAGGCTTGTTCGTGGGCAGCTTCAGGCATCAGGTAAATGGCAACGCGAAAAACACCGTAACCTCCAAGTTTCATCAGTACGCCTGCGTGAAGCATTGATACTGCGGTAGGAGCGGAGGCGTGACCGTCGGGTGACCATGTGTGGAAAGGGAATAAAGCGCCAAGTACACCGAAACCTATAAAGGCAAATGGGAAAAGGAAGCGCTGCATTTCGATAGGAATATGATTTTTTGCGATTTCCAACAGGTTAAAAGTAAGCTGGCTTCCAGCAGGAGCAGAATAGAAATAAATTCCCAGAATCGCTACAAACAATAAAGCTGATCCTGCCATAAGCATAAGAGTAAGCTTCATGGCTGAATATTCCTTCGGACCTGAACCCCAGAGACCAATCAAAAGGTACATCGGGATAACCGCAAGTTCATAAAACAGGAACATGGTAAATATATCCAGGGAGATAAAGAAACCAAATACCCCCGAGGCCAGCAGAATCAATGAAATAAAGAATTCCCTGTACAGAAAATCTACCATCCATGAGGCGAATATCCCGGCGAAAACTACAATGGAAGTAAGTCCGATCATGGCAACCGAAATTCCATCCACACCAATCGTATAATGGATATTTAGTGTCGGGAACCATACTGCATCATAGTAAAACAGCATGGCGGCAGTGTTTCCGGCATGGCGTTCTGCCAGGTACATATAAATAAGGATTCCGGCCATAATAAGTTGAATTCCCATGCCTACGGCGCTCACGAGTCGGGTCTGCTTCATATTGCTGGTAAACAATATGGCAATGATCGTGAGTAAAGGAATCAGAATAAATAAGCTGAGTATGTTCATGTTAAGTATCTTGCAGTTTTAAATTGAATTTCTTATCAATCAGGTTAATTAAAAATTCCAGAGGTAGACGAATATCAGAACCAATGCTATGGCACCGCTTACAAAAACGTAACCATATTGCTGCAATCTGCCCGACTGGAAATTCTTTATTAAGTTGGAAGTGTTATCGACTGTACGGGCAACCAGGTTCATAAATCCATCAACAATATGCCTGTCGAACCATGCAACAGGCTGTGAAATATACCTGAAAATGATCTTTTTTGTTACAAAGAGATAAACTTCATCCATGTAAAATTTATGATAAGCCCATTTGTAACCGTTGCCAAAAACTCCGGCAAGTCTGTCAGGTAAACCATTTGCTTTCATATACATAGCAGTTGCAGCTCCGGTTCCTAATAAACCGATTAAGACTGAAGGAATAGCGATACTCCAATCGATAGGTGATTCAAAGGGCATTCCATCAGAAGTTACCAAATCATGGAAAGGCAGCCAACCTGCAAATACAGCGCCAAATGCAAGTATCATCAGCGGAATGGTCATTACATAAGGAGCTTCATGTGGAGTGTGATGATAATGGGTTGCTTTACCCCAGAAGATGCTGAAATACAGGCGGAACATATAGAAGGCTGTTAAACCGGCAACTAGGTATTCGATAGCGAAAAGAATTTTATTGTGATGCCATGCAGCAACCATGATTTCGTCTTTGCTGAAAAATCCTGAGAAAGGAGGAATGCCGGCAATAGTAACACAAGCAATCAGGAAAGTGGCATGTGTGATTGGTAAATATTTGCGGAGACCTCCCATGTCCTTCATATCATTGCTGTGAACAGCATGAATGATAGCGCCGGCTCCAAGGAATAATAAAGCTTTGAACATAGCGTGGGTAAACAAGTGAAAGTTACTGGCCATAAAACCAAGTCCGTTTTCGCCGCCGTATCCTGAAACACCAAGTGCCAGCATCATATATCCGATCTGCGACATGGTTGAATAGGCAAGCACACGTTTTATATCAGTCTGTGTACAGGCGATAATTGCCGCGAACAGGGATGAAATACCGCCGACCCAGGCAACAACTGTAAGTGCGTCAGGAGCTCCGAGCGCATAAACAGGGAAAAGACGAGCTACCAGGTAAACACCGGCAACAACCATAGTTGCAGCATGTATAAGAGCCGAAACAGGTGTCGGGCCTTCCATAGCATCCGGTAACCAGACGTGTAAAGGAAACATGGCTGATTTACCGGCACCGCCCATAAAGATAAAAATCAGCGACCAGGTAAGAACCGACATTCCCATAAATGCTGCTCCGCCAGGCATAGTAATAGCTGGTCCGGTTGGACTGGTAAGAAGCTGGAAATCAAAAGTTCCTGTATTAAAAGATAGTATTAAAATACCGATAAGGAATCCAAGGTCGGCAAAACGGGTTACAATAAAAGCTTTTTTCGATGCGGCAACTGCACTCGGTTTTTCGTAATAGAAACCAATCAACAGGAAGGAAGAAACACCTACAAGTTCCCAGAAAATATACATCTGGAAAATATTGGTTGCCAAAACCAAACCAAGCATTGAGAAACTGAACAGCGACAGAAAAGCAAAGAACCTGTGGTATCCGCGCTCGCCTTTCATATAACCGATGCTGTATATATGCACCATAAGCGATACTGTAGTGATAACGATCAGCATCATAACTGAAATCGGATCAATCAGGGCACCAATGTTGATGGTAAGCTTGTCAGTCAGATGAAGCCAGGTGATTTCGAAGGCTTTTATCGATTTGTAACCAGTTTCAGCAAGATGATCGGTCCAGAAATAACGAATGGCAGTGATATACGAAAGTATAGCTGCTATTGCTAAACCGGAAGTGCCGATTAGTCCTGAAACAATAGGTTTCATTTTGTGTCCGGTGAGTCCTATAAATATAAACAGCAAAAAAGGAATCAGCGGGATAAGTAATGTATACGTGTAGTCGACCATATTTTTTAATGTGCTAATGGACTAATGTGCTAATGTGCTAATGTGTTAATTCAGTAATGTGTTAATGTGCTAATGTGCTATTTTAGTGATATTTAGTCTATTTTGTCGTGGCTTTTGATGTTGAAATTATTTTTGAGAGTATTTTTTTTATTTCCAAGAGTTCATTTTCAAGTATTAATGGATCAGGATAATTTTCTGCCATTTTGCATAATTG
>CAZEDO010000200.1:0-3648 GCA_964511085.1 uncultured Lentimicrobiaceae bacterium
GCATATCCACCATCCCAGTTTGCCGAAGCCTGCTGCAATATCTGCTGAATATTGATATCACGGGCAATTAGTCCGGTACTATCCTTTTTACTAATACCTTTTTCTTTGAACGAACGGTAAAGATCCTCGTTTGCTTCATCAAGAAAATGCCCGATTTTTTCAAGAATTGTTATTGTATCGGAAGTCTCAACAGGGTATTGTCCTAACTCTACCAACTTATTAAAAAGTTCGTCAACATTCGTCATATTGAAATTGCCGGCGAGCACAAGGTTACGCGTCATCCAGTTATTACTGCGGACAACAGGATGAAGGTTCTGGATATTGTTTTTGCCAAAAGTGCCGTACCGAAGGTGTCCCATAAATAACTCTCCGGTGAAATCCACATGCCGTTTAAGCCATGTTAAATCGTGGATACGTTCAGGAGTTTTCTCACGTATTTCTGCCAGACGGTCAAATGCCTGTTTGAAAATATCGTTAATCGGGGAAGCTGAATTCGAGCGGATACGGTCTATGTACTTCCGGCCAGGTGACACATCAAATTTAATACATGCTATACCTGCACCATCCTGCCCCCTGTTGTGTTGCTTCTCCATCAAAAGGTGCAGTTTACTGAGGCCGTAAACGCTGTTACCATATTTAGCCTGATAGAATTCAAGCGGTTTCAGCAACCTTATTAAAGCAATTCCACATTCGTGATTAATAGCTTCGCTCATTTAAAAATGTATTGATTATGAAAACCTTCCATTTTACGTTTGTTAGCTTTCCATTATAACTAAGGTGTAAAATTACGCTTTTTAAGTTGTCAATTTAGTCAACTGCGGTTTCAGCCCGAATCAGCAAATTTTAATAATTGGATTCTATATCAATTTCTTTTTGTATTTTTGCATTTCAAAACAACAAAAAATCCGATCGTATGATAACGCGCAATTTCTGGTGGTGGCATTCTGATAATAAAACAAACAGGGACGACTAATCCGGAGGCGCATTAATGATATTGCTTATAGGCCGCAGGTAGTTCCTGCGGCCTATTTTTATTTCTACTAATTTATAAACCCTAAAACTATAACATCATGTACAAAGAAAAAACGATTACCGACACAATGGAGAAAGAAGGATATTTTGGTCACTTTGGAGGTAGTTTTGTCCCTCCGGTTCTCGAAAGCCATCTTGCCCGCCTGGCCGAAGCTTTTAAAGCCGCCAAAGATAACAAACAGTTTATGGAAGAATACAGATACTATCTGAAGCACTATGTAGGTCGCCCTTCATCACTTTATTACGCGCAAAGGCTTTCGGAAATGATTGGCAGCAAGATCTACCTCAAGCGTGAGGATCTTAATCATACCGGTGCGCATAAAATCAACAACTGCCTTGGACAAATATTACTTGCAAAACAAATGGGTGCCACCGAAATAATTGCCGAAACAGGTGCCGGGCAACACGGTGTAGCCACAGCCACAGCTGCCGCGCTGTTTGGCATTCCATGCAAAATATTTATGGGTTCACGGGATGCTGTGAGGCAAAAACTGAATGTACAACGTATGCGACTTCTGGGAGCTGAAATTGTAACCACCGATATGGGCACTGCTTCACTTAAAGACGCCGTAGATGCAGCACTCGGTTATTACATTGCAAATCCTGATTCCTTTTACCTCCTTGGCTCTGCCGTGGGTCCTCATCCTTATCCTTCCATGGTTCATTTCTTCCAGCAGGTAATTGGCGAGGAGGCACGCCGTCAGATCATTGAACAGGAGAATCGTCTGCCCGATTCAATCTTTGCATGCATCGGCGGAGGATCAAATGCTATTGGACTATTCTCTGCTTTTCTTAATGACCCCACAGTTGAAATTCATGCAGCCGAAGGTGGTGGCGAAGGTGTGAATTCGGAGCGCACTGCCTCCACTCTGGTGGTAGGAAAACCAATGGTTTTTCAGGGAACTTATTCCTATTGCCTGGCTGATGCCGAAGGACAGCCTGCCACTGCTTATTCCATTGCTTCAGGGCTTGATTACCCGGGCGTTGGCCCAGAACATGCACATCTGAAAGAAAAAGGCCGTGTTAATTACCATTGCATCACCGACGAAGAAGCAATAAAGGCTTTCCATCTCTTATCAAAACTTGAAGGTATAATTCCAGCAATTGAATCAGCACATGCAGTTGCTCTAGCCATGAAGTTGCTGAAAGGGAAAAACGAATTATCCATTATCAACCTCTCGGGGCGCGGTGATAAAGATGTGGAACGTGATATGGAAAGCGAATAAAGAATTTCAGAAACGATCTGATACTTTTTCAGGAATCAATCGCTTACCCTGCAAACTGAAGTTCACTTAAATTCCGGTATAGGCCATTGTCGGATTTCAGGAGTTCCTCGTGGGTTCCCTGTTCTACGATATGGCCACTATCGAGAACCAGAATGAGATCAGCCTGGCGAATGGTTGAGAGCCGATGAGCTATAACGATAGAGGTTCGTCCTTTCATCAGCTTTTCGAGAGCATCCTTCACCAGGCGCTCACTTTCCGAATCGAGTGAAGATGTGGCCTCATCCAGAATAAGTATTTTCGGATCTTTCAGAACTGCACGTGCAATGGCAACACGCTGACGCTGCCCACCGGAGAGTTGTGTCCCCCGCTCGCCAACCAGTGTATCCAAGCCCTCCGGGAATTTGCTGATAAATTCCCAGGCATTGGCCTTTTGAGCAGCATCCTCAATCATTTGGCTGGTGGCGCCGGGTTTGCCATAGGCAATGTTTTCGCGGATAGTTCCTCCAAAGAGGAAAATATCCTGAGGAACGATTGCCATCTGACTACGCATTACTGAAATTGGAATTACGCGATTTTCCCTGTCGTCGAAAAGTATGCGACCAGAAGTTGGCTCATAAAGCCTCAGAAGTAAGGATACCATTGTTGATTTGCCAGCACCGCTGGGACCTACCAATGCTACAAGGGTATCGGGCTTAATCTCCACATTAATATCACGAAGCACCTGCATATCGGCACGGGTGGGATAGCTGAAAGAGAGATGATCGAAACGAATGCCCCCATGCAGGATTTGGTGCGGCGCAAGCAATGGAAATTCTTCCACCGGTTCAACTGTTTCGTTAAAGATTTCCAACAAATCCTCGGTTGCCCCTATAAATTTTTGCACCCGGGCAAATACATCTGCCATACCACCAATGGTACCACCAATAAAAACGGAGTAAATCACAAATGAAAATAATTCGCCGGTGTCCAGTTCCCCGCTGGCAAGCAAGGTACTTCCTCTCCATATAACAGCTACCATAGTACCGAAAAGGCCAAGGATAGTAAATGAAGAAAAAGCACCTCGGAGTTTCCCGTTTTTTATTCCTGTAAGGGCAATCTCCTTCGTTTTTACACGATAGCGCGCCATCTCGAAAAATTCGTTTGTAAAAGCTTTCACGCTTTGTATGCCCTGCAGGGTTTCCTCAACTATGGTATTAGAATCGGCCACCTGAGACTGGGCCTGTTTGCTTAACTTGCGGATATAGCGACCGAAAAACACCACCAATATCATTATAACCGGTAGGATCGCCAGCATGAAAAGGGTAAGTTTGAAAGATGTGACCATCATAAGGCTTACGCCACCAATGATAATTACAATTTGACGGATAAACTCGGCCAGCGTACTGGTGAG
>CAZEDO010000201.1:0-3593 GCA_964511085.1 uncultured Lentimicrobiaceae bacterium
CTCCGATGATATTATGCAGGGCTTCTTCTATTATGGATTTTCTCTTGAACTGTATTTATCTGACAAGGGTCAACTATATTGGACACCATACGAAGATGGTATGTTTAGTCAAGGAGCAGCCAATCAGCTCATATTCTCAATGCCCGATTCTTTCCGCCCGGATGATACCTTCAGAATTTCCTACAATCCTGAATTGGGTAATATATATCGCAACTCCGATGCTGCTCCGTTAGAACCAATCAATAATATGTCTGTTATAAATGGATTGTAATAGATAATACGCCCTTGGTTGCAAGGGCAATTGCTACTTCTTTATGTTTTATTGTAATGTTGAAAAAGAAAAGAGCCGCTAACTACGATAGTTACCTCATGCTATTGTGAAAGCAATGCCAAAATTGGTCAAAGATGAGCTTATCTGAAAATTTGGTTTTATTTTTGAAATCGAACCAAATTAAGCTCTGGTAATCTTAAAAGCATTAATTTTATACCAGCTTAGATAAATATATTTTGTTTTTGTTATAGTCTTCTTTTACCAGGTTTTGTTGCTCAATTGTTGCCCAACATCGTTTAAACCCTTATAAATAAAGGATAACTACTTTCTGTATCGGAAAGTAAAGTACTACTCTTGACTAAAAGGATGATCCGATTGAAAATTGGGCCGGTAAAGCGCATGGCTCTGCAAATCCTGTACCCAGCCTTTATAGAACCCAAGCGTTTCCATTTCGTTAACAACGCTGTTATATTCGTCATCACTAATTTCCCTGCTAATTACAGCATGCTCCAATGCTTTGCCGGCCGGATAGAATTGTGCCATAAGCGAAATAGTAACTGATGCCGATAATTCCCAGGCTATCCATTGCAGGATGGCTTTGCTGTTGCCTGCAAGCCCCGGAAGAATCAAGTGCCTGATTATAAGCCCATCGGTTGCTTGTCCTGTTTCATCTAACTTCAATGTAGAACCTTTTTGACGATACATTTCTTTTATTGCAGCTTTTGCAAATTCGGGATAGTTATTTACCCCTGAATACAGCTTGCTATTCTTATTATCCAGGTATTTCAGATCTGGCAGAAACACATCAATATATTTTTCGAGTCCACGAATTTCTTCCACCCTCTCAAAAGCATTTGTATTGTAAACGAACGTGGGATTGCGTCCTTCCTTCCTCAAGGCATCAATTATCGCTTTTACATGAGGTAAATAATGCGATGGTGAAACGAAACCAACAATGTTGCATCCTCCGTCAAGGAATCCATTTATACATTTGATAACTTCGCTCAAGGATAGCTTGTACTCCAACACTTTGCCCCTGTGATTTGATATCTGGTTATTCTGGCAATAAATACAGGCAAGATTGCACCGGCTAAAAAAGATATTGCAGATGCCATGTTCCCCGCTTATAGAAGGCTCCTCTCCCTTGTGCAGGCAAATAGAGCTGATATTAAACCCGGCATCGCTGCCGCACCAGCCTGTTTTGCCATTTATACGATCGACTCCACAATCGCGTGGGCAAATCCTGCAATTCCTCAGTACTTCAAGGTGGTGAAGCGGATCTGTTAAATCACTAATCATATTAAATCCAAAATTAGAATTTATTGTTCGCTGAATTTCTTTAATTGTCATTATTTTTGATCCCGTTAAGAACAACCAATTGTATTGAGGATGACGCGATCGAATTCAACCTGCAGGAAGCAAACTTTCCAAATTTTATTACCAGTATTATTATCAGTTCTGTCGTTTATTCTAACATTAAGCACTTTCGCCACATCCGTCACTGTATCTGGAAATGTGAGCGGAACATGGAGCGCTGATACTGTTTTTATAGATGGAAACTTAATTGTTCCCCTGAATGAAACACTTAAAATTAATCCCGGAACTATTGTTGAGTTCAAAGGCTATTTCAGGCTGGAGGTTATTGGCCAACTCCTTGCCTTAGGAACTTATGATGATACAATAGTTTTTACCCGCCGCGACACTTCCAATTTCGGAAGCCAGAGTTCCGGAAGGGGCGGTTGGTCAGGCATCCGTTTTGCAGCATCAACTGCCGGAAATGATTCATCTCTTTTTTCCTTTTGTAGTTTTAAATTTGGCAAAGCAGTTGAAGATTCTGCAAACTGCTTCGGTGGTGCCATTCAGATAAAAGATTATAGTAAAATACGGCTTTCTGATTGCTTGTTTTATCACAACTATAGCTATTACTCAGGTGGGGCAATTTTTTTATGGAACGCTGATATTAAAGTTGAACATTGCGTATTTAAAGCTAATTACTCTGGAAACACTGGTACAATCTATGGTTATGGAGGAGGATTGTGTTCGCTGTTTTCATCGCCGGTTATGATTGAAAATGAATTTTATTCCAATACTTCAACAGGTGTTGGTGGCGGTGTCTCCTTTGATAATTCCGATCCTGTTTTCAATAATAACATATTAAAGAATAACTTTAGTGCATTGGGTGGCGCTTTTGGTGTATTGCGCTCTGCTCCTGCCCAGGCTATGGTAAACAATCTGGTAGTTAATAATGAAGCACAATTTTTCGGTGGCGGAATCTGTTGTATCAGGTCTTTCCCATTGTTTTCCAATCTTACTATCTCTGGTAATCAATCCTCTTATGGTGGAGGTTTTTACTGCAACGATTCGGCAGTTCCTTCAATGTACAATTCCATTATCTGGGGTAATAGCGGTCTAGGCACGAGCGTGTATATATGGGATGTGCGTTCGGCTCCAAACTTCTATTATTGCAACATAGAAGGTGACACAACCGACTTCGAAGGTAGTGGTGGCCAGGAAGGCTACCATGGGTCTTATGAAAACAATATCAATAAAGATCCGTTGTTCTCTGTTTCTAATTCACATCTATATTCCTTATTATCAGGGTCATCATGTATTGATTCAGGAATGCCTGATTCGGCTATATTAGTGCTGCCATCAACTGATCTGGGCGGTGATACCCGGATTTATAACAACAGGATAGATATGGGCGCTTATGAATACCATGGCACTGAAGGAGTTTCAAACATATACCAAAGCGCAATGAAATTTTTGATTTCTCCAAATCCCTTTAAAACGCAAACACAGATAAGCTTATATCAAAAAGACGATGCTGCTACTAAAATTATTGTTTCCGATATTCAGGGTAACAAAGTGCGGCATTTTCATTTAATTCCAAATAATAACTCAGTGATTTGGGACGGAAAGAATGATATTGGAAAAGAATCACCTAAAGGCGTCTATCTTATGAAAGTCATTACACCTGAAGGGATTATAATTGGAAAAATTGTTAAAAGCAGCCAATGAAAATTTTCATTCAAATGGTAATCACATTCCACTTTTTGATAACTTTCCGATACAGCTTTACGCGGTAAACTCATTGTGAAATCAAGTTTGCTACTCAATCAACCGACCATCCATTTCTTAATAATTACTTTTAGTTTAACAGGATTTATTATTAAATAGTTTTGTAAATTTACACCGCTTTACGTTATTTGTTATTGTTTAATGAACTACCCCACCGCAGAGCTGCGGGGTGTCAGAATGCAGAATCCATAAGAATTTACAAATTCTGACTCCTGTATTCTGTATTCTCAATAGAAATAAA
>CAZEDO010000202.1:0-3572 GCA_964511085.1 uncultured Lentimicrobiaceae bacterium
ATACTTTTGGCCGGTAAATCGTAAAGTACGCGCGAAGCATTTCAATCACCTTGTCCGAAATTGGAACTACCCTGTCTTTCTTTCCTTTGGCATTCAGTATAAGCAAAAGATGGCGTTTCGAATCAATATTTGCAGGTTTCAGTGTCAGCAGCTCGCCCCTGCGTAGTCCGCAGGCATAAATAAGGCTTAGCATCGCGCGGTGTTTTTGGTTTTGCGATGCTCCCAGTAGCGCTTTTACTTCTTCTTTGCTCAGCACGTTGGGTAGTTTGTGTTCGCGTCGCGGCCGCTCCAGCTGTTCCGTTATAAGGGCTGATCCACGTATAAGTTTGAAAAATAGTTTCGCGGCATTGATAGCCTGGTTCTGATACGAAAAACTCAAACCACGGGGAATCATATAGTGATTTACAAAGCGCTGCATATCTTCATTTATGGCTTCCGCGCTGCTTTTGGGCGAAATAAACCTTAGAAATACCGCTATGGCCTGCACATACGTTTCAACAGTTGATGCGCTGTAACGTTTATGTTCCATCCATTGCCCGAAACGATCCATTTCAAGCTTGTTTTCGGCAGTAAGAAAGGCCAATGTAGTTATAGGTTCAGGTTTTGTAAAAATTGGCACTGGTTTTAGCTCCGGCTCTTTCCTGAACTCAAGGGTAGTAACACGTGTGCTAAAATAATTTTGGAGCAGTTCCAGATTCTTACCGTAATTGGGTACAACCCAATGGAATTCAGATTTGTTCCACCGTATATATTGAAACGACCGCAGGAATTGGATGTCTGTTTCGTTTTTGGGTAGCTTTATTTGTATTTGTTTGCCAATTACCCATATTTCGACCCCTGCTGAAAACGGTCTCTGGGATTTTACAATGTCGGGAAGTTCTGTTTTCGTTTTATCTACAATAGGTTGAAAGTGTGCAGGCGTATATGCGGCATCGGGGAAATATGAAAGCAATTGTTCAAATGCTTCTTTGGTATCAGGAATAAGCCAAGCGCTGTGTGTGCGGCTCCATGTTGCGCCTGCAATTTGTTTTACCAGGGTGGCTTTGTCCCTGTTGTAGGGAAACTCCAGCATAACCCGGTCCTGCCCCTTATGATTGATTTTTGAAATTTTCATCATTGCTGTGGCGTATATACTTCAAAGATAAGAAATAGACTCCACATTTTAATTGGAAATACTACTTACTAAAACCTGTTATAAAGCAGTTTGCAACTGCCCAATAACAAAAAATCACCGTCACTTCATCAGCGCCAGTAGTTTCAACTTATAACTATGCTTACCGGAAAATACTCCCTGCCAGGCCGTAAATAAGCCCTGCTTACTGGGGGATGAGTTCCGCTTTTTCAGGAATGAAACTTTCACATTTTCAAACGCCCACTTCCTGTTTCTTCGCTGCTCTCTGCGCCTACTTTGCGCTCTCTGCGTTTAGTTTCTTGCCCTTTTCCAGAAAAGCCTATTGTGCCCTAATATTCGTTCATTGCATATTTTTAAAGGTGCTCTTGAGAGCGCTTCGCTTAGTTGTGCCTATTGTGGTTAATTAAAAATCTCCGTTCTCTCTGTGTCCCAGCCTGCGGCAGGTAGGTGCATGGTTAATCTTCCTTCGCTCAAATAATCCTATTCTTACCCAATCTTTTCTACCTTCACACAAAATTTAAAGCACATGAAAAAACTCCTTCTCCTCCTCCTTCCTTTTCTCCTCCTCATATCCTGCAAACCTCCAAAACAACCAGCCGGTATTGATCAGAAGAAAACTGCAACAGAAATAGCCGTTATAGACAAAGGCAACATAAACTACGCGGCATTCTTTGCGGCCAACACCATGCGTTTCGATTATTTCCACAGCGGTAAAGCAAAAGAGGAGCATTTTGCACAGGACCAGGTCGTATCCGATGGTGTCTGGCCTGGTAGCACCACCACTTTGACCGACAAACTTGAGCTCGGGTTGTATTTTTATCAGATTGTTGATAAAGAAAGTAAAGTTCTTCTTTATTCCCGCGGCTTTGCAAGTGTATTTGGCGAGTGGCAAACCACCCCCGAAGCTGATAGCGTTTGGGGCACATTCCACGAATCACTGCGCTTTCCCTGGCCGCTCAAACCGGTAATTATAATATTAAAAAAGCGGGACGCCGGGAATAAGTTCCAGACAATATGGACTACCGAGGTTGATCCGTCATCGCGCCAGGTAACCAATGCCGAACGGCCCCATACTGAAAAAGTGGATGTAATACGTGAAAATGGCCCTGCTCAGCAGAAAGTTGATCTTGTTTTATTAGGCGATGGTTACGCTAAAAATGAAATGGAGAAATTTCGAAAAGATGCAAAACGACTTACAGATGCCTTGTTCAGCGCTGAACCTTTCAAATCAAGGGCTACTGATTTCAACGTAAGGGCGGTTGAAACACCTGCTGAAGCATCCGGTGTTTGTAAACCACATCACAATGTTTACAAACGAACTCCGCTTTCAGTACATTACAGTAGTTTTGATTCGGAACGTTATGCGCTTACATATGATAACCGCACTGTCCGTGATGTGGCTTCAGCCGTTCCATATGACTTTATGGTTATTCTTATCAACGAAAAAACCTATGGTGGCGGCGGAATTTATAATCTGTACACAACTGTATCGGCTGACAATAAGTTTGCTGAATATATTATGATACACGAACTGGGGCATCATATGGCCGCCCTGGCAGATGAATATTACACTTCATCCGTGGCTTATGAGAAACCTGATATAAAAGTTGAACCTTGGGAAACTAATATTACCGCTATGTTCGACAAGAATAATTTGAAATGGAAAGATCTGGTAGCAAAAGAAACCCCGTTACCAACGCCCTGGGATAAGGAAGCTTTCGATAAGTTCGGTTATACGGTGCAGAAAACCCGTGATAGCCTAAGGGCTGCGCTGGTGACTGAAAATGTGATGGAGGACTTGTTTACGCGCCAGATGGCCAAAGAAGATGAATTTTTTGCAAAGGAAAAATACAGGGATAATGCAGGGGCATTTGAAGGAGCAGGTTATATTGCAAAGGGATTATACCGTTCGCAGCTTGATTGTATCATGTACACACGTCATATGCAGTATTGCAAGGTGTGCCGGAGGAGCCTTGGAGCGGTTATGGATCAATATGTGAAATAACAAAGGTAATCCCCGTTTCAAAACCGTTCAACAATCCTTTTCACCTGGCTGAGATATCCGCCACCAAAGAGATTAACGTGGATTAGCAAAGGGTAAAGATTCAGAATATCTACTCTCTTTTCCCAGCCTTTTGCAAGTGGAAATACCCGGTTGTATGCGGCATAGAATTCGCCGGAAAAACCTCCGAACAGTTGCGTCATGGCAATATCGGATTCCCGATGACCGTAATAAACAGCCGGATCTATCAGGCAGGCTTTTCCATCGTGGCCGGTCATGAAGTTGCCGCTCCACAGATCGCCATGCAGCAAAGCCGGTGGTTCACCGGGAATTAATTCAGGAAGAACGCTGTAGAGTTTTTCAAAATGACGAACAACGTTTGATGGAATTTCGCCTTTATCCCGACCAAGTTTCACTTGTTTTTCAAGGCGCTCTTCA
>CAZEDO010000203.1:0-3553 GCA_964511085.1 uncultured Lentimicrobiaceae bacterium
GACAGGATAGATAAAAGGAAGGAAGATTTACAAAAGAATATAGTGGATGTAAATCATTGATTCATTCCTAATATCCAATCAATTGGCCCAATGCAGAATTCTAATAATCGGATTGTTAAGATACTTTTCATCTTTAATGTTAATAACTTTTGCTGCGTTTGTTCACCTCAGAAGTAAAAGCAATGGGAAATAACATAAACAATTTCAAATTTTAAATGTATGTTTGTGTTAATCTTTATGACACGGAAATTGGACAATTCAGAAATTAAGAGGTTATGAATTTTACAAGCTATTTTGAAGTTCCTGTTATAGTCTGGGCGTTTATAGCGGGTGGGATAATTTGGATATTAGATAAAATAGCCAAAAAGATTTCTTTGGGTAAAAGAGTTATCGATTTTTATATAAAGATAAATAAGACCTATTCGAATAACATTTACAGCGAGGCTGCTAAACTGGATTTAAATTATCCAAGTCGAATAAATCACTATTATTTAATTTTTATTCTCTGTTTACTAATACTTATTCCAACTGTTACCAATATTATTTTGGCAAAAGAGAACATTAATGATATTAAAGCTACAAAATATAATATTTTGCATCATAACTCACAAAAATCTTCTTCTAATGAGAGTTATTGAATATTCCGCTCCATACTGAGCCACTTATTCCGGAGTAAAGTGAGCCACCGATTCCGGAGCAAACTGAGCCACTAAATTAGGGATAAATTATGGATGGTTTTTCAAGATAATAAGAGTAAAGGAGTGAAAACCATCTGACATTCCGGCAGAAACTGAGCCACCCGCTCTCCCCAGGACAGATTTGTAACACCGTCGTAGTACATTGCGAAAAACGCATTTACTATGGCCAACAAACCAATATCGATGTTACAAATCAAACGCATACTGCAACTACTCAATGAAGGCATCTCAAAGCGGGAGATAAACCGCATAACCAAGGCCAGTCGCAATACGATTGACCTTTATGCTGAGAAGTTCACCACAAGCGGAAGTACCCTTGAAGAGCTTTGTTTGTTGTCAGAAGGGGCATTATCAGAACGTTTTATCAACCCAGTAAAACCAACTGCCCTTGATCCAAGAAGCGAAGACCTGGAGTCACGCATGAATTATTTTCTTGGAGAGCTTCGACGAACTGGGGTTACACGTGATCTGCTTTGGCGTGAGTACCTCAAAGAGGTACCTGATGGCTATGGTTATTCGCAGTTCTGTGACCGTATTTCGATTCATCTTGAACGAAGTGAACTGGTTATGCATTTTGATCACGAACCAGCAAAACTGGTCCAGTTTGATTTTGCCGGGGATAACTTCACCTTTGGTGATGCGACAACCGGAGAGATCCTCTCATTGCCGGTACTTGTTTTTGTTTTACCCTACAGTGGATACACCTATGTTGAAGTGTTGCCCAATGCAGGTCAGGAACAGGTCTTTAGAGCTATGGGCAATTGTATGGATTACTTTGGAGGTGTGCCCATAAGTGCCAAAAGCGATAACATGAAGCAGTTTGTTACTAAAAGCAATCGTTACGAACCAGCCTTCAATGAACTTTGTGAGCAATGGGCTTTTCATTATGGAATTGCCCTGGTAGCAGCCAGGGTTCGCAAACCCCGGGATAAACCATCAGTTGAAAAGGGAGTGGATCTGGCATATAAACGACTTTATGCCCCGCTTCGCAATGATGTGTTTTATGGTCTTGCTGATGTTAACAACCGCTTCAGACTTCAGCTTGATGTCCACAACAGTTTGCCGATGCAAAAGCGCACCTACAGCCGCTATGACCGGTTTGTTCAGGATGAAAAACCAAGATTGCGTGCCCTGCCTGCCGATTCTTTCATCATCAAGCATACAGCCGAGGCCAAAGTCCAAAAGAACTACCATGTTATCCTTGGTGAAGACTGGCACCAATACAGCGTTCCTTATCAGTATCATGGCAAACAGGTAACAATTGTATATGATTGTACGGAGGTAGAGATATACCTTGATCGTAAACGTATCGCACTTCACAAACGCAATTATCAACGGCATGGTTATACGACACTTAAAGAACACATGCCAGAAAAGCATCGTCAGTATCACGAGATGCGGGGATGGGACGGACCCTACTTTCTGAGAAAAGCTGACGAAATTGGCCCTGCAGCAAAAGAGACCATTGACAGAATACTCGCATCCAAAGTCTTTACTGAACAAACATACAACAGCTGTCTGGGTATCTTTCGTCTTGCTGTTACTTACGGGAACGGGCGCATGGAATCTGCCTGTAAAAGGGCCCTTTCCGGCAACCATGCATCCTATCGCATCATTAACAACATTCTTGTCAACAACCTAGACCAATTATCCTTACCGGAATCAATGCTATTTTCATTGCCCAGTCATGAAAACCTCCGGGGGCCAGAAGCCTACACCTAACCTTAAAACCAGAGCCAATGAACACACAAGCAACAATCGATCAATTAAAACAACTTAAACTGCACGGGATGGCCAATGCCTACGAAGGAGTACTCTCACTACCATTACAGGAACAACCTCCTGCAAATCACCTGCTGGGCCGTCTGGCCGATGCTGAGCTACAGTACCGGGTCCAAAGAAAGACCCAGGTATACATTACCCAAAGTAAACTTCGCTACAATGCAGTAATGGAGCAGATCCATTGCAATCCATCACGTAATCTTACGGCAGACCAACTTATGGAGATTGCCGATTGTGAGTACATTAACCGTTCTGAAAACATTCTGATCACTGGCGCCACAGGCTGCGGCAAAAGTTACCTTGCCTGTGCGATCGGACGACAGGCATGCACAAGAGGGTATAAGGTACTGTACTTTGGCATGAATCGCTTTGTAGAGAAAATATCACAATCAAAACTCGACGGAACATTTATGAAAGTCCTGAACCAGATTGAAAAAACACATCTGCTTATCATCGATGACTTCGGTCTCCATCCAATGGGCAGTGTAACCCGGCTGGCCCTGCTTCAAATGCTGGAAGACCGTTATGGAAAAAGATCAACGTTAATAACTTCTCAACTACCTGTTAATAAATGGTATGACTATATCGGTGAATCTACAATCGCTGACGCGATCATGGATCGCCTTACGGCGAATGCCCACCGGTTCGAGATCAAGGGAGAGTCGCTTAGAAAGGCTGAAAAATCACTTGCCAAAATGGCAGAAAAGAAAAAAACGGAAATTTAGTATACAAACGAAAACAAGCATAACTTTGAGTTACAAATCTGAACTGTTTTTATGTGGCTCAGTTTGCGCCGGAATGGTGGCTCAGTTTGCCCGGAATAATCAAGTTATAGAACATTGTATTTAAAAGCAAATAATTTGGAAAAATCAATTAACTATAATTTTAACAAGGCCATCTGGTTATTTGTATTTGGAATTACATTTTGCGTTTTTCTTTATTTAAGATATATGAGGAATAATTACATTAATCGCCTATCCGTTAATTTTCTTCAAAAGCTAAATATTGTCAGGAGGTTTGAAATGGTCCCTGTCCGTAGGACAGTTTTTATAGGAACTTAAGGGTATTGTTGT
>CAZEDO010000204.1:0-3517 GCA_964511085.1 uncultured Lentimicrobiaceae bacterium
CAAAAGATAATAGGATCACTATCTTTAATGCTTTAATTAAAAGTTCATAACAAACAAACACATTTTCTTGATCCTTTACTGGACTTCGTGTGTGCTTTTATGGAAAATCCTCACCTCTAGATAGATATAAAACAAATACCTTAAAAATATTTTAAATTATTTGGATTTTGACCAGATATGTTATACTTTTAACAGGTTGAAAAGTTTGTTTGATCTTCTATCTGTTTTCTGACATTCACCAAACTCTTGCATTACATGTCAGCTAATGCCCTACAAATCCTAACTCAGGAGATCACTACTGATTACTTCTCATTTACAAACCCTAAAATTGGCAATCATGAAAAAACTTACAGCACTTGTCTGCTGCATTACCTGTTCATTAGTAATGCACGCCCAGGTTGGTATTAACAATGACAACAGCAACCCTGACAATTCAGCCATGCTGGATGTCAAATCAACTACAAAAGGATTTTTGCCACCCCGGATGACAACCAGCCAGATGAACTCGGTGGTCGTACCATCTAACGGACTCATCGTATATAACACGACCGTCAATGCTTTGTACTGGTTCGACGGAAGCAACTGGCGCAAATTCAATGAAACGAGCGGGACTGAGACAGATCCGGTTTTCATGGCGCATCCTTCAAGCAGCATTACCTCCGGCAACATCGCAAACTGGAATTTAGCCTATAGCTGGGGCAATCATGCCACTGCGGGCTACCTCACAAGTTTCACTGAAACAGATCCTGTCTTTAGCGTACATCCGTCAAGTGGTATTTCAGCAGGCAACATCAGTAACTGGAATTTAGCCTATGGCTGGGGCAATCATGCTACGGCAGGCTACCTCACAAGTTTCACTGAAACTGACCCTGTCTTCACTGTACATCCGTCAAGCGGTATTTCATCGACCTTGATCGACAATTGGAATACTGCATATTCGAACCGGATAACGATGGCAAGCGGCACATCCCCTTTGTCGCTGACTATAACAGGGAATGCAATATCGGGATCAATGCCACAAGCAAATTCATCAACCAACGGATATTTGTCTGCAACGGATTGGATAACTTTCAGCTCAACTTCAAGCCAATGGACCACATCAGGTTCAAACATTTATTACAATTCGGGGAATGTCGGCATTGGCAACACGTCACCCAATAGTTCTGCATTGCTGGATTTGCAAAGTACATCAAAGGGACTTCTTCCTCCTAGGATGACTACTGTGCAGCGAACTGCTATTGCTTCGCCGGCTGAAGGACTGTTGGTTTATGACACTGATCTTGGATCATTGCATTATTACCATTCCGGCGCATGGGTATCTCTCGGCAGTTCCAACGGATGGCTACTTACCGGTAATAGTGCTACAAACCCGGCAACCAATTTCATAGGGACCACTGACAATAGTCCACTTATCTTCAGGGTCAACAACTTAGTGTCCGGGAGGATAGATGGCTCCAATACGAGTCTGGGATATCAGTCGATGCTCACAAACACAACAGGGAACGGCAATACAGCGATTGGATATCAAACGCTTATGGCTAATGCCGATGGGTCAAATAATACTGCAATAGGGCAATATGCACTTTTCAGCAACCAAGGTAGTTCCAATACTGCAATAGGGCATAGTACACTTTTGAACAACACGAGTGGCTACTCAAATGTAGCCTTAGGATGTCAAGCACTGAAATTAAACATTTCCGGTCACAACCTGGTTGCCGTTGGTGATTCGGCTTTATACAACCAAGGCACGAATACAGGCGGATTTTATGACAATACGGCTTTGGGTAGTAAATCACTCTATAGCAACACCACCGGCTATTACAACACGGCCACAGGGAATAAAGCACTCTTCAAAAACACCACTGGATCCGCCAATACAGCCAATGGATATCAGGCACTTTATTCCAACACAACTGGTACTTCTAATACAGCCATCGGGGTGAATGCCCTTTATACTAACACAATAGCTTACCTCAATACAGCCATTGGTTACCAGGCACTCTATTCCAATACAGGTAACAACAATACTGCAGTTGGGTCGTGGGCACTTTCTGACAATTCTACGGGTTTGAAGAATACTGCTATAGGATGTTATGCACTGAGATCGAACACTACCGCGCAGTATAACACAGCCAGTGGTTACAATGCGCTTTATTTCAACAATGGGAATGATAATACAGCCTTTGGTTCCAATGCGCTTTATGTCAACTCAACAGGGTATGCCAATACTGCTACCGGGAAAGACGCCCTGTATAACAATGGCACCGGGATCTACAATACCGCAACAGGCGAACAGGCTTTAGAGGCCAACACGTCGGGGTATTCTAATACATCTTCAGGAAAAGGCTCAATGCATGCCAATGACATTGGTTATAACAATACCGCCGGTGGTGTGAACGCACTTTACGCCAATATCTCGGGGAATTGCAATACGTCACTCGGGGCTTATTCCAATTTTGTGAACACCACCAGCCACAACAACACTTGTGTGGGTTTTCAGGCGGGAGATGTTTACACCTTTTCAAATGGCACCTTTCTCGGAACTACTTCCTATCCTACAGCGAGCGGTTTTTCCAACTGCATGGCGCTTGGTTATGATGCCCGCGTGGATGCCTCAAACAAGGTGGTAATTGGGAATACGGCTGTTACCAAGATCGGTGGATATGTCGGCTGGACAACTTACCCTTCAGACGGCGCGTTTAAGAAAAACGTCAGTGAGAATGTACCGGGTCTGACCTTTATCAGGCAACTTCGCCCGGTTACTTACAATGTCGATTTGGCAGCCATCGATGCAGCGCTCAACAGCGATAAACCTGTAACCCTCCGCGAAGGTGATAAGCCGCGGGAAAAATCACCGGAAGAAATCCAAGCAGCAATCGACAAGTCAAGTATCGTCTATACCGGCTTCATCGCCCAGGAGGTTGAGGCTGTTGCCAAATCTATCGGCTTTGACTTCAGCGGGGTCGATGCCCCAAAGGATGCAAACGGGCATTACGGACTGCGTTATGCAGAGTTTGTGGTTCCGCTGGAAAAGGCGATGCAGGAACAACAGTCCATGATAGATCAATTAAAAAAGGAAAATGATGATCTACGCCAAAGGTTGGAGAAAATCGAGTTGTTACTGAATAAGTAATATCCTGGGGTTTGCCCCCTTCTCCATAAACACCAATAAATCCTTACGCTTATACTCTTGTGCCTTGCTTCTGGCTTCTTTCAGGTTGTTTGCTTCGATGGTCGTTAGTCCGACAACCTATCCGTTACGGTCCTCAAAAAGTACCTGATACTTCTTCATGGAAGTAGTTTTTGCAGTTTACAAAATAAGTGAAAAAATATATCCAAAATCAGAAGGGATAAGGCTTTCAGGATGGAATGTAAAAACGCTGTTTTGAAATATAATAAACTACAAATTCAACTACAAAATAAAAAAAGCCACCTACAAAAACTCTGTAAGTGGCTGATTTCCTGGTGACCCCGGAGGGATTCAAACCCCCAACCTTCTGATCCGTAGTCAGATGCT
>CAZEDO010000205.1:0-3481 GCA_964511085.1 uncultured Lentimicrobiaceae bacterium
CCCCAATATTAAAAGCATTAAACGAGATTGGCTTCACCAACCCTACTCCCATACAGGAAAAAGTTTTTTCGGAAATTATGTCCGGCAAAGATGTTATTGCCATTTCCCAGACCGGTACAGGCAAAACATATGCTTATATCCTGCCATTACTAACGCAGTTAAAATATTCGGATCAGCGACCCCCACGAATTCTTATTGTGGTTCCTACCCGCGAACTGGTATTACAGGTGGCTGCCGAAATTGAGAAACTT
This sequence comes from uncultured Lentimicrobiaceae bacterium, assembly GCA_964511085.1. Classification (GTDB taxonomy): domain Bacteria; phylum Bacteroidota; class Bacteroidia; order Bacteroidales; family DASVHX01; genus DASVHX01. Next base: position 252 of record CAZEDO010000205.1, read on the forward strand.
ATAACATATATGAATGTTCGTGTTGTTGGCATATATGGAGGAACAAACATCAACACACAAAAACAAAAGGTATTTGATGGCGTGGATATTTTAGTAGCTACACCAGGCAGGCTTATCGATATCGCGCTAAGCGGTGAATTGCGCCTGAAAATGGTTAAGACACTTGTGATAGATGAGGTTGATGAAATGCTGAACCTTGGATTTCGGGCACAATTGGCCAACATTCTGGATATGTTACCGGTAAAAAGGCAGAACCTCATGTTCTCAGCCACTTTCAGCCAAAATGTGGAAGAACTGACAGCCACTTTTTTTCGCGAAACAAAACGGATCGGACTCTCTGCCCATGGTACGCCACTTGAAAAGATTATTCAGAAAGGGTACTATGTTCCAAACTTTTTCACCAAGGTGAACCTTCTCGAACACTTGCTGGCCGATGAGGAATTTGAGAAAGTCCTTGTTTTCTTCGGAAGCAAACGACTGGCCGATCGCCTCCACGAGCAGCTGGAGCCTAAATTCCCTGGTGAACTTTGCGTTATCCATTCCAACAAATCGCAGAACTACCGGATTAACGCTCTGAAACAATTTCAGGAAGGGACGCACCGCGTGCTTATTGCAACGGATATTGCCGCCAGAGGTTTGGATATATCAGACATTACGCATGTAATTAATTTCGACACACCCGAAGTACCCATTGATTATTTGCACCGCATCGGACGTACCGGCAGGGCAGACAAAGATGGTACGGCTATAACTTTTATCAATGAGCCCGAAAGGTTATTCCAGGCTGAAATTGAAAAACTGATGGGTAAACCCATTCCAATTGAACCAATGCCTGCCGTTGTTCAGGTGTCAGCAATTTTTACTGACGAAGAAAAACCCTTTTTAGGAAACAAAAACTACCTTAAATCACCTTCAGCTGAAGCGGCGCGGAGTGGCTTCCATGAGAAAAAGGATAAAAACAAGAAGACAAACCAGGGCGGATCGTACAGGCGAAAACTAAAGGCTAAATATTCGAAGCCCAAAACACGGGGGAATAAACCTAAATAGTGCACTAAAAAACTTAACACTATACTTAATTAACCGGCCTTTATGCAAACCCGCCTTTTCCTATGCGCAGTAATAATTATTCTTGGCTTCGCTCCCATTACCCGTGCAGACGAAGGCATGTGGCTGCCTATCCTCATTAACCGGATGAATTATTCCGAAATGCAGCAAAAAGGTCTTAAATTGTCTGCTGATCAAATATATAGTCTTAACCAGGCCTGCCTGAAAGACGCTATAGTAAGCCTGGATTACGGCAGTTGCAGCAGCGAAGTGATATCAGCTTCAGGTTTGCTGCTCACCAACCATCATTGTGGATTGGAAGTTATCCAGGAGCATAGCACGATTGACCATAATTATATTACGGATGGGTTCTGGGCAATGAAGCAGAGCGAAGAACTGCCAAACCCCGGAAAAACTGCATCTTTCCTTATTAGCATGGAAGATGTGACAGCACGTGTATTGGCAAATGTAACACCCGGCATGGCCGCACCTGAGCGCCAGGAAAAGATAGACGCCGCTGTTAAAGTTATTACAAAGGAAGCAATTGGCGACACCCATTATGAAGCAGGAGTAGAATCAATGTTTGAAGGCAGCGAATATTATCTTTTTGTTTATGAAACATTCAGGGATGTGAGGTTGGTTGGCGCTCCTCCTGCTTCCATCGGGGATTTCGGTGGAGATACCGATAACTGGATGTGGCCGCGCCATACCGGCGACTTCTGCCTGTTGCGTGTGTATTCTGGCCCTGATGGCAAACCTGCAGAGTATTCAACAGATAATGTTCCATTGAAACCAAAGTATGTCCTCCCGATCTCATTAAAAGGAATAAAAGAGGGTGACTTTGCCATGATATGGGGATATCCCGGATCAACTGACCGGTTTGTTACTTCCGATGGCATCAGAATTAAGCTTGATCAACTAAATCCGGCTGAAGTTAAGCTGAAGCGAAAAAAAATGGAGATCATAAAAGCAGCAATGGATGCCGATCCGGTTGTTAAAATCAAATATACCGGGAAGTATGACTACCTGGGTAATTTTTGGAAAAAAGCTTTGATAGAAAACAAGGCACTTGAGGAACTAAAAGTATATGATGATCGTAAAAATGACGAAGATGCATTTGCTGTATGGGTGGAAAAGGACGAGATGCGACGCAAAGAATATGGACAAGTGCTTCCTGATCTTGCTGAAGTGTATAAGGAAAAAACGAGCGACAGTTCGGATTTCAGTTTTATTTATGTTTCCGAAACTTTCGCGGGTTCTGATATTCTTATGCTTGCTGCTAATTCGTCAGAACTTTCAAGAGCTTTGACCAGCGTTAAAAACAGGGAGGAAACAATCCGGAATTTCAAGGAGGAAGTGGATGTTTTTTTTAGCAAATATGATGCTGCTACCGATAAAAAGATACTGTCAGCAATGTTTGAATTGTATTACAAAGATGTGCCGGCAGCATATCAGCCGGAATTTTTCAAACTTATAAAAAAGAAGTACAAAGGTAATTTCAGCATGTATGTGGATCGATTATTCGATCGTTCCATCTTTGCTTCCCGATCAAAAATGGATGCTTTTTTAGCCAAGCCTGATCCTGCCATATTAATGAAAGATCCTATGGTCAAGACGACTTACGATCTAACGATTGCGTATTATTTTGCTCTGATGAAGCAGATGGTTAACCAGAATAAATTTAATACAGCAAAACGGCTGCTTATTGAAGGTTTAAGGCAGATGAATCATGACAAAAAATTTTATCCCGATGCTAATTCAACAATGCGTGTGACTTACGGAAGTGTGGTTGGTTATGTTCCGCGTGATGCTGTGGAATGCCTATATCGTACCACACTAAAAGGTGTGATGGAAAAAGAGGATCCAAACAACGAGGAATTCAGGGTTCCCGAAAAGTTAAAAATACTCTATGCAAACAAGGACTATGGGAAATATGCCGAAAACGGGATAATGCCGCTTTGTTTCCTTACCGATAATGATATTACTGGTGGCAACTCCGGCAGCCCTGTTCTTAATGGTAAAGGGCAATTAATCGGGGCTGCTTTTGATGGCAATTCCGAATCTATGAGCAGCGATATTAAATTTGATTCTTCTATTCAACGCACAATTGTTTGCGATATACGGTATATCCTTTTTGTGATTGATAAATATGCAGGAGCGGGTTACCTGATAAACGAAATGAATGT
>CAZEDO010000206.1:0-3394 GCA_964511085.1 uncultured Lentimicrobiaceae bacterium
AGGTCATTTGAAGTTCTTCAGCCACTGCAACAGATTATCGTTTTTCATCCATAAAGGTTTTTCTTTTTTTACAATCTGGGCAAATGCTTTTTCAATCGCCTCCCTTTTCTGTTTAGAATCAACTCTTGCATAAATTTCAGTTGTTTGAACTGATTCATGGCCCAAAAAATCTCTTATATAAACCAAATGAACTCCTGCCTGAAGAAGATGCATGGCTTTTGAATGCCTCAAAGAATGACAGCTAATTTTATCAGGGATAAGACCAGGATTCTTTACTCTTGCCATGGTTGCGTATTTAAGCAAAATACAATTGACACCGGCCCTTGTAAGTTTATCATTTCGGCTATTGTAAAATAAGGGCTCTTGTTTCCTATGGATTTCCATTAGGCCATTCTCTTTCATATAACTGTGAACATGCTCTATTTCTTCCTCCATTAAGGGTACGATCCTTGCTTTGTTTCCTTTTCCAATGATCTTTATTGTGAAGGGTTTATTCAACCGGATGGATAATGGCTTAAGATCGATGATTTCCTGCACTCTTGCTGCGCAGTCATACATTAGGGCTAACATGGCAAGATCCCGCCTGCCTTTCGGCGTGGCTCTGTTGGGCTGTTCGAGTAAGAGTTTAATACCATCAACCGAGAGATAGCTGATCGTCTCTTTTTGGGATTTTTTTTCCTTGATAGAGAGTATTTTCTGCCATTCACTGAGGTTTTCCGGAATTTGGTATTGAAGGAAACGGAAGAAAGAATGCAATGCGGCAAGCCTGACATTGCGCGTGGCAACAGAACACCGACGGTGAGATTGAAGCCAGTCCAGGAATGCAACAACATTTTCTTTTGTGATATCCCGAAGTTCAATTTTACTGGCTTTTTTCTTTCTCTGTATCTCCATAAATGTGAGAAACAAAATAAAGGTGAACCTATATGATGATATAGTATTGATACTCAGTCCACGTTCCCCCGGAAGGTATTTAGACAGGAAGTCTGTCAATTGCTTTGCAAAATCAGTTGGTTTCATCTTCTCCAGTTGTTTGGTTATTAACCGGGAATACACTGGAACAGATATCGGCTGACTTTTTGAGGAGGTCCGGATACATTTCAGAAGTTAACCGAACATACCTGTCGGTGGCTCCAAGAGACTGATGCCCTAAATATGTGGACAAAATTGGCAGAGAATGATATAAGTCCAATCCTGACTTTGACATTGTGGCAAGAGAATGCACACTAAAAGTATGTCTTAAATCGTGCAAACGCGGCCCAACACCCCGGCCACCATGAGATATGTTCGCAAGGTAAATGACTTTCCTGAACCACTTATATGCAATGCCATTATTCAACGGTGAACCAGTCGAACTCACAAGAAATCGACTCTCCCTTACAATCGGTGAGATTAGCTTTCGGTATGTCAAATATTGCTCACAGGTATTTGCCAATGAATCAGAAAGAGGAACCATTCGGTCTTTCCCGTTTTTACAATCTTTTAAAACCAGGTATCTTTCCTGAAGATTGATGTCATTACACGTCAGATACAGCGCTTCGCTGATCCTTATTCCAGTGGCATAGAGTAATCTAAACAACACCGGTATGGCAATCAAGGACGAATCATAGTGCCTTGGAGCATAGGTCAATGTGTCACAGATTGAGAAGATCGTTTGGATTTCATCCTGTGAAAAAATGTACGGGGTGAAAGTGCTTTTGTTCTGGGGTAGTTTTGGGAGGTTTGATCTAAAACCCAGATCACATAAAAATTGGGAGAATTGGCGAATGTGCTGTATTCTATTATATCTGGTTTTATCTGATTCATTAGGTTTTTTCATGCACCATTCGTCAGTAAATTGCTTCGTTATCGTGATCTCTGTCACGTTTTTTTCGAATGCCAATCGGTCGTATGTTGCGAAAGCACTACCTACATCAGAGTATTTATAACCAAGGCTTCTTTTCAAATCGATGTATTGATCCATATAGGGTCCAAAAACGCTATAGAAAGTTCTACTCATGACTTTACCCTCCTATCTGTTTGTAAAACGATGAAGGGACTGGCGGTATATCCAATGTGCATTTTCTTAATGAATTCAAGTCGATACGTAAATAGTACATGGATGACTCCAGGCTTCTGTGCCCCAATGCTTCTGATATTACTGGCAATGGAACGTTCTCTTTCAACAGGGCGCTGGCAAAGGAATGCCTGAGGGCATGAGGACCATGCTTTCTGTTTTCAAAGTTTATTCTCGCCAATGTCATCTGGCGTCGGACTAAATTTCCTACATCATGGGGATGTATCCTATCATATGGCGATAGTATTTGAAGAAAACAATGGCAGTCATTGGAAACAGGACGACCATGCTTAAGATAGTTGATTATGGCATTACCTATCTCGGGTAAAAGTGGAAGTTCTATAGTGTTCCCGGTCTTACACTGATTGAGCGTAATGATATTGCGCTCCCAAAGGAGGTTCTCAAATTTAAGTTCACAGATATCAGATGCTCTCAGGCCCAATTTTGTTGCAATTAGTATAATTGCATAGTCCCGTTTGCCTTTGGGACTGCCTCTGTCCACCGCCTTTAAAAGAGTGTCTATTTCTTCATTGGTAAATGAAGATGGCAATTTAGGCTGGTTCTTATAATTATCTTTAGGGATTATTCTCGAGTAATCAAGCTGTAGAATTTGTTGATTGTACAAATGACGGAAGAAAATTCTTAACAGACCCAACGCAACATGCTTATTAGCAGATGCGTCCGGACTCATCATTTCAATGTAGGATAGGATGTCTGAAGCGGTGATATCGGGAATGTCCTTCCCTAAACTGTTAATATATTGATAAAGCGGATGCAGGTAAAACATATACGATATAATCGTTTTTTTCGAGAGCTTATGCGCATTCTGCCGATGTTGCATAAAATCAAGCATGACCTGACCGACAGCACCAGTGAAAATTTTCGGATGTTTTTTTCTGGCGCCCATTATTAAACGGCCCATCTGTTGAAACTCTGAGAGTACTTCAATTGTATTGACTAAATCTTTTTCTTTACGATTGAGCTCATTGTAATCAAAATTGCCTAATTCTGATGAGAGGAATGCCAGCTCAACTTCGGCGTCATAGTACTTGATTTGATGTAGTTGCATGTAACAACTTACCTTCAGCCACATTCTCCGGTATCGCTTAATTGTTCCTTCACTGCGATGAATGGCTCTCAGATAGTCAAACAACGCATTTAATAGGTCGTCGATTTCTTGTCTTTGGGTTTCCATTACTTCGAATTTTTGATTGTCTGGCAATAGCGCCATAGATAAAACAAAAAAATAATGTAAAGTAATATCGAAGAAAATGGAATGGATGTAAAGTGTTTACTGGATATATACCCTCCAACTTTACATTATCATATAGTTTACAT
>CAZEDO010000207.1:0-3381 GCA_964511085.1 uncultured Lentimicrobiaceae bacterium
GAAGGTATCTGCAACCTCATCAACAATGGATTCGAGAATACCATACCTATACTCGACAATAAATTTGAGATTGACGAGTACGACAGGAACATTACGCGCAAATGCAAGATAGGCATCCGTATTGCCGCGGAAGAAGAACCTAAGTTCGAGTTCTATACTTCGCGCCTGGGCATCCGCTACAACGATATCATCCCGTTCTATGAAGAGAAGATCAAGAACAACCCAAAGTTCGAGCTTAAAATGCTCCACTTCTTTATCAATACAGGCATCAAGGATTCAGCTTACTATTGGAATGAATTAAGCAAGTGCGTGAACCTGTATTGCGAACTGAGGCAGAAGTGCCCCCAGTTGAACGCGTTGAATATTGGCGGTGGTTTCCCGATTAAGAACTCGCTCTCTTTTGATTACGATTACGAATATATGGCCGAAGAGATTGTGGCGCAGATTAAAAGCATCTGTAAACGGAACAACACCCCCGATCCTGATATTTTTACTGAATTTGGTTCATTTACCGTTGCCGAAAGCGGAGCTACACTTTATTCCATTATTGACCAAAAACAGCAAAACGACCGTGAGTTGTGGAACATGATTGACAGTTCTTTTATTACCACTCTGCCAGACACATGGGCTATTAACCAGAAGTTTATCCTGCTGGCAGTAAATAACTGGGACAAGGAATACGAACGTGTTTTCCTGGGCGGTCTGACCTGCGACAGTGAGGATTATTATAATGCCGAGGCTCACACCAATGCTATATTCCTACCAAAGCTGCAAGAAGATGATCCGCTCTATATCGGACTTTTCCATACAGGCGCCTACCAGGAGTCGTTGGGTGGTTTCGGGGGCATACAACACTGCCTCATCCCCGCTCCAAAGCATATCATCATTGATGTGGATGAAGATGGTGAATACAATACAAAGCTTTTTGCCAAGGAACAAAGTCATAAATCGATGCTGAAGATATTGGGGTATTAGGCAGAAGCGTTTGTGGTTTGAATGTTAAAGGATGTGTGGCACGTTGCCTTTTCGTTGCTTGCCAGCTGATTGCCTCACAGCCTCAAAGTCTAACAGTCTAACAGCCTCACAGCCTCACAGCCTGACCACCTAAAATTAAAAAGCAAACAATCCTCTGACTCTAAACAAGTTAGTCCTGTGTTTTGCAACTAGTTTCATATCCCTTCAGAATTTCATACTTTTGCATCAGGGATTATTTCATTTTTTAAATTGCTGATTATGGTAAACTACGGTGGATTAACTGACGATGAAAGTCAATTTGAAACTGCAAAGGTTGTTGTGTTGCCTGTTCCATACGATGGAACCAGTACATGGGTAAAAGGGGCAGACAAAGGACCGGAAGCTTTATTGGAGGCTTCTGCTAACATGGAGCTTTACGATATTGAGACGGATTCGGAAGTTCATAAAATTGGTATTCATACAACTGAAGCAATTACCGTTAACAGCAGCCCCGACGAGATGGTGGATGCCGTGTATAAACGCGTGTTGCAACTCTACCGGAAAAAGAAATTCCCGGTTGTGATAGGTGGCGAACATTCGGTAAGTATAGGTGCCATAAAAGCAAGTTTCGAGCATTTCGAGGATCTTACAGTAATTCAGTTTGATGCTCACGCCGATATGCGCCAGGAATATGAAGGTTCCATTTACAACCATGCCTGTGTTATGGCACGGGCCAGCGAAATGGGCCCCATTGTGCAGGTTGGTGTAAGGAGCATGAGCATGGAAGAAAGGGAGGATGTTCAGTCTGATCGTATATTTTATGCGGATCGCCTGCGCGATAACAAATCGTTCATGTTCGAATTGCTTAATAAGCTCACCAAAAACGTTTACATCACGATAGACCTGGATGTTTTTGATCCTTCGGTAATGCCATCAACGGGTACGCCTGAGCCGGGAGGAATGCGTTGGTACGCGATGATAGAAACATTGCAGCGTGTGAGCGAACAAGCCAATATCATAGGATTTGACGTGGTAGAACTCTGCCCGAATAAAAACAATAAAGCACCTGACTTTCTGGCTGCAAAACTGATTTACCAGTTACTTACGTATAAGTTTATATCGGGATTAAAGTAAGAAAAAGGAGAAGAGACAATGATAATCGTAAAGGGCTACTTCTTTCTTATTCTTTTTGTAATACTATCATTTAGCATTCCAGTGGTTGGCCAAGTTGGAGAAACGGAGTACACCGGTAGCTCCTACCTCTATGCTTATGGTGACAATGGAGTTGTTAATTTAGAATGGGAATGCAGCCCAAAACCAGGAATTTCCTCAGCATTGCTGGGGTGTAAGCTTTTCAGACAAAATTATTTTGATGAGCCGCAAATAGAACTCACTCCTCAGATTCTTTTTGAAACAGACGGAACCTACAGATTTGAAGATACCCTGGCAATCTCGGATACAGTACCGTATCTCTATTATTTGAGGGCTTACTATTCTGATACTATACTAGATGTAACCAGTTGCATGGCTGTCAGGTTTTTCAAAATTTCCCCATATAATAACAATCAATTGTCTGTTAAAATAAAGCCCAGGGCAACCGGTTTGTTCTACGAAGAGGATAACTGCGATGGTGCTCCTTACTATGTTATTCCTGTATATGACAGTATTGAATACCTTATAAACTATGTTCCAGAATTTGATTATTGCGGAAGTATAGCACTAAGGCAAGTAATTCTACTTGACTCTTCTGGATTTTACTACTGGGGCAGTATAACCCTGTCGGATGAGTACCTTTACGCATTGCTGCAAACACTTAAAACGGATGAGCCTGCCGTTATGCAGCGGGCTTCAATTTTTCCTAACCCAGGGAATGATTACATAATTCTGGAAAACACAGAACCGGGCAGTTTACTTCAACTATTTGACCTAAAAGGAGAGAGTGTTCTAAATGAGCTCATAGAGGCAGGAAGAAAAGTTGTCATTACATCTGAAATGCTGTCTGGATTTTATATATACAAAATCCAAAATAAAAATGGATATACTCAACAGGGGAAATGGTTAAAACAGTAAGGTACTATTCTATGCAACAGTCAATCATTTTTAATTGCTGAATAATAAACAATTTTGATTTTATTAATATAAGTTTTACCAACCCAACAACCAGGCAAAAATTAACGGTGCTACAATTGTCGCATCACTTTCTATAATATATTTAGGTGTGTGGATATCCAGTTTCCCCCAGGTTATTTTCTCGTTAGGTACCGCGCCGGAATAAGATCCATAAGAAGTTGTAGAATCGGATATCTGGCAGAAATAACTCCAGAAAGGAACATCATGCCATTCCAGATCCTGGTACATCATTGGAACCACGCAAATCGGGAAATCGCCTGCAATGCCTCCACCAATCTGGAAAAACCCAACTCCTTT
>CAZEDO010000208.1:0-3371 GCA_964511085.1 uncultured Lentimicrobiaceae bacterium
TATTATACGCGATTTAGTAATCGGGTATTAAATGATTGGTTTGGTTACCTTGATTAATTGAACGGTTTCAACTTAGTGTTGGAGCCGTTTTTTTCATATTCGGCTATAGTCAGTGCTCTATTGCTTTTTTCATAAGTTTCAATGCATTCGAAATAACAGACTCAATGCTTGTATTCCTTCCTCCAAATATTTCAACATGCTGCTAAAAGTAATCAACCCTACAATACAGCAAGTGTAGCGAACGCAAATTTGAACGAAAAAAGAATTTAATAAACTATCGAGGTTGTAACGTTAATTGTAGTACTTTCATATGCAAATTTTGGGATATGAACAAAGTGGTAAATAATGCATCCGAAGCTATAAAAGGGATAGCCGACGGAATGACTTTAATGATAGGCGGATTCGGCTTATGCGGTATTCCTGAAAATTCTATTAACGCCTTGTTTGATATTGGTGTTAAAGAACTTACATGCATTTCCAACAATGCTGGAGTTGATGATTTTGGGCTTGGCTTGTTGCTCAAAAACAGGCAAATTCAAAAGATGATTTCATCGTATGTTGGGGAAAATGCCGAATTCGAGCGCCAGCTGTTAGCCGGAGAACTTGAAGTTGAACTGATCCCGCAAGGCACTTTGGCCGAACGATGCCGGGCAGGTGGTGCCGGAATTCCTGCATTCTTTGTCCCTGCCGGCTATGGTACTGAAGTAGCTGATGGAAAAGAATACCGTGATTTTAATGGTAAGCCACATCTGCTTGAATCAGCGTTAACTGCCGATTTTGCAATTGTTAAAGCCTGGAAAGGCGATACCCACGGAAATCTGATTTACCGGCACACAGCAAATAATTTCAACCAATCAATGGCCATGGCTGGCAAGATTACAATTGCTGAAGTAGAAGAGTTGGTACCTGCAGGAACTCTTGATCCCAATTTTATTCATACACCCGGGATTTTTGTACAGCGGATTTTTCAAGGATCTGATTATGAGAAAAGGATTGAAAGGCTTACTGTTAAAGATTAAATTAAAGTATATCTGACGGGGAGAAGCGGTGAATGGGAGAAGCGGAGATTCTTCGAAAAATAAAGAACATTCCAAAATGAAAATTGAAAACTTCAGAGAATTACGTGTTTATGAAGCAGCAATGAATGCCGCGTTGGAGATTTTTAATATTTCAAAATCATTTCCTTCTGAGGAAAAATATTCTTTAACTGATCAGATAAGAAGGTCGTCAAGGTCAGTCTGTGCAAATATTGGGGAAGCATGGAGAAAAAGAAGGTATATAGCAGCTTTCATTGCAAAAATTAGTGATGCTGAAACTGAAGCATGTGAGACTAAATCTGGTTGGAATTTGCACTTAAATGTAATTACCTTCAAGAAGATAAATATATTGATCTGTTTGGAAAGTACGACCATATTATCAGCCAATTGGTGATCATGATTAAAGATGCAAATAAATGGATAATTAAGAATAATAATAGCTAGAATATTCATCAAAACGCTTTTGAGAGTTGAAAGCAAGTATTGGAGTATTATCATCACCCCTTCGCCCTTTCTCCTCTCTCTCCTTCATAAAATACGAATAGTTATGGCACTTACCAAAGAACAAATCGCCCAACGCATTGCACAGGAACTCCGCGACGGATACTATGTGAATCTTGGAATAGGAATACCTACGCTGGTGGCAAACTATATACCCAAAGGCATGGAAGTAATCCTGCAATCTGAAAACGGAATTCTCGGAATGGGGGCATTCCCAGTGCCGGAAGAGGTGGATGCTGACCTGATAAATGCAGGAAAGCAAACTGTAACAGTTTTACCCGGGGCAGCTTTTTTCGATTCTTCACTCAGTTTCGCCATGATACGTGGTGGACATGTTGATCTTACTGTACTTGGCGCATTTGAAGTTTCGGAAAAAGGCGACATAGCCAGTTGGAAAATTCCCGGCAAAATGGTAAAAGGAATGGGTGGAGCCATGGACCTGGTGGCCTCAGCCAAAAATATAATTGTAGCCATGCAGCATACAAGCAGGGAAAGTTCAAAACTTTTAAGGGAATGTACTTTGCCGCTGACAGGTGTGCGGTGTGTCAAGAAAATTGTGACTGATCTTGCAGTGATTGAAGTTACAGATAATGGTTTCCTCCTTCTCGAAAGAGCCCCGGGTGTTTCTGTTGAGGAAATCAGGAACGCTACAGAAGGCAGGTTGATTGTTGAAGGCGAAATTCCGGAAATGAAGTTCTAAAAGCTATCTGCGGTCAAGGATAAACATATTTTATCATTATCCTTTTGGGTTAAATTTAATCTCAAAATCTTTTGCCGGCATAAATTGTTCCCGTTTCCAGTAGTAAATCATAGTATTTCCAAAGTCAACTGAATTGTCCGGTTTTATTGAAAAATCATTAATCCGGATATTCTTTTGTATTACAAGATTATAGTTCGCGATTTCTAAAGGCTTATCCCAAAATTTGGTGGTAAGTAAAATGTACCGTGCTTCTTTGCCATTGTGACGTTGCCGGTAGATTATTTTTAGTGTTTTAAATGAATGAGGTGGTATTTTAACCGCGAATGTGGCCACTGTGTCTTTAACCTCCACTTTTAATGCGTGTGCCATGTCGGACTCATCAAATACCATGATGGTATCTATCGGCTTTAAAGTGCCATTACTTCTCACAGGATATGCAATAACAATGGAATGTGAATTATCAGAACTGTTCCTGAAATAATAATCGCCGTTTACCGTAAAAAAAGTTGTATCAATCCCGAAGCTAATGTCCTCCCTGAAAAATTCAATTCTTTGCGCATGGACAAATGCAGCGATATGCAGCACTATTAAGAGAAAAGACATCTTTATGCGCATAAATCAAAAATAAACCGGATTGATCAAACTAAAGAAATTTACGCGCGCAGCCCTCTTGCGAATATAGAAAAAAGCCTTATTGACAGATTATTTGTCCTGACTTTATCTTCCTGCCATTTTCGTTCACCGCGTAGGAGTATATACCAGCTTTCCCCAACTCTTCTTTTGTAACCCTACCCGACCATGACATGGAATTACCATTAACAGGAATCGATTTTATGAACAGCCCCTGCATATTGAATAGCTGAATTTCAGTATTAACAATAGCTTTGGAAGAAGAGAGGTAAAAATCCATAAAAGAAGAAAACGGGTTTGGCGCACATACAACATTCAAATTAGTTGCTGATGCAAAAGGAGATTCTTTTATACAAACAAGGTAAGCAGTATCAGTGAGATGGATATCCTGTTCCAGTGTTTGCCCAGGTTCAGAGTTAAGCTGGAAACTTTCGCAGGATAAGGGATGCAAAGAAGGGAAGCCGTAAGGACATCCACCGGAGAATAAATTATCAATAATATTT
>CAZEDO010000209.1:0-3218 GCA_964511085.1 uncultured Lentimicrobiaceae bacterium
CAGGCAACAAAGATAGTACAATAAATAGTACTATGCAATACATAGTACTATTTATTCACAAAAAATTAGTTAAATATTATTTAATGATTAGATAGACAGTTTATTAAAAGCAGAATAAATTCTGAGTCTGAAGGAAATATGTTTAATAAAAAGAAAGAGCTTGATTTTAACTGCTCAAATTTTGCTAAATTTGTGAAGTTAAGTTCCTGAATTTAACTTAATTTTGAAGTGCTAAATATTATACCATGCAATTTGAACGAACAATCCACAAAATCATAAAAGATAACCTGTTCAAAGGAAAAGTCATTGTCCTTTATGGTGCCCGAAGGGTTGGAAAAACAACACTTTCAATGCAATTAATAGCAAATGAGGTTTCTGCCAGATATATTAATTGCGAATTATTACAAAATAAGACAGCACTTGAGACTACCAACACGGAGCTTCTGAGAAGCTTTATCGGCAGCGCAACCCTTGTTGTGTTGGATGAAGCGCAACATATTAGCAATATTGGGCTGATCCTTAAAGTGCTTGTGGACACTTTTCCTGAGATTCAGTTTGTAGCAACAGGTTCTTCAAGTTTTGAACTCGGGCAGAAAATATCCGAACCATTAACAGGCAGATCACGGGTTTATTACTTAGCTCCCTTATCGGTTGAAGAGATAAACCAGCATTTTGATTCTATCGCAATCAAAGCCAGGATTGAAACAATTCTGCGGTTTGGGTCATATCCTGACGTGTTTAATAAATCCGACAGTGAAGCAATTGAGGAGTTAAATAATATCGCCAGCAATTATTTATACAAAGATGTGCTTGCATTTGAGCAATTAAAACGTTCCGATCTGCTGATAAACCTCCTCAGGGCAATTGCATTACAGTTAGGTAATGAATTATCCTATAGTGAATTATCCCGATTACTTGGGGAAAATATCCATACCATCAAGCGCTATATTGAATTGTTGGAAAAAGCATTTGTTATTTTTCGTTTACATTCGCTTAGCCGCAATCCAAGGAAAGAGATTGCAAAAGGCCAGAAAATATATTTTTATGACCTCGGCATTCGTAATTCGCTGATTCAGAATTATAATTCGCTGAATATGAGAAATGATGCTGGTGGATTATGGGAGAATTTCTGTATCATAGAAAGAATGAAATACAATAATAATCACCGCCATTTTGTGAATTCCTATTTCTGGAGAACCTACGACCAGAAAGAAATAGATTATATTGAGGAAGAAGGCGGTAAGTTTTTCGCTTTTGAATTCAAGTTTAATCAGCAAAAAATTCTATCAGCTCCTAAAGAATTTCTGAAAAACTATCCTGAAAGCGAATATTCAGTTATAACATCTGAAAACTTCTGGAACTTTGTGATGTAAAGATGAGAATCTTAAAACATTTTCATCCCTTTATTCCCAAGGCCAATTAAGAGACTGTTTTAATTTTCTCCGTACCGTAGGAGATACATATTAATAGAAAGGTTAAATCATAAAAGCATAATTCCTTCAGGGAATTATGCTTTTTAAATTAATGTCCTGAAGGACAATAGATTTATTCGCAATTGTTTTCTATTGACATTTATGCCCTACGGGCAAAAGATAACAGTATACAATTTTAATACAGGCTTAAAATCTTAATGCGATCTTTCTGCATATAACTGAACAATTTTCAGGATCACCTCCGAGGCTTTTACCATCGATTCCAGTGGTACATATTCATACTTGCCATGAAAATTGTGCCCGCCTGCAAAAATATTAGGGCAGGGCAGTCCCATATAGGATAATCGCGCACCATCAGTTCCGCCGCGGATAGGAACAACTTTTGGCGGGATTCCCAGTAGTTCCATGGCTTCCTGGGCAGTGGCAACTACGTGGTAAACGGGTTCAACCATTTCGCGCATGTTGAAATACTGGTCTTTCAACTCGAGGGTAAAGGTTTTATCGCCGTAACGCTGGTTCATGTAGGCAGTCAGTTCGGTGATAAATACTTTCTTTTTCTCAAATTTAACTTTGTCGTGATCACGCACAATATATTGCAGATAGGCTTTTTCGACAGCCCCTTCCATTTTTACGATATGGTAGAATCCTTCATAATCCTGTGTAAATTCAGGACGTTCGTTCACCGGAAGAAGTGAATTGAATTCCATAGCCATAATCATGGCATTCATCATCTTGTTTTTGGCATAGCCCGGATGAATGTTTTTGCCTTGGATGTAAACCTTGGCACTGCAGGCGTTGAAGTTTTCGTACTCCAGTTCGCCAATGCCACCGCCATCCATGGTGTAAGCAAATTCTGCATCGAACTTTTTCACATCGAATTTATCCACGCCGCGACCCACTTCCTCATCAGGTGTGAAGCCGATGCGGATGGCGCCATGTTTTATTTCCGGGTGCTTAACCAGGTATTCAACAGCGGTCATAATCTCTGCAACGCCGGCTTTATCATCAGCACCAAGCAAGGTGGTGCCGTCTGTGACGATTAGCGTTTGGCCCACATATTCCAGCATCTCTGTGAAATCAGCAGGAGAAAGCACGATATTATTCTCAGCATGCAGAACAATATCTTTACCATCGTAATCCTTTACCAGGCGCGCGGTGGAAGCATTTCCCGGCATATCCGGGCTGGTGTCCATATGAGAGATAAATCCTATTACAGGAACTTTTTTGTCCACATTGGATGGCAGCGTTGCCATGATGTATCCGTTTTCGTCCAGAGATACATTCTGCAACCCAAGTTCATTAAGTTCACTGAAAAGAACTTTAGCCAGATCAAACTGTTTGGCAGTGCTGGGGTAAGTTTCCGAATTCTCATCACTCTGGGTATCGATACTTATATATCTCAAAAAGCGTTTTAGCAATTCTTCTTTCATTATTTAGCTGTATTTAACTGTTCATAAATTAGTATTCAACTTTCCGTTCCCACCATTTTGACTTTCCCAATTTTTCAGGATTGTGAAAATGGTAAAATCGTCCGGTTAAAGGGATTTTGCATTTTGCAATTTAACCATTGCATTATAACTTAGTCCTCTTCTTTCGCCCTGAAGGATTCCCAGATAAAGTAGCTGATGAGCCCGATAAATGCAATCAGTGCAGTAATCTGTGCGCCAACGGAACTTTCGTCTCCCCATACTTTAAGGTTCAATGCTTCGCCGTCGCCGGTGAAGAAAATGATGAAAGCACCCAGCACTCCAAACAAAGCTGCTCCTGCAATAAAACCGCTTGCGA
>CAZEDO010000210.1:0-3169 GCA_964511085.1 uncultured Lentimicrobiaceae bacterium
GAGCCTGTCTGATCAAATCGTTGACAAGTTCACTTTTACTGGAATATTCCTCGTTGTTTATTTGAGCTTTTAACCATTCATCATTTGGTTTCGAGAATGATATACTTTGTCTTGGCATAGTTTTTTATTTTTGATGTAAAATTACACCATATTAGAACCATTTGCAACTTTTTTAGTATTGTTGCTAGCGGCTGACGCTATGACAAGTGCGGGAATAAATTGTTGCTCAACTGTCTGCCAGTACAAATGTATTTAAAGATTTCAGATGTTTCAGCAAATACGCAAACCCGCATTTGCTATAGCGTTTGTTTACCAGCTGGAGTTCTCGTTCTTAAAAGTGTCACAAATTGATATGCCTCAAGGCATATTCGTTACAGTGGTCAAAAGATGTCCCATAACGGCTAATTCCATTTAATATCAGCTGGTTGCTTTATGCATCTTAAAAGTCCTTTCAATACAATAAGACAAACAAAAATCATCGCAAGAGCAAGAGAAATGAGAAGATATGAAATTAATCCTTCAACAACTGAAGTTCCTTCTTTTCCACCTGCAATTGGCATCATTTTCCCATCTCCGGTTATGGCTGCAATCGATACCGCCACATAGTTTGCGAACGAACCATAAAGTGTCAACCAAAATGCGGTAGTTAACCATTTATCGTTTAATACAAGTTTGTTCCAAATTAGTCCCAGAATAACTAAAAGCATACCGTTCATAATGCCTTCGAGATGGGCAGAAAGTCCCATTCTTGGATTTGTCATCATTGGAATAAATAAACCAATGAGTAATCCAAATAAAACCAAAAGTACTCCGAGAAAAAGAAGCCTGTCTGATTGCCATTTTTTGTGTCTGGCATCTTCCATATTAAAATTGCTTTAGTCAGTTTAGTCAGTTTGTAAAGGTAAAATTTATTTTTAGCTTTTTTATTTGCACGCTTGCTGGTAACGAGCGTGTAAACGCCATAGTGGCGTTTATTTCCGACTTGGCTGTGGTGCATTTTCTTTCACAGCCCTTTCATGTAGTAAATATAGAACTATTTTAAATACACAAACATATCTCCAAAAAATCCACTTATCCAACAGGCTTTTTATCAGATCGGATAAGTCCGCCGTATGTTCAATACAAAACACTTCCTCAACCCCCTTCATACCCAAACGCTAAAATATCCCCGCCACCTCACTGTGCCAGGGACATTTCAACTTTTAACTTTTGAATTTTACCTTTTAACTTTTGAATTTTACTCTACTAATGTCATTTCATCTACCAATCTCCTTGCACCGGCAAACTTATCGATAATAAAAAGGCAATACCTGATATCAAGTGATATGTTCCGGCATTGATCAGGGTCGTACATGAGGTCGCTCATTGTTCCTTCCCACACGCGGTCGAAATTGATACCTACAAGTTGCCCGTCGGCATTGAGCACCGGGCTGCCTGAATTGCCACCAGTGGTGTGATTAGTTGCAATAAAAGCTACATGCATAGTTCCATCCTTATCTGCATAGCTTCCATAATCACGATCAGCGTAAAGTTGCTTAAGTTTAGGTTCAACAATATAGTCGTACACATCAGGATTCTCTTTTTGCATAATACCTTCGAGTGTAGTGAAGTAATTGTACGCAACGCCATCAGAAGGAGAATAGCCCGCGACTTTCCCGTAGCTTATGCGCAATGTTGAATTGGCATCCGGGTAAAACTGCCGCTCCGGGTAAAACTCCCTGAGTCCTTGCATATAGATGCGTTGCAGACTGTCGAGGTGGGTTCCGATGATATTGACTCCGGGTTGCAGCTTGCCATAATAAAAGTTAAAAATGCTTTGTGCTAGCTGGAAGGCAGGATCTTTTTCAATGGATTTGTAGTTCGATGGCTTGTAACAGGAGAGCAATGATTTTACTTTACCGGCAGAAGCAAATATTGATTTACTAAAAACATAGTGTGCATATTTACCAATATCGCCATTATATTTCTTTACGGCTGTTTTTAAGATTTCAGGTTGAAATGAAGGGTCAGGTTCTTTCTGCCAGATGCTCATCAGCGAGATAAAAACTTTCTGGTCCACATCTGCATTGTAATTCTTAAAAAAGCCGGTAGCTGAGTTCTTTAACTTTTCTACAGCTTTTGCAATATCATCGGGTTTGCTGTCTTTTGTTTTACTCATTGTCAGCAATGCATCAAAGCTAAAGGCATAACGGACAATTTCAACGCCCAGTCCCCCTTCCGTCAGGTACTTTGAAGCAACTGACAGCGGGGTAAGTTTAGCATAATCTTCCCGAAAGGCTGCAATAAGTCCTCCATATTGTTGCTTTCGGGCTGGATCAGCATTTGCCCACGACGTGAATTGCTGTTCTTCCATCTCCTTTTTACTGATTGCGTCGAGCCGCTCTATGCCACGGCTTTCGCCAATCATCTTTTTCCAGTAGTTTGCCACACCGAAATACTTTGCAGAATATTGGATACGTATCAGTTTGTCGGCATCCATAGCGGCTTCTATGATCTCAAGGCGGTTCTGCCTGAGTTTAACGGCAACAGGGTTTTCGTCCTGAGTTATCATTTTCACGGCAAAGGAAGGCAGATATTCCTGCGTAGTTCCGGGGTAACCGAAAACAAACGTGAAATCATCTTTATTCACTCCTCTGAGTGAAATATGCAGAAACGACTTTGGTTTGTAAGGTACATTATCAGCGGAATAGTCAGCAGGTTCGTTGTCCTTATTTACATATATCCTGAAAACTGAGAAATCGCCGGTATGTCGTGGCCACATCCAGTTGTCGGTATCGCCGCCAAATTTGCCGATGTTTGAAGGTGGAGCACCCACAAGGCGGATGTCAGTAAATGTCTCTGTTATAAACAGATAAAACTCATTCCCGTAATAGAAGGGTTTAACCTTTGCTTTGTAATGTGTTCCCGCTATTGCTTTGTTTTCAATGGCTTGAATATTAACTTTTGTGATTGAATCGCGGAGAGTTTCGCGCATTGTGGCAGTGACGCCACTAAGTACCTGGCTGGTAACATCAGCCATACTTATCAGTAATGTAACTGAAAGGCCGGGATTTGGGAGTTCTTCGGCAAGGTTATTCGCCCAGAATCCTTTGGTGAGATAATCCAGCTGAAGTGTACTGTGTTTTTGAATGTTACTATATCCGCAATGATGATTTGTCAGCAGTAATCC
>CAZEDO010000211.1:0-3159 GCA_964511085.1 uncultured Lentimicrobiaceae bacterium
AAACTTAGCGTAGCGTTCTCATGAACGAAGTGAATAAAGTGAAAAATGTAAAGTGAAAAGTGAAAAGAGAAAAATGCAACTTAGCGTAGCGATCTCATGAACGAAGTGAATAAAATCCTGGCACCTTGGAATTTGGAACATGGAATTTGGGATTTGTCCCTTGTCCCCTTCACCTGTCCCTTTTCCCTTTTAAATTAACTTAAATCAAAATATAATGAAAAAGAACTTTAAAATATTACTCATCGCAGTCCTCCTTGTTACAGCTCCATTGCTAATGCTGGCACAGGCTCCACCGCATCCTAACGGAGGCAGCGCGCCAACTGCCGGGAACGGCCCGGTGGGCGGCGGTGCGCCGATAGACAGCGGCATAATGATACTGATCGGACTTGCCGGATTGTATGGCGGTAAAAAAGTGTTTGATATGCGCAAAAGCCTGGAAGGCTAATTTTAGCAACCTTTCGATTTTCCTGATTGTTTAGCTATAGCACAGCTACCCTGTCCTGATGGGGTAGCTGTGCTTCTTTTATATACAAAAGCAGGTATTGGAAGGAAAGAATAATGGAATAAATCTTAAAACAGTTTCGTCGCAATGACGCAAGAGAGAGTGTGTTATTTACAAATTAATATTTTGATTTCTAAATTGAAAGTATGAATATTTAAGGTTGACCATATGATTTAAGGCTAATATTTGTGGCCAATCAGCAAATTTCAAGATTTGAAACGGTAATAATGAACTACCCCGCCGCACAGCACTGGTGTATCAGAATCCAGACGCCAGAATCCATGAGAATTTTCTAATTCCGACTCCTGTATTCTGAATTCTCCTCTGAAATAAATTAAAACAAACCCCAGAAAAGATTAAATCTCCAGCCATCTCCGGTTTTCACCGTCAGTCATATCCTACTTATTAAATAGAAATATCCTTACATTTATTTTCCTATTATCCTACAAGCTATCTGGAAATAAAGACATACAATTGCCATTGTTATTGAAATAACAATAGGTTGCCAGAGTATTTTATTAGCAGATGCTTTAGGCTTGAATTTAAACAGGTTACCGTTAGTTATGTCATGAATTCAGCTACAACTATAATACTGCAACAGCTACAAGCATTTCAGCATTTAGGCTATAAAAGGGCTGGTTGGATATAGTTATTTTTACTAAAATATCATTGAAACCCAAGAATAGAGTCCTTTATTGATTTAATGAACGCACAACATAGATAAGGAATATGGAAATTATTATCAATCATTTCTTACAAATCAGTCCCGAAAATCATTTCATAATAATAATCCGGAGGGTCATTCTCCCTGGATATCTCCTTCGCTTATTACACTGTTTGATTTACTAATATGATCTTAAAAATAATTCGCTGGCAGTTGATGGAATACTTGAGAAAATACATAAAAAATGAGATTTATAAGAGATAGCCTAAACAACCTACCTGATATAAACTTAGAACTATGAAAAGCACCTGGTTAATCTCATTCATCACAATAGGACTAATGCTTTTTCTCTTAAATAGCTGTAAGAGAGATGACAACGGCACGACGCCTCTAATCAACTACCCGATTGAATCCACAGTATTAACTACACTCGACCGCACTATCATGCCGGTTAACGGCCCTTATTCTTCGGATCCGATATTTCCTTGTGAACTTGCAAAATATGCACAGTATGGATATGGCTTCTGGCAAGATGGGCCTGGCTTACCTTATAAAAAAAGTAACGAACTGATGCCACATTTATACAGCGGTGCATCTGTAACCGTCAAAGCCGACCTTCTGCGGTTTTTTACCATGTCCGATATTCATTTAACAGATAAGGAGTCTCCTGCCCAGCAGATTGAATGGGGATATAAAGGAGGTGCTGCAGGTAATTCTTCGGCTTATTCAGGCGTTATCCTGTATACGACCCATGTACTCGACGCAGCCATTCAAACCATCAATGCCTTAAATAAATTAAATAAGTTCGATTTCGGGATGGGCCTGGGCGATGCGATAAACAATTCGCAATACAATGAACTGAGATGGTATATCGATATTTTCGACGGGAAGAAAATAACACCTGATTCCGGCAAAAAGGATGATCCAATCCAGGGACCGGGTAACGATTACCAGGACGAATATCAGGCAGCCGGGCTCAACCGCGAAATTCCCTGGTACCAGGTACTGGGAAACCACGACCATTTCTGCACAGGTATGTTTACGCCTGACGAATATGTGTGGAAAACCTACACCGGCTCAACGATCATGAATATGGGCAATATTATGACCGACCCGCTTGGTTTAAAGAGCCGTGGCTTCTATATGGGTGCCGTGGATGGATCAACTCCCAATGGCGACATCACAGGTGCAGGGCCTGTAGGCGATTTTTCGGTACCACCAACGGTAATAGCCGATGCCAACAGGCATTATATCAACAAAAGATCGTGGATGAATGAGTTTTTTAATACCACTTCGAAACCCATTGGTCACGGTTTTTCTCAAACCAATCTCGATCTGGACTTTGCCTGTTACAGCTTCGTGCCAAAATCGGATGTGCCCATCAAGGTTATAGTATTTGATGATACTCAGAACGAAGACCGTGTGGATATTCATGAACAGGGGTATGTTACCGGGGACCGCTTTGAATGGCTTGTAGGCGAGCTCGACGCAGGGCAAAATGCTGGTCAGCTGATGATCATTTCGGCTCATATTCCGCTGATGCTTATTGATATGGATAATGACTCACCCGTAGATTTAAAAACCATTACCGATAAACTTCATACCTATCCCAACCTTATCCTCTGGATGTCGGGACACGTTCATCGCAACCTGGTCACTCCTTTTCCATCGGCCGATACCACCCATCCTGAATTTGGGTTCTGGCATGTCGAAACGGCATCGTTGAGGGATTTCCCCCAGCAGTTGCGCACTTTCAGGGTGGTGAGCAACAGCGACAGTACTGTTTCAATCTTTGTAGCAAATGTTGATCCTGCCATCAAAGCCGGTTCCCTGGCAGCAGCTTCACGATCCTGCGCCATCGGGGTCATGCAGATATTCAATACTGAAGATCAGCTTACATATTCGGAAACCGGAGGTGCCTATAACGCCGAACTCGTAAAACAACTGACTCCGGAAATGCAGGCTAAGATTCAGAATTACGGAACACCTGGTA
>CAZEDO010000212.1:0-3143 GCA_964511085.1 uncultured Lentimicrobiaceae bacterium
TTATATAAAATATCCCGAAGATAAAATGACGTAAAACAATTTTACAAGGTTAACGAGAATTTTCCGTAACAAGAATGTCATCCAAAGATTTATTAATTTACAACGTTCACGTCTTTTTTGCTTCCGATAATGCTGAAATCTAATGCAAGCCCTAAAACTTTAATAATTCAAGTGGCTCTCATGGTTGGACCACTGATTACGAAATTTCATTTGTGTTAAAATGAATTACCCCGCAGTAGAACTGCGAAGTATCACAAGGAATATTAGTTTCCGCAGCAGAGCTTCGGGGTATTAACCAACTTTATAAATAAAATACTACCTTAGTTATCTCCTCTTTATCAACTCATAAAATAATTCATCGCATTTCCTGTTTTTCTGGCTTGCCATACTGAGCATTGTATTCTCCGATGAAGTCTGCTAACCGCTTCGCATTTCCGCATCATCACTCTCAGTAGGGTCTACGTTCAACTGGGCTTACCGTTGGAATTAATATATATTAACTTTTATATATAATTAAATAAATAACTGTAACTTTGTTTATAAGATTATGCACCCTGATATTAATCTGTTAATAAAGCTTAAATGCCGACGGAGTTGTTAGAAGTCTAAAAACGGAAAATCATCAAACCTTATTTTAATAGATAGCATATAATCGCATCAAACAGATTTTATCAAATCATCACATATTCATCTGCATTTGGTTGCTTGTTTTCCAGCCCAAATGTTAAATACAAATGGCACGGAATTTCACAGAACTTTTCAGCTTTCGCCCTGTTATATTAAGAGTGACCATTTTGTTCCCATTTATTAATTCGACCTATTCAAATTACTCTATTAAATTAAAATAAAAGAAAGGAGATTTATTATGAAACGATCTGTACGATTTCTTGTTTTTTGTTGTTTTCTGTTTCATACAATAACAACGTTTGCGCAGGTTTCACCAGAGTGGGTGCAAAGATTTACTGCGGATGGTTACACTACCGAATCTGTAAACGATATGGTAGTGGATGTCCAGGGTAACGTCTATATTACCGGTTCACAAAAAACAGGATCAAACCAGGTTGAAGCCGTAACTTTAAAATATGATGCCCAAGGTATACAGCAATGGATTAAAATCTATCACGCTCCAAATGACAACGGTGCATTTGGAAGAGCCATTTATGTAGATATTGATGGCAATGTATATGTTACAGGGGAAAATGCTATATACTCAGGGGGGGCCAATGAAATGCTTGTTATAAAGTATAGTCCATCGGGTGAACAACTTTGGGCAAACAGATTTCAATATATCACTGGCAACTACAATGGTGGATATGATCTCACAACGGATGCGACAGGAAATGTTTATGTTACCGGGGAGTATTATACAGGTGCTTCTTACTATAATATTTTTCTTGTAAAGTATGATCATTCCGGTAACTTTATAAACCAGGTATTTTATGACCAGGCATCCGAAAGCGGGAATAAAATAGGAATAGGCGGTGATGGGAAAATCATTATTGGCGGGTATATAAGTGATAGCGATTCATCGTCGTTTATTGCCTTGAAGTATGAACAAAACCTTGACTTTGTTTGGGCAGCAAGGTGGGGACAGGGTGTCGCTAATCAGAATGTAATTGATATGACAATAGACAATAATAGCAATATTATTCTTGCCGGAACGAGCAACTTAGATTATGCATTATTAAAAATAAACACTGATGGATCTATTAATTGGGGCAAGACTTATGCTTCTCCCGATGGATGGGATTATGGGCGCGCAGTTGTCGCCGATAATTCGGGGAATATTTATATTACCGGCGAAACCGGCACATTGGGCTATCCGATATCTCAAAAAATAACCACAATAAAATATAATGCTGGCGGAGATCAGCAATGGGTTCGAAGGTACCATGGAGGAAATCAACCCGATGGATATTCCGGATATAACATCGCTATTGATGCTGATGCCAGTGTATATGTTATTGGGCAAACGTATGGTACCTCAAATATCGTTACCATAAAATATAATACGGCAGGATCATTTCAGTGGTCAAAGACCTATAACGGGCCTTCCAACAGTGTAGACAATAGTATCTCGGTTGGAGTTGACCAGAACGGCAATACCTATTCGGCAGGAAACAGCTATGACAATACAAGTTTTTATGATATTGTGCTTATCAAATACGCGCCTCAATCAGAATTTAGTGCGCAGTTTAACAATCATGCACTCAACACGGCGATTACCGGCAGTCAGGTTACCAGGGATACCATTACAGTAGACTATACCACACCGGTTCAATATCGCGTTGCCGATGTTAATGTAACCATTGATAGCGTTATTTATTCGAATGTTTCGGATCTTGACTTTATTCTTCAACACAACGGAATAACAGATACTTTGATCAACCAGCCCTCGGTATTAGGTGAGAATTTTATCGGAACAATTCTGAATGATTCCGCTACAACTACTATAAACAGTGGAACTGCTCCATATACAGGTTCTTTCCGCCCCTACAGTCCACTTTTCGTGTTTGATGCTACTACAGTGAACGGCGATTGGGTACTCAGCATTAATGACCACGAATCAGGCAATTCAGGAACCCTTAAGGCATGGTCCCTTCATTTCTTCCTTACAACAACAAATACAACTGATTTAACCGAATTGCCCGAAGGTAATAATCTTTCATTAGAACAGAATTTTCCAAATCCTTTTAGCGATAGAACCTCTATTCTTTTTACACTGTCTACACCTGGATTAGTCGATCTCAGCATTTGCGATATAACCGGCAGGATAGTAAAGGTTCTGGCCAATGGGTACTATAAATCCGGAACTTCTTCTATAACATGGAATGCCGACAATAATGCTCATCAGCCTGTTGTACCTGGAATCTATCTGTGTCAGCTAAAAGCTGGTGGATCCATAAAATCTATCAGGTTAGCTGTTCAATAACTGATTTTGATACGGTTTGGAAAATAATTTTGCTTCTGATTAAGTATAGTCTGAACGCGATCTCCTCAGCTAAACAAAGACTGAAATTACTGCAGGAACTTTTTGAATCCTGTAGGTGCATACCTAGCCTTTAGGAATCTGCCTGTTTGTCTTTCAAATATGACAAAATTTAGTTCTCTTTGCATAGAAAATCAATCATCCTTACTAATTA
>CAZEDO010000213.1:0-3098 GCA_964511085.1 uncultured Lentimicrobiaceae bacterium
AAACTTAGCGTAGCGTTCTCATGAACGAAGTGAATAAAGTGAAAAATGTAAAGTGCAACTTAGCGTAGCGTTCTCATGAACGAAGTGAATAAAATCCTGGCACCTTGGAATTTGGAACATGGAATTTGGAATTTGGAATTTATGATTTGGAATTTATGATTTGGAACTTTGGCACCCTTTTAAAATAAATTAAAAATCAAAAATCCCGAAACCTGGAACTTTGGAACCCGGCCACCCATATTACATTTGTTTTAATATAAATATGCCTTTGTGAAGAAAACCCGGATTACTCCAGATAAATTGAAAAAAGCCCTGATGATTTCAGCAAGGTTGATTGTTATTTTTGGTGCTGTATTTTTTCTTTTGCAATGCACTTCTCCTGAACAAAGGAGGGCTGATCCCGTTTTCGACTCGCTGGTACAATCCGTTAATCAAAAGCTTAAGACGAATGCCGACAGTGCCCTCCGCGCATCGGAAGTGCTGTTTCGTTATGCTGAGGGTAAGCCGGATCACGGACAATTGCTGGAAGCGGCCCGCTACAGGGGCAACGCTTTTGAACTTATGGGCAGGTACGATTCGGCTTTAAAATACTATTCCGTGATGCGCACCGAAGCATTTCAGCTGAAAGATACCTCCAAAATGATACGTGTCAGTTATTTGCTGGGCTCACTGTTTATTGAAATGGAATCGAACGACTCGGTGGCTTTCTGGCTTCGCAAAGGGATTGACCTGGCCGTTCAAAAGCATGATACAGCCGAACAGGTTAAGTTTTTAAGCAGTTTGGGGAATTATTACATTCGCTGCAATCAATCGGACAGTGCCGTGCAGTGTTTTACCCGCTCCGTTTTATTTTACCTGAAGGCCGCTGATTCGGTTAGCCTGGCACAGGCCTACCAGAATTTGGGCAACCTGCTGGTAATCCAGGGATTTCAGCGAAAAGCCATCCCCCTGTATCTGGGTGCCATTCAAATAAATATGCGCCTGGGTAAAAAGATAGAAGTAGGGCTCGATTATTCAAATATCGCAATCGCTTATAAAAAGGTAAACAGGGACTCTGCCTATTATTATTTCCAAATGGCTATGAAACCGCTTACCGAAAGCGGCAGCATATCGAACCTGATGCTGATCAAGTTCAATTATGCCAACTACCTGAAAAGCAATGGGGATATTTCAGCCGCTGAAAAACTGTATAAGGAAGTGCTGCAGATTTCGACAGTGAACCATATTCAAAAAGGAGAACTTTACAGTCTTAACATGCTGGCTAAAACCGCCGTGATCCGAAAAGATCAGGCTGGTGCTGATATGTATTTCGATAAGGCGTTACTGCTCGCATCCGGGAACAAACTCTCCGGTGATGTGCTGCGCTTGTATAACGACAGGTTTGAAGGCTACCTGGCACTGAATAATGCAAGGGCGGCATTGAAGTATTATACCCTCTGGAATACGATGAACGATAGTATGCAAACCAAAACGCAACAGGATGCCGTTGTAAAATACCAGACCCTGTACGAAGCGGAAAAGAAGAACCTGGAGATTAAATTACTGGAAACCGAACGGGAGAAAGACCGCATCAAGTCGATGTATATTTACCTGATATTCCTGGTTTCGATGCTAACGGTGATAGCAGTGCTCTATGAAATCTGGCTCAGGGCAAGGAATACCAGGCAAAAATTAATCATTTCGGAAACTGCTCAAAAATCGCAGCAACTGGAGTTGAACAATAAAGAACTGCTGATTATCAATAAAGACCAGGAAACGGCCCTGGATAAAAAGGAAATAGAAACAAGCCAGAAGTTGCTTGTGTCGAAAATGCTGATTTTATCGCACAACAGCGAGTTCTTATCCGGTTTGCTTACTGAACTGCAGTTGCTGAATCAAAAGCTGGATAATACAGAGCAGCAGCAAAGCCTGAAAATCATACTGGCTTCGTTAAAAAGCCAGGTACAGCCTAAGCGCTGGGATGATTTCCAGCAGCAGTATATGGAGTCGCACAAGGAATTTTTCAGGAAACTCAACGAGCTTCATCCCGGTTTAACCGCTGGCGATCACCGTTTGTGTGCCATGCTGCGCATGAACCTGAGCATAAAAGAAATAGCGGAGCTGACGCTTCAAAATCCCCGGGCCGTTGAAATGGCCCGTCACCGCCTGCGTCATAAATTTGGCATGGAACGCGACGAAAACCTTACCGCTTACCTGTCGCAATTTTAATCAGGGCCTGCTGAAAAACCCGTACATAAAATTGATCGGTTTTATATTCCGGTGCTCTGCACCTTAAACAATTACTCCTTTCTATCTGGCTACAGATGTTGCGCCACTCTGTGGCTTCATTTGAGCCCCTTTTATGAAATAGATCAAGGTGCAGCGCAGCGCGATAATTTTAGAAAAACAGAGAGATAATACAAAAGGTGCAGCGCACCGAACCCCGAAGGGCTCGACGAAGTCAAATAAACAATGCACGGATTATGGGTTCTGTTTCCGATCCCTGGCCAGTTAGCATCCTGATGGGTATTTTTACTCTTTATAACCCATTATTTACTCACATGTATAATAAGATTACGTATAATCAGCCAAAAAGGCTGAATTGTGAAGTTTTTGTGAAGTTTTTTTACCCCTTCGGTAATAGGAATCAGCCCGTTTCAGGTCATACATTTGTTGTATAAGATATTCGTACCGTGAGCGCAAAAAAAATATACCCACTAAAAGATAAAGCCGAAGCTGAACCCGAAAGTTTAGCCGCAGTATATAAAATTCAAATGAAAAAGATTGACCTTGAAATTGAAAACCTGCTAAAAATACTCCGCAAGAAAATTGGGAAACCCAAACAGAAATAACAGATCGCAAAAACTCTTAACTCAAATGTATCTAGTATGAAAAACATGTACACTTCTTCAACAAAAATTATCAGAACCCTCCTTGCTTTAGCAATGATTATCGCAATGGCAGCGGCTACAAACGCCCAAAGCGTGGGTATCAACGCTACTGGTGACGCACCAAACGGAAGCGCCATGCTCGATGTAAGTTCAATCGCCAAAGGCTTTTTAGCTCCGCGAATGACGGAAGCGCAAAAAAACGCAATTGGCACTCCGGCAACCGGACTC
>CAZEDO010000214.1:0-3093 GCA_964511085.1 uncultured Lentimicrobiaceae bacterium
TGGAATTGCTTGTCTTAGCAATCGGATAGAGAGTGGTTAAGACCGAATTGGGATCTAAAGCAAAATATGTTCTTGTTGTTTTCATAGTAGTAGTGCAAGCAGGTTGTGTAATACAAGTAGCAACGGTATTTTAGTATAGCCAAACAAGTTGTTAATGAGTGGTATTCCTGATATTTATAATAAGAATGAAAATTAACTTAGTATATTATATATCTATTTTTCGGAAAAAGGTTATATTTTGGAGAATTAAGAAATGATTTAGTTGAAATTCAACTTGTTAAAGTGGCGGCTATATTCATTTATGCTAAATATTTGTGGATTAGCATAAGATAGTGCCAGTTGGATTAAGTGACAATGAGTGGTGAAATTTGCAATTTTAACAGACTCAAGGAACCAAAGTAGAGTAATAAAATAAGCAGCCACTGCTAATAGCAATGGCTGCATGATAATTAGAAGAGCTGATAATATCAAGCCTTATCTTACTATGAATTTATCCGATAGCTGGAAATTAAGCGAAAGTATCTGAATAAGATACGTAGCTTTTGGATATGCTGATACATCGAGAGTTGCTGAATTTGTTTGAGAATAATGTTTTTGTAAAAGCAATTTGCCGAACATGTCAAATATTGACAGGTCAAATTGTTCGTGAATCCCATTGCCCAGTTTAACATTAAGGATGCCATTAGTAACCGGATTTGGATAAATGTGCATCCCTAAGTCTGTTTTATTTAGAAAGCCAATTGCTGAAGTTGAAATTACTTCAATTTGGAAAGCTTGTTGAACTTCAAGCAGGTTGTCATTCCCTTTCAGAACTATCTGGTAAATGCCGATATCATCGATGCCGGGTATTCCTTCGAATGTTGCAGTGTTATTCCCATTGTTTATAAATGAAAGCCAATGTGGGAGAGATTCAACTGTATAGTGTATGGATGACCCTTTTTCTGAAAATCCAAGTACTTTATAAGAATAGGATAACCCTGCCGAAACAGTATCTAGCGGAATACTCATGATATTGAGCATATACGCCGATTTTCCATCTATAACATTAATAATAATTGTTGCAAAAGATGCTAATTGTCCTGTACCATTGTCCTTAACCCTGATAGTAAGTTGAAATAAAGGATTAATACTATAATTTAGAGCCAACTTGTTATTGACTTTAATTTTTCCACTAGATGAAATAATGGAAAAAGCACTACTCGTATTCCCAGCTGTTATAGCATAAGTGAGCGTTTGGCCAGCATCAGGGTCCGAAGCTACCACTGTGCCAACAATAGTCCCTTTTAGTGCAAATTCATTAACACTAAACGACTGGTTGGCTATTACCGGATATTCATTAACATTGTAAAGGATTATTGTAATATTTGCAGTACTGGAGAGTGTTCCAGTTCCGTTGTCTTGTACTTTTATTACCAACGCAAAAGATGGAGTAATCTCGTAGTTTAGTGCTAAAGAATTAGCAACTTTAAGAACACCCGTGGAAGCATTTATTGTAAAAGCTCCATTAGTGTTACCTGAAAGCAAGAAATAGCTTAGTATTTGACCGATGTTTGGGTCAGTTGCTACAACTGTTCCAACTGTAAAACCATTTGTTGAATTTTCATTAAGTGCAAATGACTGGTTATTGATAACAGGAGGTTGATTTGCGGTCTGTATTACATTAATTGTAATAGTTGCATCATCGTAAAGATTTCCGGCGCCATTATCAGTAACCCTTATATTTAGGGAAAAAGCTTGATTTGTTTGGTAAACCAGAGAAGATGAATTTGCAACCATGATTGCACCATTTGCTGAATTAATTGCAAAAGTATTATTTGTGTTTCCCGAAAGGATTGAATATGCGAGAGTTTGCCCTGCATCTGGATCAAAAGCTAATATATTGCCAATAGCTGTACCGTTAGGTGAGTTTTCATTAACCGAAAATGACTGATTGTTAATTACAGGTGGTTGATTTTCCCTAAGTAAATTGACTGTAATAACAGCTTGACTGTTGAGGTTGCCGACGCCATTGTCTTGAACTTTAACTATAAACGCAAGAGATGTAGGAGATGGTATGGTGGTGAATATTACATCAGCCCAGTAATTTGTACTGCCAATGTAGGCATTATTATTGGGGAAGGCCGATGCAGTTGTATACCGGTAAATTCCATTAGGCTCTGAGGCTGTCCAAATTATACCATTTAAGGGACCATTTACTATATTCGAAGTGAAATAAGGGTTGGTTTTTACAAAATCACCATGCTGGCTGAAATATGACACAACATAAATTGTGTTAGCTGTGATCGCAAACGGAGTTGCAAAGGTTACGTTCTGCCAGCCAGAACTTGTCTCATTCGCAAATGTAGCAGATGCCAGATTAGTACCATCGAGGCTCCACAAGTTCCCGATATGTATTCCTTGTGCTCCGACACCTTTATAAAAGCGAACACCGGAAATATATCCATCTACATTACTGAAGAATTTCATTCCAACTTCCAATGGAGCAGTTCCATTCCCAATATTGTTTATTGCAGAACCTGATGGTGTTATATCCTGAAAAACAGAATAAGTATTTCCGCCAGTATTATTTGCTAATGCCGCTGAGTTAGCAACCGTGACTACCCCGGTGGAAGCATTAATAGCAAAAATCCCATTTGTATTTCCTGAAAGAATAGAATAAGAGAGTGTTTGACCAGCATCTAAATCAGTGGCTAATACAGTTCCAACTGTAGATCCGTATGTTGCTGTTTGAGAAATGTTAAAAGTCTGATTGTTAATTATAGGAACCTCATTCACATCAGTCAAATTAACTGTAATTGTTGCCTGACTACTCAGGTTTCCGGTGCCATTATCTTGTAATTTAACAACAAGTGAAAAGAATGTGAGAGCCTCATAATTGACTACAGACGAATCAGCTATTGAAAGATTACCACTAGATGCATCTATAACAAAGGCATCATTGGTATTTCCAGATAGGATTGAATAGCTTAATGTTTGTCCTGTATTTGGATCAGATGCTAATACTGTGCCGACACTTGTGTTGTCTGGCGAGTGCTCATTAACCCAAAACGATTGATTGTTAATCACAGGCGGCTGGTTTGTACTTTGCACCAC
>CAZEDO010000215.1:0-3052 GCA_964511085.1 uncultured Lentimicrobiaceae bacterium
ACATAGCGGCGTTTTATACCGCAAAACAAATGCATTAAAAGACCCTTTAAAAGGGTATTTTTTTATACCCACGATTACTATGGAGGAAATAGCCTATTTTATGAGAAATTTAACCAAAAATACACTTAAGTGGTATGTTAGGTGGTAAACTTAGGTGGTAATTTTAGGCTGTTCAGAGCATTATAGGAATAGGGATAATGCTCTTTTTATGCTTCCAAAACAGCCTTTTTGACGTTTTACCCCCCCCTTTAATGCCATTTTTGAACAAGTAAATACACCGTTTAAATTGACTTATGTATCTGTAAATCTGATTAATAACTTACTTACCGCCCTCTAAAGCAGGAAAAATGGTGCATTATCAGTAAAAATATTGGTATTTCAGTCAGTGGGGAGGTACGTGCCTATACTATTCTTAAGCAGTTTGCCGGTAAGCGTCTTTTTTGCTGCTTTCCTCAGCGGAACCGTTAGATGCTCTGGAACTATCTTCTAAAAGTTTAACCTTCTCCTTAAGTAATGTAATAATTTCTTGCTTCTGTCTATCTATTTCGCGATCCTTTTCCACACACATAGGGCATGCGGCGGCCAAACCTTGATCTATTCCCTTGCTGAATGATTCTCCCTTGATCAACCAATGAAGATCTGCTTTGTCGCATTTTGCGATTATTAGATTGTAATCAATAGAGTTTCTTGTCTTCCATGTACTCACAGTATTAGCCTTAACTCCTAATATTTCAGATAATTTAAGATCGGTATCTACCTGAAAATAAGACTTTAACCTTTCAACTAAAAAAAATATCGCATTTTGTGACATTTTTTGTTGCATAGTCGCAATATGTGATTATATTTGCCGTTCTATTAATCACGACAAATATACACTATGCAACTCAAGAATCCACCACGGGAAGTAAAATATCCTGAAAATTTAAAAATCAACAAGCAACTAAAGAGTGGCGACCGCCTTTTAATAGCGGCAAAAGCAGGGCTGAGCCCCGGAACGGTACGCGACATGCTTCTGGGATTTCGCCGCATAACAGATAAGGCGGGATATGCAATAATTGATGTGCTGGAGAAACGCCGGCAGCTGCAAAAATCACTCGAAGAAATCGCAAATCAATAAATACCCACCTAAAACTAATAATCATGTTTAAACAAATGTTAGAAGTTGTCCAGAGCGAAATAAACGCTATCAATTACATCGTACAAAGTACGCGCAATGTTGATGAAGTTTTATTTGTTAAAGCTGCGGACAGGGTAGAATTACTCAAGGTAATACAAGCTCGTATGATTGAGTATGAAGAAAAGTACTGTAAAAGCAAGGAAAATATCCAGGTGAATATAAAATCACTGGTTGGTCACGTAAACATCATCATTACGTCTGGCACAGTTGATACAACTGATATAGAAAAGCAAGTTACAGACGCTCTTCTTAAAGCCATTAAAGCAGCTGATCAAAAATCCTAAAACGTACTCTTTATTAACGCATATCATGACGGACAACTCCCTCGAATTTATAATTGTAAAAGACTTATCCAGGTTTATGGATGTCGACAAGAATTTCATTATAAGGGAGTTTGGATATTGCAGGTTCCTGCTAATCCGTGCGTCTTTCCTTTATTACTCCACGCTTTGCAAGGTCAATAAAACCGGCAAGAAATTTTTCAGCAGATATATCCCGCTTCTCAGAAAACATTTTCATAAAAAGAGGTCGAAGATCCCCTAATGGCTTTAACTGTTCAGGAGTCAGATTATCCTCTACTTCTTTAACCAATAAATCAACAATTAGCTCAACGAGGCCACCATCAATTAACATTTGACATTTATCCCAAAGTTCTTTATCCATCATAATACTACATTTTTAAGGGTTAGCACCACAAATGTAGCCAATTTCCGGAGCCGAGCATGAGCGGCTGGATCGAATCAGCCTCCGGGAACCAACAAACAGAATACCGTATGGAAATCTATAATAACATACTATGCCTTCCGGCAAACCAATACTATCACAAGTATAGTGATGCCCCCGGAAAAGGTAAAATTGTAGAAGAGCACCTGGTTAGTTATGACACTTATCAAAAACAACGGCAGGGCGGAAAATTAAAGGTTGTGAGAGATGGCAAGGGAGAAGGTAACTGCGCATTGATCGCTTTCGACAGCTTTCCTGCCAAGTATCGCGAAATCCTACACGAACAACATCCAACCCCTTCCAAAGAAGCATTCCTCGACCCATCACTGCACTCAGTCAAAAAAGATTACCAGGCCCTCGAATTTTACACCACATTCCGCTTCCCGGACGGGAACCCGATACGCACATATAAGGTTAACAACATCGTTCTGTGGACAAACGGCGCTTCAATCCTCAACACAATAGCGCTCGAATATAAGAATCATGTAGGCGAACGTGTTAAGTTTGGAAAGGGCCCTTTGAATTCTCAGTTTTTCGCCAATGCCGCCACGTTCAATACGGCAAAAGTTGTAACCGACCGCTTCCCGAACAACTTGCCTTCACACCCGGTACGCCTGCGCGAAAAGTTTGAGGAGTACAGCCAAATTGGCTACGTTGCCCTGATAAAGCAGAATGCGGGGAATAACAACGCTACTAAAATAAGCGATAAGATCCAGAAGCTTATTTGTTTCATTGCCACAATGCCCACACGCCCTTATAACACTAAGGTTGTAGAGGTTTACAACGACTTTATGAACGGCAAAATTGAGCTTGTAGATAAAGCCACCGGTGTACAGTTTATCCTGGAAGATTACCTGGATAAAAACGGAAACGTTGTGAGCTTCACAGATGCCCGTGTATGGCAGTTGATCAACCAACCAGGAATGCAGGTGAAGGTTGATAAGAAACGTCTCGGTGCTAAGGACTTTAATGATATCCATCGCCCGCACCGTCACCGCCATAATCCGGAATTTTCGTTCAGCAAGATATCACTTGATGACCGAGACCTGGTATGGAAAGATAGCGTTACCAAACAGCGTGTGAAGGCATACTACGCCTACGATGTTACTTCCGGCTGCCGGGTTGGATCAGCCTACTCAATGGATAAGAATG
>CAZEDO010000216.1:0-3043 GCA_964511085.1 uncultured Lentimicrobiaceae bacterium
ACCGATAATGTTCTCAACATCACAGTTGAAGGAGATAATTCGCGGGATGATGCACGAATCTGTTTCTATGAACTGGCTACAGAAAATTTTGATGGCAGCTATGATGCTTACAAGCTTTTCAGTTATAACACTACTATTCCTGAACTTTATTCCGTAACCACTGACAGTTCACAACTGGCTATTAATACTCTTCCTCTTTCGCAGATGTATGTTACTGTTCCACTTGGCTTCCTGCCAGGAACTACTGGTATATTCACTTTTTCGGCTGAAGGTGTTAACAGATTCCCTTCAACAACTTATATCTTCCTTGAAGACCTGAAGACAAAAACATTGCAGAAGCTAAATGATAACCAGGCATATAATTTCACTTCTACTCCAAGTGATGATGCCAACAGGTTTCTGCTGCATTTCCAGGATGCCACTTCAATATCGAACCCGGAAATAGGAAAGAATATTACAATTCATGCTGAAAACGGAGTTATTACGGTACTGCAAACCGGGAACCAAAACGGGAATATCAAAGTAACTGATTTGGCTGGCCGCACTGTTTCCACTACCAATCTTATCGCCGGTTCGCCTACTATCATTGACATGCACGGGAATACGGGAGTTTACATTGTGAGCATTATTACAAATAATGGAGTAAGTAACGCTAAAATTTTTATCAAGTAATTTGAATTTACAGGTAACTATTTATATACCTTTGCATTATGAAACGCGCCTTTAAAATTTCTTTTTTTGCAGCTCTTTTGCTTTCCTTTATTGTGATAGCGCAACCAAGCCGGGCCGACGGTCCGCCGCCACCGCCACCAGGAGGTGGACACGGAGGAGGCGGCAATGCACCTCCCGGAGGAGGAGCACCGATAGATGGAGGATTATCCTTCCTGTTGCTTGCCGGGGCTGCTTATGGTGCGCGAAAGCTATACAAGGCACCAAAAGAAGAAGAATAATTAACCGTTGTTTTTTATAGGGTATTGAGCGTTTCCCTGCGAGGGGGGCGCTTTTTTTGTGTAAAATTTCCAGGTCTAAAAATCCTTGGAGGCATGTTGCAAATTCCAAGTTTCAAATTCCCAGTTTGCAGCAGGCAGGCAAGCCCAAAATTTCAAGCATATGCTTTGAAGAGTCTTCAAAACCAATGTTTTATATTATTTTCCCTTTGAAATTTGGAATTTGAGACTTGGAATTTGGATCTTCCTTTTTATTAGAAACTGTAAGGTTTTATCCCGTTCCCGGAATAATGGAACGGTTTTTTCAGCAAGCTTTGTTGATTAACTACTTCAGAACAAAGGATGTCTGTCCTATTTCGCGTCCGTCAGCATATACCGAAACCAAATAAGTGCCTTTCATTAGCACATCCTTGCTGTAAATATTATAAAACGGGCATAGATCCATTGCTGTTCCATCGTAATTCACTGACTGCATTGTTGAATATTGCAAACTTTCTCCCTGTATTTTAATTGAATATTCATCACTGCGTCCATGTGTCAGGATTAGTTTATCAGGACGGGCTATCCGCAAATAAACGCTGCGCGAACCGGTGCTTACCAACTTGTTTTCACTCAATGTAAAGCAAATTTTTATTTTATCTACCCGGGAAGCTTTGTCGGTCGCACGTTCCTTGTCGCCTGACTTAGTTTTAAGAGTGAGAACAGTTATCTTATATGCTTTGAGGACTGCTGCTGAGTTTATCTTATCTGTTAGAAGTACTTTATCCTTGCTCAGTTCCTCATTTTTGGTCTGCTCACGCTGGTAGTTGCCACGTATCTGAGTGTTTTCCTCCTTAAGCGCTGTGTTAACAGTAAACAAAGAATCTATCTGGTGAACGTAGCCCTGTGAAATCTTCCGTAGAAGTTCAAGTTTCTTTTTTACTTTATAATACTCATACTGGGTTCCTAAAAGTTTTTTTATCTCGGCAGCATTTGCCATGATGATGCTGTCCTTCTGCAAGAGCGAATCACTGAGTTTACCATAAGAGGTTTTTACCCGTGCATGCTCGTTAATCAAAGAGTCGAGTTCCGTTTGAAGTTCTGTACGCTGTAAATCCTTTTCCTTTACCAGCGTGACAACGGTTGTACGCGTATTCAGAAGCATCCATGCCATAATTGCTATTACTACAAGCAAAATGCCGATCGTTACCTTGTATCCAATTGTATTTACAGGTTGATTTTCCATAGGTTGTTCAGTTTTCCAATCTGATAATTAACAGACATTTGTAGTAGTTATATCTGAGGTTTAAAATTAAGATGCTCTTTAACAAAACAGATAGACTTTCATATTTTAACAGTGTTTAATGGCTGCCTGGCTCAACTACCTTGAAGCGGTCGCCGGTACTACGTATTACATTGCGATAAAAGTCTTCACTATAGCCTGGTTGTTTAAATTTTGGGTTTTGTTTGTTGCCATCTTTCTCTTTAATATTTCCATCCATAAATTTGGTAAAAAGAAAAGCATAGAGGCTCTTCCATTCTTTAACCGTATTTTCGCCCTGCTCCACAGAGTAGGCTGTAAGGAATTCAACCGCTTGCGACTTGTCTTTTGCATACAACTCCGAAGCCACTTTGTCGATTACCGGGGTAAAGGAGATGTATTGATCTTCCAGTTTTTTCTGCACTTTCTGAATGTCAGGAATCATGTCCTTGTAACGGGTATAAGCGAAATTAGATACCTGATTAAATACCCAAAAGGCTGCATCAGGAGAGAAGTTCATCATTGAACCATTGCCAACTGCGTAATTTTCGGGTACCCTTGTCATACAAGTGTACATGGGAGTATAAACCGTGCTGTATGTATCGTCAACACCAAACCAAATAATCCCTCCCAAAGGGGTTTGAATAAAGGAGCGGCTTTGGGCTATAAACGAAAAACCTGTTTGCTGGGTTGATATGGCACGTTCGTTAACATATTCAACACCATCCACTTTCCAAGTCAGAGGCCTCCAACGGACTATACAGCCATAAGGGCCGGCACCGGGATCCTTTGTCATATCCAGTTCTGTGCCCTGGAAATAATCACGCATCAGACCTATCACATCCTGAGTAGTTAG
>CAZEDO010000217.1:0-3042 GCA_964511085.1 uncultured Lentimicrobiaceae bacterium
GTAGCATCATGAACGCAGGCGTTATTATTCATAGTAAGCACCGGAGTCCCGCTGGTCATGACGATGAAAGACTGCCCGGCAGGAATGTAATTATAGGTACTGGCAGTTACTGTTGTATAGTTTCCATTGCTTCCTTTCCATATCCAGGCTGTGGCGCCAACATTGCTTTTTACAATGCCTCCCGAAGATGCCCAGTTAATAGCAGAGGGGTAAGGATTTGGAATCAGGTTGAAGGTATAGGTACCGCCAAACGAGACATTCGGTGTGAATGTTCCAGTGTTAAGGGTGCCTCGAAAGGAGTATGTATGAGAAGCTGCAGGGTAATAGACCATATAACCAGAAGCGCAGGAAAGTAAGGTAGTAGTTTCATTGCCGAGGTTGACCCATTTTCCATAATAATTATAATTATCCGGATCGGTTTTGGATGCATCAAGTTTAAAAAGATATGATCCAAGAAAAAGATTGGAAGTTGGACTGGTAACATTTAGCGGAATAGCTATAAAATGTGCATCTGCGCTTGTAGGCGTTGTTTTTCCCGTAATATACCTTTTAATGGTGGCGGCAACTGAGGAGGAGCTTTGAATAAGAGATCCAGTGCCATTTTCATCACTTTGAATGACAAGTCCTTCATAACTGCCACTGTTTGTAAGCGTACCGTTTACAGTCAAGGCTTTCCCAGCTGATATAACCAGACTGGCGCCATTTTCAATAGTCAGATTGTTGCATATCGCCGGAGTCCCAACTGGCTGGCTTACAACAACATCGTGTGTTCCATTAGGAATCAGAACATTATGAGAAGCAGTTGGAATCTGATTGGGAGTCCAGTTTGTAGCTGTATTCCAATCATCATTAATGCTTCCATTCCATGTCACAGAATTGTTTTGCTCCCAGGCGCCCATTTCAGGTGACCCTGAACGGGTAGTCCCTCCATAGTCTGAACCAATTCCCGTCCCAGTTGCCGCAAGCAAGGCAGTCGAAGGAATATAATCCCTTGCGTTGGTCCCTCCCGGATTTGCAAAATTTGGAGGTGAGGAAAGGCTCTGGGCATCCTGTCCAGTTGCAGTTTTCCAGGCAGCCAAATTTGCTACATTCCCTCCTGAATATCCTAATATGGTTCCAGTACCCGAAACATAATAATCGTTATAATTGATAGTCCCAGGTACATTCGATAAATAAATTGAGTAATGACTCCCTGAGGCACCATTGTTGGAGCGCGCGTTGTAAAGGATATTATTTCTATAATTTCTGGCAGCTGTAGTCGAGCTATATAATCCTGCACTGTTAAATGATCCTGAAGTTGGTGATCCACTCAGGTACACGGAATTAAAATAAATATTGCTTGTGCCGGATGCATTTCCGTCATAAATGCCATTCAAGGTTGCTGGATTATCTCCACCAAGTATTATAATGTTATTTGAATAAGTTGCAACTCCGCCGCCGATCTTAATCCCATGCAAATTGGCAGAACTACAGCTCGCGCTTAAATTGTAAATCAAATTACCTGAAACAGAACTTGGGGTGGATTGTCCGTAATAATAAATTCCGGCCAAATGCCCTGTAAAGGAAGAATTGGAATTTGAAATATTATAAATTGTATTGCCGGATAGAGTATGTGTGGAATTGTCCTTATTAGCAAAAGCAATTCCGGCGGCAGAAATGTACGGATTGGCCTGATTACCAGGATCACCAGTACTACAGTCACTTGCAGCATTTGCATTCGCAATTGTCAGATGATGTATCAAATTCCCCGATATCGTGGCTGCTGGTTGATTAATAAAGATTCCATATATCTGACCATAAACAGTCGAACTACTGTTAGTCGTTCCATTTGTAAGATTAGCAATCGTATTGTTGATAATAGTAACAGTTCCGCCACCACCATAGCAACATGCAATACCCCAAACCTTCTGGGCATCAGTATTTGAAAGAGAGGTTGAATTGATGCTGCTTGGTGTCGTGATGCTTCCAATTGTATTATTACTTAGATAACATGAGGTCCCACTCGAACGAAAGAGAATCCCGTAAAAATTTGTTGCACACTCAGAGTTTGTGTTGGCAACCGTGATTGAACCTATAATATTGTTCTGTGCGTTGACAAAAGAAGATTCAGAGTGAAATGCATAAAAATCCGAGCCGCTTCCACTTCCCGTAAAAGTGATTGAGCCTGTTCCGTCGGAAGCGCCATAGCAGTTGCCTGCAGTGGTTCCTATATTGATCTTCCCTCTCTGCATATTAATACCCCACCATTTATTTGACCCGGTATTTGTAAAATTGATATTTTTTATCGTATTCCCTTGTATTTCACTTGCGGTTGAGGTCCCCACCCTGAATTCCATGAGTTGGAATGTGTTGTTTCCTGTAGTTTTATTCCATGTCCCCCCGCATAAAGGGGCACTTCCACCAAAATAGTTATTCAAAATATTAAATGCATTGCCACCATCTGCATAAATATACAGTATCCTCATGTTATTACCGGATGTTATTGTATAATCCTGGGTATCATAGAAGCTGTTGCCCGATATTGTCCATGCGTTATTATAGCTTTGACCTCCATCTCCTCCAATCCCCAATTTTATTATGAATGCATGAGAAATGTTAGCATTCAACACATCATGAATATTGTTGTTACTGATAGTATTAGAACTATTCGGGTAACTGGAGTTTCCGGTAGAACTTATTGTATTAAGTGGCCTGTATCCGCCATTATTTGTAATTTCATTATGATCAATGGTATTATTGCTGTTCCCTGTAGAAGTGGCAGTATTACTGAAGATCAGAATGCCTTGGGCCTCGCGGTAAGCGGATCCCTTGATCACACAATATTTCACAGTATTGTATGTGGCGTCGTTTGTGAACCTAATGGTAGATTGATTGTCATCGCTGAATCTTGTATTGCTGATGGTCATATCGTTAGTAAGCCCTGTGGCATTCACCCTCCCATCAATGGTAACATTATCGGCTCCGTTTAGATCGATAAGTGGGCCTCCATAGCTCCCGCTCAAAGTCACTCCACTAACAGTTGGGTAAATGCTGAGCGAAGCA
>CAZEDO010000218.1:0-3018 GCA_964511085.1 uncultured Lentimicrobiaceae bacterium
TCTTCAATATCTACATATTCATTTTCACAATCAGGATCAATCGTATCAGATACTATAGAATGTGGACAAAGGCTGTCATAAGTGAATGGTTGTGTATATATGCTGTCGTAATCTAGATTTGAGTTCACCTTAACGGCAACTATTTTCCAGGTGGCACTCGATGCATCATTCCCAACAGCAATAAATTTATCATCAATAGTCTTATATGCCGCTTCGTAACTATTTGTTGTCCATTCAATTTCCTTTAGAGTCCTTAGATTCCCTAGTGTGTCTGTTTTAAAAAAAGCATCATGTTTTGTGTTTATATCTGAATACCAGCCACCGACCATTACTAAAAGCGAATCCTGCAGGAAATCTATGGAACTCAATCCACCCCAGGTTGCGTTCGGCATAATATCTTTATAGTATGATTGGGATCCATTGTGAAGCACTTTTACAAATGCAGGACTTCCTGTGCCATTTGAATAAAAATGATTACCCGCAGCATAATAATTACCACTTGTACTTTTGTTTGCTGCCCAGGGGCTACCATAATAATAGTCATTTGCTCCATATACAAGTTCCCAATTTTGAATACCTGCTGTGTCTGTTTTGATAAAATGATGACGGAGTATTCCGGGACTTGTAGTTCCTGGATCAGGAAAATAGCGATCGGTTACAATAATGTAACCATCATCATCTGCTAAAAGATCATATGGTTGATCATTGTAATCCATATTCTCAATTGGATAAAACTGATGCCATATTAAACTACCGGATCTGTTGAACTTAAAAAGGGAAATATTAGAATAGGGTTCTGTAACGAAATAAGCGCCAAGCATAATAAAATCACCATCTTGGGTTTGCTTAATTCTAAATCCCTCATCAAAATTAGTCGGCGTTTCAAGAACCTTGCACCACTCTATTTCAGCACAGGAATTTATTTTAATTAGATAAGCATCATAGGAACCATATTTTGTTGTTGATCCGCATATTATATAACCGTTGTCTGTAGTTTGCTCAATATTCATAGGTGAAAAGAACGATGATTCCTGCCCTGTTCCTATTCTTTTATCCCAAAGTATTTCTCCATTAATATCTGTTTTAAAAATCCATAAATACGCTCCATAATTAATCTGAGCCGCAAAAATAAAACCCCTATCATATGACTCTGTTACATCATAAACATTCGCATTAAGCCCATTCCCATATGTTCTTACCCATACTTGTCCATTAACATCCAAATTAAAGAATTCCGATAAAAATATTAGTAGATATAGCTTTCCCATAATGTGAAGATAATAGCTCCCGAATTAAATCCGGGAGCTATATTACTGATTAATGGATAACTGTAAACATCTTAACCTCGATTATTTTATGGTTAATCTTCAGCGTACAGGAATAAATACCGGGCTTATAATCAACAGTGGTTATCAGTATCTGATCTTGATACTTACTAAGTTCCTTTTTATCAAGTTGATATCCCTGTACCGATGATATTTCAAGTATTGCCTCTCTATCACTATCACTCTTTTCCGCCAGTTTATAATCAACAATCAAGTAATGTTTAGCTGGATTTGGGAAAACAATCAGATAGGACGTTGAAGTTGCAGGACTTTTAGTATAAACTTTCCTGATCTCTCCTGATTTCGTTTCGTCAGGGAAAATATAAGGCTCATCGTAGGTTATTTCTCCTCTTGAGACCAACATATTCCTAGCGTATGATCTAACAGGTTCATTTGAAGTATTAAATAAATTATGTATTTCTGCAATACCAGCAGAATCTAAGGATAAAATTGTTTTACCTTCTTTCTCCATCTTTTTCTGGATCGCAAAATATGCAATGTAATTTTCGTGTAACGATTGCTGTTCCTGATCGAGGGCAAATGATGCAGGAATACTCCCAAGTGTTGAATTCACTGCACTAGTATCTGCTTTGTTCATATATTCAGCAGCAAGCTGGTATCTTGAATTGGTATTTTGCTCATTCTGTAACAAAACGGCTAAGCTATCCGGGGAGGCTGGATTAATCGTGTCCGATTTGTAGTAGATAATAAGTTCGTTGAGTGATTGCGATCGGATAGCCTTATGAGAAGCTACATCAGACTCCAGTTCTTCCTTGGCGGATATTATTTCTTCCCCCAAAAGGATTTCGGCCATCATTGCATCGGGCATTGGGCTATCCCGGTTATCCAATTCGTTTAATACTTTTTCGGAGTTAGCCGATTGTGGATTGGCAACAAGAATATCGCGCACCATTTCATTAGGCAAAACTGTTTCTACAGCCACTACCGATTGCATCGTGGTATCCGAAAGATAAGGCGACTTGTCCAAAAGCTCTTGTCGCAAAGCAAGCGCTTCGGATGGGAAGCTGTATATAATCTCATCATTCAATGCATCGGTATTGCCTCCATCAACAAGTTCGTTCAGAGCCGTCTCTTTCAGGTCGATAATATTTCTTTCTGCTTCAATATCTTGTTT
Organism: uncultured Lentimicrobiaceae bacterium; assembly: GCA_964511085.1. GTDB lineage: Bacteria > Bacteroidota > Bacteroidia > Bacteroidales > DASVHX01 > DASVHX01. The sequence goes on from CAZEDO010000218.1 coordinate 2,461, forward strand.
TAGGTTTTCAGGGTTGCTAATTCCTACTCCACTGAGTTTTGATGGACAACAGATTAGTTTTGAGTATATTAGTTGATTTTGAGGTCTAAAGATTACTTTTGAGGACCAATCAGGACGAACACGTGGGAAATTATTTAGTGTTAGATGGTGATGATAATAATAAATCCACCCACCGGTGTTGTTAATATCATGAACTCCTGCAATATGTTGCCGTGAGAAGGTATTGCCTGCCATCCCCTCCCTTGATATAGTATCACCCTGATATTGGTACTTTGCTATTCCCCAGTTTTGATTGAATTGATCCATCGTTATAGCCTGATCATAGCGCGTATTATCAAAATTATTGCATTTAAGAACGAGGCCTTTCAGTCCGTCATTGCTACGGTTTTGATTCTGTGCAAGTATGCCATATTGTAAATTTTTAATTGAATCATTGTAAATCAGATTAGGTTCTGTTCCTGAGTTATTCACAACAATTCCCGCTTCGATATACGAATCGCCATAGAAGTTTATATAGTGTCCCTCAAAATTATTTTCCTGAACTGAATAACCTGTACA
>CAZEDO010000219.1:0-3009 GCA_964511085.1 uncultured Lentimicrobiaceae bacterium
CCGACATGTCAAATGTTGATAATAATTCGTCGGCAGCGGTTGGTAAAATTGTTCCATAATATCTTTGAAATTAAAACTTATGAAAAGGGGTGATGAGAAAATGTCTTGTCTCCCCTTTTTAATATATACATATGTAACATTGCAAATATAAATAACAACATCTGCAAAAATTGATTTATGCAATAAAAAAGAGCTGGGGAGGATAGATTTAAAGAATTTTCCAAATAATGATATTCAGAAAAAAGTTGTCCGGATTCAGGAATACGGACAACTTTTTTCTGAAGACTAATGACTTATTTATAAATTTGCACTCAGAAATCCACAACAAAAATTTAACTTCATACGACAACCAGTGATAAGTTAATAAAACTTATCATGTTGATGCCGTTGATCAGACTACGCCTGAATGCGTAAATTCTATAAGTTAATACTTTTAGTGAATATTTCAAAGGAGACATATGCAATCTATTTATTAATAACGCTAAACGGACATTTCACTTAATATACTTTTTAAACGCTTATTTATATATGTTCTACTTTACAAAGTAAAAAAGCAACAAAAATATTTTCAAAAAGGGACAAATCTATTGCGAAAAATACTTGAGCCAAACCTTATTATGCTAACGGCATGGATGTTATAATCTTAGGAATGGAATTTGAGATTTTAATTGAGTTATTGAATTTAATGCTTCTATTACAGGGATGTTAATTAAAGGATTACCGAAACATACTGGGGCAAAAATGTGCATGCTTCTCATCATGCCCTCATGTATGGTTGCCGGTAATTAACAATAATTCTGCACGGGAAGGTGTGTTACCGTTGAAAAGTTTAAATTGATGGAAATCCGGCAAGAAATTTAGCTTGTGTATCTAATAATAGCGGATGCTAATTTTACCCGGAAATATGTAAAAAGAAACTTATCATTGCCAATAATTAAATAAAGCTAATCCTCACAAATAGGTTATTTATCAAATCAAAAACTATGAAACAACTACTATTTCTACTTGCAGCATTATTCTGCTTTACAATTCCTGCACTGAAAGCACAGGACAAGCCAATACATCCATCTCTTATTGGTACGGGAGTTTTTCTGGGAGAAACACCTCCTTTAAGGGATCTTCCGGCTCTTACGGCCAAACAAATTAAGCAGCTTGCAAAACGTAATGAGAAAAATGAACGTAATGAAGGATTGCAAATCAGATCTTATCCTTATGCTGCTACAGCCTTACCTAAAGGAGATGATGCGGTATGGCAGAAATCGATGGGATCGAGAAGTGTATTGTCAAGTGCTCCAATCCAGAATTTTGCCGGTCAAAGTTCATCTTCATTTCCCCCTGATTGTAATGGCGCAGCCGGGCCAAACCATTTTATGCAGACCGTAAACGTAACCTATGCAATATATGGTAAAACAGGTACCCTTATGGCAGGTCCTACCGCAATGAATACTTTGTTTTCAGGTCTTCCGGGTGCCACATATAATGACGGTGATCCAATAGTGCTTTATGATGAACAGGCAAACCGTTTTTTCGCAGCTGAATTTTCGATCAGTGGATCGACAAATTACATGTTACTTGCTGTTTCAACTACGAGTGATCCTACGGGTACATGGTATAAATATTCTTTTGTTGTTGATGCAATGCCGGACTATCCTAAATTTGGGATATGGCAGGATGGGTATTATATGGGGGATAATAACAGCTCCACGAATGATATCTATGTTTTTGAAAGAACGAAAATATTGCAGGGTCTTACTGCCCAATCGATCGCATTTAATAATCCATACCGGCCAACATCGGTTGACGGATTCATGTGTGTTCCACCTGTAGATAACGATGGTGCATTTGCTCCGTTAGGCGCTCCGGGGACTTTTATTGCATTTAATGATGATGCTATCGGCGGAGGTTCTGATCAGCTATGGGTGTATGAACTTGCTGCCAACTGGACTACCCCTGCATCTTCCACTTTTAACCGGGTGCAACAGATTGCTGTATCTGCCTTCGACTGTAATTTCGGAAGTACATGGAACAATATTGCTCAATCAGGAACTACAATGAAAGTTGATGCTATACCACAAGTTATCATGAATGTTCCGCAATACCGCAATTTTGGCACTTACCAGACGTTAGTATGTTGTCATACCGTCGACATTGATAATACCGATCATGCAGGTGTACGTTGGTACGAACTTCGCAGGGGAACCCAAACTTCAGGTAACTGGGCTGTTCGTCAGCAAGGAACCTATGGCCCGGATGCCAATTCGAGGTGGATGGGTTCAATTATGCTGAATGGAAGTGGCAAAATTGGGCTTGGGTATTCAATTTCAAGTTCATCAATGTTTCCAAGTATCAGGTACACAGGGCAATCCTCAGCAGCTTATAGCAGTGCATCCGGAACAATGGATATACCGGAACAAACAATTCAGACAGGTGCCTATTCTCAGACTGGTTATAACCGTTGGGGTGATTATTCGCTTATGTCAATTGATCCCAGCGATGACCAGACATTCTGGTTTACAACGGAGTATATGGGAAGTACAAGCAACCATTTAACTAAAATTGCCTCATTTAAATTCGGGAATGACCCTGCTGTGACCACACTTGCAGCCACTTCAGTCACCGGAACAACTGCCACAATAAACGGAACAGTCAATCCAAACGGCCTTGCAACCACTTATTATTTCCAATGGGGGACTACTGTCAGTTATGGTAGCACAACAACTTCTACTTCAGCCGGTTCAGGAAGTGCTGCTGTTGCGGTAAGTGCCAATCTTACAAGCCTTGTTGGAGGAACCACTTATCATTTCAGGCTTGCTGCCACCAACACTGATGGAACATCCTATGGAAGCGACCTGACATTCACACCAGGAGCAGCCTCAGTTACTACAACTGCTGCAACAGCAATGACCCAGACTACAGCTACATCAGGAGGTAATGTAACTACAGATGGGGGATCCACAGTAACAGCCCGTGGAGTATGTTGGGCAACTACGGCCAACCCAACCATTACAG
>CAZEDO010000220.1:0-3000 GCA_964511085.1 uncultured Lentimicrobiaceae bacterium
CTTTAGGGGAGTAAGAAATGTGAGTTTCTTCCTTTTTAGGTTAGCGAATATTTATTGCCTAGCTGCCTTCCCCCCAGAAATACCACTTGATCCGTAACTAGCGACCTCCATAAGGGACTTGCACCTTCAAGGTTATAAGTGTGCACGGCACACAAAGAAAGAGGGGCTGTACCGATTGAACGGTACAGCCCCTCTAAGCATTCTAGATTAAAACCCTATCTAATGATTACCTTATGGGTTGTCATAGAGCCTTCGGTTTCAATTTTAACAATATATATACCTGAACTCAGGCCACTCACATCAAGTTGGGTTTGATTTGAATTTACTGTTGTCTCAAGGACTGTTTTACCAAGTTGATTCAGCAACCAAACACGATTCATATTCGTAGCAGAGGTAATATTTAACTTATCGCTCGCTGGATTTGGATAAATACTCAATGAAAGGTTTGCAGGATCAATATTGGACGACTTTTTACCATCCATGATGATCTTGAAAATGCCGCTAGTCAGCGTAGTACCATCAACTCCCAGACTGGTAATCCTAATTCTGTAAGTACCAATGGCGGTCGTAGGATAGGCAGGTATAGTCCAGGCAAAAGTTCCAAAGCTGGGAGCACCACCCGGAGGTGATAACGTAGTTGTGTTGGTTGACGTCGCTCCTGGACCTAACAATTCAATTTTCACATTCTCACCGATGTTATCCCACCAGGTAATATTGTAATCATACCCTTCAACCCATTCGACGCCCAATGCCGGGTTATACAACGTAATCATCAAATTTGGATCGAAGGCAAGGATTTTAAATCTTCCGCTGGTGACACTTGTTCCACCCACACCACGGCTTGTAATTTTGATTCGATAAGTACCTGGAACTGTTCCGGCAGGAATTGTCCATAGGTATGAACCAAAATCAACAATATCAGTTGCAACGGGAGTTGTTGCAGTGGAGGTTCCGCCAGGTCCTAATAATACAATGTCCACATTCTCACCAATGTTATCCCACCAGGTGATATGATAATCGAAACCTTTTACCCATTCAACGCCAACAGCAGGATTATACAAGGTAATAATCTCGTTTGGATCACTGGCAAGTACCTTAAAAATACCACTTGTAACAGAGGTTCCGGCAGCACTGTGACTTGTGATCTTAATCCTGTATGTACCAGGAACAGTACCCGCAGGAATTGTCCACGGATAAGAACCTAAATCAGCAATGTTTGTTGCAACTGGCGTCGTGGCTGTGGATGTTCCGCCTGGTCCTAATAATGCAATGTCCACATTCTCGCCAATGTTATCCCACCAGGTAATATGATAATCGAATCCCCTGACCCATTCTACGCCTATGGCAGGATTATATAACGTGATTATCTCATTTGGATTACCTGCCAGAATTTTAAATATACCACTGGTTACAGAGGTTGCAGGTGCACCACCTGAAGGAAGGCTTGTGATTTTTATTCTGTAAGTACCAGGAGCCGTAGCTGGAGGGATTGTCCATGCGAATGTCCCATTACTGGCGACGCCAGCAGTAATCACAGTTGTGATGGTAGAGGTAGCTCCAGGACCAATTAAATCTATCTTCACATCTTCATCAACATTATCCCACCAGGTTATGTTGTAATCGTAGCCTCTGATCCATTCTACACCAACTGCCGGATTGTAAATGGCAATCACCAGATTTGGATTGTTGGCAAGAATTTTAAAATAACCACTGGTAGTGGTAGTTGCCGGATTATGCATACTGGTAATTCTAATCCGATAACTGCCGACTGGCTGCACCGGATCAATATCCCAACTATACGTACCAAACTGACCCGTGGTAGTCAATATTCTGACATAACCAGCGGCTCCCAATAATTCGATTTTAACATCATAATCATAGCCATAATACCAGGTTATATTATAGTTTGTTCCCCTGACCCATTCAACACCGATAGACGGGTTATAAATGGTAATTACCGCTGCATTATCGCCGTAGGCAATATTTGCACCCGCGGATAGTGCCATGATTAGTAGAAATAAGTAAAATACCTTTTTCATATGCGATGGATTTAATGGTTAATTTCTAATTGTTGGTGTCTAAGTTTGGTGCTCCTGTTATTGATTTATATATAAATTCAACTATTTATTCCTATAGCATTTTACAAAAGTAATATATTTATTTCAAAAAGCAAGCATATGTTAGTAATATTTTAGTAAGTGTTGCTAATTATTTCGTAAGTGTGTTAATTAACACGTTTTGGTTCCCTGGAAAATCGGCTAACAGACATATTGCATTATGTATGTTTTGATTAATTGACGACAGTTGATTCAATTGTCCGATCTTTTTCGACTTTGCTTTCATCTTGTCTATCTCCTGCGGATTTTCACGACAATATTATAATGTAAAATCGGCAAAAACAAGCGCAAATAAGTAAGTGTGGGTTTTAAATAAGTAAGTGTAATAAAAATGCTTGCAGCCGATAAAAAGGCAAAAAAAAGTCCGGCGGACAGCCGGACTTCTCTGATAGGTCATTGTAATTATTTTACTGCGTGTGAATATATCTTGCTGACATCCCTGTAACCCGATGCAGTATTGCTGTACCAATCGGGGAACAAGGTTCCCGAACTTTCGGCCCATTGATTGAATTTCAGGTAGCCCGTGTTGACAGCCTGCCGTTCATAAACATAACTGAATTTCGATGCAATGTTGATCGCCCAGGGCAGGTTGGTTTTCGTTTTATAGTACCGGTTACTGGTAACCTGGCTGTCATCGTCGTAGGTGCCAAAATCGGCGCCATTTACCTTATCGGTGGGGGGCTTGTCGGCTAAATGAACCTCCCGGTTACGGTTTCCGTTCACGATAATGAAGGGATTATATGGCGGGGTGCCGGTTTGGGTCACCGAAGCGCCGCCTGCAATGAGGTTAATGGTCAGTTTCACTGTATCAGGGAACACATAGGGAGCTCCCAATTCAGTGTTGGTTCCCACACCTGTACCAGGAGGAGGGATCCGGTCATAC
>CAZEDO010000221.1:0-2974 GCA_964511085.1 uncultured Lentimicrobiaceae bacterium
GGTTTTATGAATTTCGATAATTTTAACATGACAGTAGTGATTTCTAATTTCTAATTTCTAATTTCTAATGCCAGATTTAATTAACCGTAAAATAAAAAGTTGCCCCTTCGCCTGGTTTTGATTCTGCCCATATACTGCCATCATGCCTGGAAATTATTCCTTTAACAATGGCCAGGCCTATCCCTGAACCGGGGAAATCCGATTGCTTGTGCATGCGGTGAAAAGCAATAAATATATTTTTCGAATGCGCCTTATCAAAGCCTGCACCGTTATCGCGGATAAAGAAAACCGTTCTGCCATCGATCTCCGATTTGCCAAACTCAATCCGTGGGATCGGTTTACGCCCGGTAAATTTTAATGCATTATCGAGCAGGTTCGTCAACACAATCTGTAGCATCGAAAGATCAGCAGTAACAACTAAACCAGGTTCAATAATGAATTCAAACTGCCTGTCGCGATGGGAAAGCGCTATTTGATTTACAATTGTTTGAACAAGATCGGTCATATCCACTTCAACTTTTCGGATAGGGACAAGCGTTAAGCGCGAAAGTTTCAGAAGATCGTCAATTAAATCTCCCATCCGTTGGGCTTCACTCCTGACGCGGCCAAGGTATTCGCGGCCTTTTTTATCGAACAGGTGATCATAATCTTCCAGCAAGGCCATGCTCCATCCATCAATACCACGCAGCGGCGAACGCAGGTTGTGCGCCACGGAATAGGAAAAAGCTTCGAGTTCTTTATTGGCATTCTCTAACTGGATGGTTCGTTCTTTAACGCGATGTTCCAGTTCAGTATTCAAGAGTTTGATTTCTGCCTCTGCCTGTTTGCGCATTGTTACATCATGGTTCAGGATTACGATCCCGTTTACCTTGCCGGTTTTATCCTTGTCGGGAACATAGTTGACCTGAATCCAGCGCTCTCCTTCTGCTACATTAAAAGTATTCTCGTATGAACATGTTTCGCCGTTTAGCGCGCGATCAATATACTGACGGGCAAATTCAAAGTTGGAATGGCTTAAAATATTGCTCACTGGTTGTCCTATAATTTGTTCCCTGGGTAGTTGGAAGGAAACTTCGTATTTCTGGTTTACAAAGAGGTAACGCAGATCGGGCGCACTCACATACGCTACATTGGCTGGAAGATTATCCGCTACCAGGCGTAACAGGCCCTCGCTGCGCCTAAGATTTTCTTCCATGCGCATGCGGTCGGTAATATCAAGCACCATGCCAACAGAACGCACAATGATGCCGGAAATATTTCGTATATGTTCACATTTTTCATAGAGATACCGGATCTCACAGGTATGTTTACGGATAATCCGGTGCTCAACCTCGTAACTATCTCTGTTTTCCTGTACAGAGCTGAAATATGCCGAGCTCACCAAATCGCGGTCTTCCGGGTGCACAAATTCAAGAAATGCCTCAAGGGTGGCGGCGAATTCATTCGGGAGCACGCCAAATATCCGGTAAACCTCGTCGGACCATATTAATTGACGCGTATGAATGTCTAAATCCCAACTTCCCAAATGGGCAAGTTCCTGGGTTTTACTTAACCGATCCATGCTTTCCAACAGTGTTTCCTCTGCTTGTTTGCGGGCGGTAATGTCGAGGAAGGACCATACCCTTCCTTGCGGACTGCCTGCAATATAAAGGGGTTTCGAAAAACGCTCAAAAATACGTCCATCCCTGAAGTAAAGCAAATCAGAGCTTATGGCATCATAGTTTCCATATAATTCTTTAACTTTCGTTATAAACCCGTCAGGTTCAATGAGCTGTCCGAGTATTGAATCCAGCAATATGTTGTCGTCTCCTGTAGCGATAACATCATCGGGGATGTGCCACATCTGAGCAAATCTGGCATTGGTTTTAATTATTGATCCCTGGTGACTTACTACCAGCATACCGCTATGGATTGACTCGAATGAAGCTTCTGTGAGTGACAAGGAGTTTTGCAATGCATCATTCTGCCGTGCCAGGGCTTCTTCAGCCTGTTTTCGTTCGGTGATGTTCACCGCGTAATGCAGGAAAACATCATTGCTTACTTGTATCCAGAAGGTATTCCAGATCAAGCCAAATGCATGAACTTCCAGGTTATATTGCCCCCCCGTGCTTTTAAAACAATTATCTCCCTTGCAAAAAGAACATTTAATATCGAATTCGGCAGGCACCAGATCAGGATAATTTGCCGCTATTTTTCTATCCTTTTGCGATATGTGCTCAGATTTCATAAATTCACGCCAGCAATGACCACCGGGTTTAACACCAAAGTTTGATGCAATTTTATTAGTACCTATAACCACCCTGTCTTTTCTTCTCACATACATGGCCGGGTGAGGGAGGGAATCCAAGAGTATTTGGTTCAGTTCGGCCAATTGCTTGCGCTCGGTGATATCATCCACGGTAAGAAGGCATTGTTCACCATTTTCGGAAACGACACCTTTGAGGTGGACAAACATTGGCTGGTTGCCTTTTGTTAAAAGGGTCACCTCACATGTTTCGGTGATTTTACTGTTAAACAGATTATAGATAAACAGGTTGAATATTGGTTTTGTATCGTCAGAAACAAAAAAGCCAAACTTGCTTCTATTTAATCTAACATACTCTTTGTCTAGCATTTGTAATCCGCAATTATTTATTTCAGTAATTTCACCTTTTTTGGAAAGCGTAAGATAGCCGGAAGGTGCAAAATCAAATAATTCAGTATATTTAAGGGAAGCTATTTCAGCCTTCTCTTTTGCCAGCATGATCTCTTCATTCTGTATTTCCAGTTCTACCTGATGTACCTGAAGTTCGTGAATGAGTTTTTTGGTTTCGGCTTCGGAGAGGATGAGAGGTTGAGGGGTTGAGGCCCTTCGACTCCCCCTTCGACTCCGCTCAGGGTGACATTGCTCAGCGTGACAGTTGAAGGGTTGAGGTGCTTCGACTATCCCTTCGCCTCCGCTCGGGGTGACATTGCTCAGGGTGACAAGTGAGGG
>CAZEDO010000222.1:0-2960 GCA_964511085.1 uncultured Lentimicrobiaceae bacterium
AAGGAGAAAAAGTAAATAAGCTTTCGGCAAACCGCTGGCAATCGCTGATAAAGCGGCCCATCTCCATCTCAGTGTATCCTTCGGGCAATAGCACGATATCAACTTTTGTGGCTGGATCCCCGCTTATATAAGCATCAAAAACAGGATAAGGCATCCTTAATTCAGGCGAAATGAAATAGCTTTTTGCATTTACAATGTATTCGAATTTTTTCTGAAGGATTCCCTTTTCACGGGAATAGAATTCCACCCTCACATCTTTTTTGGGGGATGGCATTACTATGGTCTCACTAAAACTTTTGCGCGTGATTTTCGCTTCGTCAGTCGTCTGCCATTCAGAGAACAAAGTGCAATAACCACGGGAATAGATGAGTACATTACTTTCAATATCAAATACTTTGAAGATGTAAATACCATAGTTCATAGTATCGATGAGGTTCACTTTCGAACCGCCCCAGTGGGGTTCGGACCTCAGTTCGTCAATGGAGTAGGAATCTTCATGATAAGCACCGGTGTGAATATAATCTATCCGCAGTGTACGGTTGAAGAAAAAATCATTAAAATTGACCGCTGACCGGGCGGAAAAGGATAATAGAGTGATGCTCAGAAAAAGCAAAGTACGCATAGCTCAGGAATTTGAGCTACGAAAGTAATGAATTTAATGGAAATCAGGTAGCTTAAACTCCGCTTTGCGTCAGATAACCAGAGCTATTTGATTCTGAAGCCACGACGTACTCAAATGGCTGGACAATCAACTGCTGGTTCATTTATTCTTCAGCAATCTGGAATTATGAGAAACACACACCCACCGGCTCCGTAATACATCAGTTATGCGAAATTTGCATTTGCTAATCCTCCAAAGTTCAGTAAATTGCAGTGCTTAAAGTGATATCCTGGTTTTACAATCAACTAAGTAATGCATATATGCTAAAACCTGATAATTTTATTAAATGGTTCACAGGCGAAGTACTGATAATTTTTGCACTCTTGCTTACCATAAACAATTATTTGGTGAATGAGGACATAACAATTAAAGCTGATGGTGAAGGCTATTATGACTATTTGCCTGCTTTGTTCATCTATAAAGATTTCCCTTGCAGGAGCGAAGCTAAATCGGATAGAGATTATATCAGGCTTAATAAATTGGCATTTTATCTACAATACAGAGGAGAAAGGATTAACAAATACCCATGTGGAACAGCTGTTCTACTTTCCCCTTTTTTTTGTTTTGCACATCTAACAGCAAATTCAGCAGGATCTGCAAATGATGGGTTTTCCAGACCTTTTCAGATATCCATTTTTTACGCTGCACTATTTTATCTTTTCCTTGCGCTGGTATTCGCAAGAAAACTTCTCAAATTATATCACCTGTCCTGGCCAAATATATTTCTGATGCAATTCCTTATTGTATTTGCTACATCGGTAATCAGTTATGTCAATTTTGATCCTGCCTTCAGTCATATTTATTCGTTTTTTGCAATAACTGCATTTTCCTTTTTTGTAAAGGCATATTTTAATAATAAGCAAACGAAACATTTTTTATGGGCTTGCATATTTTTAGGCTTAATCATCATCATCCGGCAAGTGAATGTAATAATAATACTTTTTATTCCATTTCTTGCTGGTTCATTACAAAGACTTAAAAGTGGAATTATGTATATATTTCAGCGAAAAACAGGCTTGTTTTCGGGCATATTGCTTACTTCATTAATAGCTTTCATTCAATTATTTCTATGGCATTATCAAACCGGGAATTATTTCGTGTATTCTTACATTGGCGAAGGATTCAACTTTCTTACTCCTAAATTTTTGAAAATTTTGTTCAGCTACCAAAAAGGCTTATTTACATATGCACCTGTCTTGCTTTTTGCTTTGGGAGGTTGCCTGCTCTTGTTATGGAAAAAAGAATTTTATTTGTTTTTAACTTGGATTACGTTTTTTGCTGCAATCACGTATGTGTTTTCTTCCTGGCATTCATGGGTTTATGGCGGAAGTTTCGGATCAAGGGTATATGTCGATTTTTATATCATATTTTTTATTTTGTTCGGGGTGCTCATCGAAAATGTAAAACTTTGGTTCAAACTGCCTGTAATCACGCTATCCTTACTGACTGTTCCTGTTAGTCTTATTCAAACAAAGCAGTATAAGGAATTTATCCTTCACTGGATTGCAATGGATAGACAAAAATATTGGACAGTGTTTTTGAAACAGGATGCTCGGTTTAAAGGAATTTTATGGAAAAACCATTATGATTTCAATTCCCAAACAACTAAAATTATTTATTCAGCCTCCATTCCTGATACAAGATTAAATGCAAATTCCATGAAAGAACTATTTGTGGAATACAGCAATAATATTAAGGATTTTGATACGGTGAATATAATTCAGGTATTACTTTCAAATGATTTCAATCTGAAGCAAGATGCCAGAACGGAATTAACTATCAGAGATACCTTAACAGATAAAAATATTTTCGATTACAGTAGTCCTATAATTCACTATTGTGAAAATGATTATTGTAGATTTCAACAGGGAGAATTCAATTATAAATTCTCGCCGGTTAAAAAAGGAAATATTAAAAGAATCAGCCTAAAGCTATATTCCAATAACATGGCGGTAGAAACAAAGAATATTAAAATTAACTTTTTAAGATACTATAAAGTATCAGGGCAAAGTATTCCATGATATACTAAGCGGTATGGTTTGCAGTATTACAAATAGTGTAGCCGCCGTTTTGTTATTCTCAATTAGTGGTGGCTGATTTATACTAACTGAATATTCCGAAATACCTTACTCCATTTGTTTATAAATCACACTGATGTCCTATAGTATAACTTTCAACTTTCGTTTTTCAGGGAGAATAATTGGTCAGGGAAATTGTCTTAAGACATTAATATACCAAACTACCTTGTTCCCCTAAATCATCTTCCCTGGATCCACCCATTCAGTAAACTGCGCATCAG
>CAZEDO010000223.1:0-2937 GCA_964511085.1 uncultured Lentimicrobiaceae bacterium
TGGAATTGCTTGTCTTAGCAATCGGATAGAGAGTGGTTAAGACCGAATTGGGATCAATATTAATATAAGCCTGTTTAGTGTTCATTGTAGTTGAGTTAGTAGTTTGAGAAAAACGAGTTAGAATAGAAAATGTAAAAAACACAGCTGTAATTAGTTAAATCATTAAGTAAGGTCGTCTTATTGAAAATTTTAATTAAATTTTAAAAGAATAGCGAAATAATGATAGTTTTTATGGCTCTTTGTTTCTAAATCATAAAAAATATTTCAAAGGACAAAGGCAAGTTCTGTCATTACGGTAAAAGTTACACAGAAGACTTACACAGTTAAAGAATAAAGTTGTGTCATTAGCAGATCGCTATCGAACATCTTCCTGTTAATTGATGTCTGTTCAGGAAAAAGGTATAATTTAATTGCTTGATATTCTGTAATATATGCTCATTACAGATTGTTTAAGAAGGAGGATGGAATGTGCAACATATAAAAAAATGGAAGCCACCAGAAAAGGTAGTGGCTTCCGTGAGACCGAAAAAGCAAGCAACCAAGCAAATGCTTATTTCAGTATGAATTTATCAGAAAAATTGAAGTTTAGGGTATGGATTTGGAGTGCATATGCTCCTGCTGGAAATGCTGATAAATCAAGAGTTAGGGTATTCGTTTGTTCGTAATGTCTCTTCAAGAGCGACTTTCCAGTCATGTCGAAAATCACAAGATCAAACTGTTTACTGATTCCATCTTCCAGTTCAACATTTAGAATTTTGTTGGTAACTGGGTTCGGAAAAATTCTCATTTTTTTTGACGTGGAATTTGTAATATTTTCTGATAACAATGATTTCAAGGTTTGTTGCAAGTTAATAGTAATAGTAGCCTGGCTGCTGAGGTTGCTAGTGCCATTGTCTTGTACATTAACAACAAGTTCAAAGGAAGTAGGAGGTGGTGTTGATGAAAAAATTACATCAGCCCAATAATTAGTGCTGCCGATATAAGTATTATTATCGGGAAATACCGAATTAGAACTATATCTGTATATGCCGTTAGGTTCAGCAGCTGTCCAACCTAGCCCAGTCAAAGGGCCATTAACGATATCAGCGGTAAAATAAGGAACCGTTTTTGCATAATCACCATGGGGACTGAAATAAGAAACAACATAAATTGTATTAGCTGTAATAGCAACCGGCGAAGTAAAATTTACAGTTTGCCAGCCAGAAGTAGTCTCACCGGTAAAAGTAGCAGAAGCCAGATTTACACCTAGAATGCTCCATAAGTTACCAATATGTATACCTTGCGCTCCAGCACCCTTGTAGTAGCGTAATCCGGTAATATATCCGTCAGCATTACTAAAGAACTTCATTCCTATCTCCAAAGGAGCACTCCCATTCCCAATGTAGTTTTGTGATATCGAAGGCGTCGTTGATTGAAAAAGTGAATAATTAGCACCCCCCGAAACTAATGCAGTGGCGTTAGCAACAGTAATTTCGCCGGTTGATGTGCTAATTGCAAAAGCATTATTTGTGTTTCCAGAAAGAAATGAATATGTGAGTGTTTGCCCGGCATCTGGATCTGAAGCGATAACAGTGCCAATAGTCGTACCATTAGGAGAATTTGCATTGCTTGAAAAAAACTGGTCACTAATTGAAGGAGGTTCATTCAAATTCAGCAATGTCACTGTTATAATTGATTGACTGCTTAGGCTACCTGCACCATTGTCCTGTACTTTAATAACCAGATTAAAAGAAGGCGTTGCTTCAAAATTAAGTGCGGATGTGTTAGCAACAATGAGTATACCTGTAGTTGCATTTATAAGAAATGCGTTATTGGTGTTTCCTGAAAGGATTGAATAAGCAAGTGATTGTCCGGCATCAGGATCAGAAGCTACAACACTACCAACAATTGTTCCGGCAGGAGAATTTTCATTTAACGAAAAAGACTGGTTGCTGATTGCAGGCGGTTCATTTACGTTGAGCAAAGTAATTGAAATAGTAGCCATATTGCTCAGGTTGCCTGTGCCATTATCCTGTACTTTAACAACAAGAGAAAAAGAAGAAGTTACCTCAAAGTTAAGCTCGGATGCGTTAGCAACTGTGATTGCACCTGTCGTTGTATTTATCGCAAAAGCTCCGTTGGTACTTCCCGAGAGGATTGAATAAGCTAGAGTTTGCCCTGCATCAGGATCGAAAGCAACTACACTTCCTACAGTCGTTCCGGTTGGAGAATTTTCACTTATTGAAAAAGATTGGTTGCTTATTGTAGGCGGTTCATTCACATTAAGTAAAGTAATTGTAATAGTAGCCTGGCTACTCAGGTTGCCTGTGCCGTTGTCCTGTACTTTAACAATAAGAGCAAAAGACGAAACAACCTCATAATTCAATGCAGCAGAGTTTGCAACTGTTATAGCTCCAGTAACCGAATTAAGTGTAAAAGCATTATTAGTATTACCCGAAAGTATTGAATAAGCGAGTGCTTGTCCAGCATCAGGGTCTAACGCAACCACATTTCCAACAATTGTTCCGTTAGCAGAATTTTCACCTACAGTAAACGCTTGGTTACTAATAACTGGTGGCTGATTAAAGTTCAGTACATTAATAGTAATTGTAGCATTACTGTAAAGGCTTCCAGTACCATTGTCCGTTACCCTTACGTTTAGGTAATAAAACGGATTTGTCAGATAAACTAATGCTGCTGAATTTGTGACAGTGATTATACCGGTTGATGAATTAATGCCAAAAGTAGTGCTGGTATTACCTGATGTTATCGAGAAGGAAAGTAACTGCCCTGCATCGGGATCGATTGCCACTACTGTGCCAACTTGTGTGCCATTGGCAGCAAGTTGAACAACACTAAAAGTCTGGTTGCTAATAACAGGCGGTTCATTCACATTAAGTAAGGTAATAGTAATAGTAGCCTGGCTGCTCAAATTGCCAGCACCGTTGTCCATCACCT
>CAZEDO010000224.1:0-2921 GCA_964511085.1 uncultured Lentimicrobiaceae bacterium
GTCCTTCGGACTTTTCTATCTCAAAAACCCTGAAAGGGTTTAATTTTAATAACCGTGGGTGCAACCCGCGGAAAATGAAATAAATACGAATATAGCCCTGAAAGGGCGGAACATCATAACAATCGAAATTGATAAATTTTAAACAGACTAAGACAGATAAGTAAATTTGACCGCTTCCATCTTACAATAGTCTGGTAATATTTTGGAAAACACTAATTATCAATATGTTGCAGTTATTTTTCACGATACCATATAGTGCTGATAACCAACGCTTTGCGTCTTTGCGTCATTATTCGCTGCGCTCATGAGAACGCTTCGCTAAGTTGCGAGAAATAAAAAGTTACCGGAGTATTAATCTTAGTAATAATTCTGAATAACCTTTTCCATTTCTGCCATCACACGTTTGTCTTTTTCATTACATGCCGCCTGTTTAAGCGCATTAAGCACCCGGGCATTTCGAAACATACTGAGTTGCCGCACTGCAACATAACGAATTTTCGGATGTCTGTCACCTAAGGCTTTGACAAAATGGGGTATGACATCCGGACCTCCAATCTTGCCTAAAGCTTTTATGATTGCTACTTTTAATTCAAGCCAGGCTGAATTATAGACTTTTGCCAGAATGGGAATTGTACGCCGATCGCGCAGCTCGCCTATTGCTTCGGCCATCTCTATGCGATGAAAGCAGGTTTTCAGTGGTAGAAAAAATTCAAAAGCATCAATTGCCATTTTGCCGCCGGTTTTCTGCAAGGCTTTTATAGCTGCAAGCTGCACCAGTGGGTCAGTATCGTAGAGTGCCAGAATTATGCTGCTTGTGGTTTTGGAGATTTTTCGCCCGGCAAGTTCTATTAATGCCGCTATCCTTTTTGCAGGGTAAGGCGATTCAAGTTGTTCTAAAAGAGTAGTTAATGATTCTGTAGTGGTGGCATGCACACCAGATGTATACCCTGTTGGCTGAGTTTGTATTTCTATTGGAACTTGCTTTGTCGATTTATAATCCAAAAACAATCCTTCATCGCAATGATAGGATGATAACACCGCAATAGCCTCCCTGATCATGAGGATCAGCGATTCATTCTCAGGATTATCCAACATCTGTGTTAATGGCACAATAGCCCGCATGTCGCCTATTTCTACCAGGCAGTCGATGCAATGAATACGCATCTCTTTTGCCGGACAGCTTAGCCCCTTAAAAAGAGGATTCAACCCTTTTAATCCAAACTGTAGCATCAGGTAAGGAATGATAAACGGGTCGCCTTTCCCTGTCGCAAGGTACTTTTCAAGATATTTATACCGCTCCTCATCACGCTCAATATTCAACAATTGACGGACATGATCACCGGTTTCCCTTGCTTTGAAAAGAGTAAGTTCATTTTTTTTAAGATGGTAAAAATGAATGCATTTCGGGTATTCTTCAGTCCAATAGGTTAGTTGAGGGAACAGCTTTTTTACCATATTCTCATCCGTATCAAAGGCAACGGAAGCGATTGTATGATGTTTGTTTTGATTTGCCCAGGTTAACATTCTTTCCATAGCTTCCCGATGGATAAGGTGTTGCCGGCCGTTAAAATCGGGAAGATAATACTTCATTATATATGGTGGATAACCAGGGATTACCCAGCCATCCACCTTTTCGTTGCAATCCCATATGGATGCATGGTGAATATGAATGTTTATTTTGCCGGCCTTGAAAAAGAAAGATTCCAAAACAGGGCGCTTCACCATGAAATATTTCCACCTCGCAATATCTGTTGGCTCACGACTCAGGCAGGAAGGATCGAAAGGGATACTCCCACGGGTTAACGCAATAAAATTCAGATAAATACGGTTGCCTTCCGATTTTCGGTAATTGAAAAGATGATTGGTTATATAAAGACATTCATCCCGGATCAAAGGGCTTAACCTTGAGAAAAATGTCTGACTGTTGATACATTCATAATTTCCGCCTTCCATACAACCATCCTGTATTCCCACAAAACAGTTGATCTTAAGCCCTGCATCTATCATAAGCCTTATGGCTTTCTCGTTGTCGAAAGGCATTAGCAATACTTTTCCTCCTATAAGTCGGATACACTCTATCTGTTCCTTTTTATAAAAAAGGGAACTGTTAAGCACGATGTAATCATAAGGCAAATAGAAGTATTCCTCTTTGAAATCGCATGAAGAGAGATAAAGCAATATGGATTTGTCCCTTAACTTGTAAAGAAATTCTATTCCAATATATTCTTCCTGCATTTATAGAATGGTTTAGCCGAAACCGGGATTTTCGGGATGTAAAGATAAAGGCGGCTGCAATTGGATTTTGCAATGTTTATTTAAGGAGCGTATTCGGCAATGAGTGTCTTGTTAACTGATAATCTTTTATAAAACTGAGCTATAAATAAGTAATATCACAAAGGCTTGACTAGCGGATAACATTGATAACAATAACTGATTGTAATTGAGAAAAATAATTTATATTCGCCTATTATCAGAAAACGAATCACGCATATTCCATGTTGATAAAATCCTAAATTCCAAAAGAATGGCTAAAGAAAAACTTATTTTCCAATACTTTCCTGCTGAAAAGTACAATGCAAATATTGATGAAACAAAAAGAAAACTTAAGAAATTACCTTTTTGTTCGCCAAATGAAATAGCATTCAAAGGATTAACAGGATGGGTTTTTGAGCAAACGTTTCAGAAATGCTTAAAGGAACAATTAATAGACAGGCAAAAGAAAGAGTATGAGTTTGAGGAGCAAATAAAATTGTCTGCTATTTGCAAAGGTGATAACAAGTCACTTGGCATTGTTGATTTAATGATTAAAAATGGCAAAAAAAAGCTCATGATAGAGTTAAAGTTTGGCGGCTTTTATGGCAAAGATGATGGAGAAAGATATAAAAAGTATCGCAATAATATTAAATCTATTAAAGATGGGA
>CAZEDO010000225.1:0-2908 GCA_964511085.1 uncultured Lentimicrobiaceae bacterium
CGGTCAAACTGACCAGCCGATAACGCTCCAAATTGACCACCCCTAAAAAGGGTACTTTTTTACCCTCAACGGAGCAAGCTGACCACCCTCAAAACGCTCCAAACTGACCACCTAACATTCTTTGTTTTTTAGTTGCCTGGTTGCAACATAAATGCCCTTTGCTTGTTTGCCTAATGCAAATAAATAAAGTCATTTATGTCTAACAACCTAACGCTTATGAGCAAAGTAAAAGAGATTTTAAAAGCTTACACCGAGGGTGTGAGCAAATCGATGATCAAGAGAATGACCGGTGTATCGCGCAACACGGTCAAAGGATTTATCCGTCAATTTATCGCCATGGACACCTCGATTGACGTGATCCTGGAGATGAAAGACGCCGACCTGGAGTTACTGTTTAAGGCCCAACCGACCTTTGAACATGACCCACGTCACAAGACGCTGATCGAGTTTTTTCCGGATGTGGATAAAGCCCTGAAGAAGAAAGGCAATACCCGGCAGAAAATGTGGGAGAAGTATATCATGCAGCATCCGGATGGATACAAGTCCACTCAATTCAATGAACGGTATCGGCAGTGGTCTAAACGGGTTAACTCAACCATGCATATTGACCATAAGGCCGGGGACAAGATGTACGTGGATTATGCAGGGGATACCTTGCAGATCGTCAATCTTGAGAGCGGCGAGACCACCAAAGTCCAGGTGTTTGTGGCCATTCTTGGGGCCAGCCAGCTAACCTACGTCGAGGCCTCTATGTCGCAATGCAAGGAAGATTTTATTGCATCCTGCGAGAATGCCCTTCGTTATTATGGCGGAGTACCCATGGCTATTGTGACCGATAATCTCAAGTCGGCCGTGATCAAGAGTGATAAATATGAGCCTACCTTAAATGAGGCTTTCCGTGATTTTGTAGAACATTACAAGATGGTCGCTTTGCCAGCTGGTCCTTATAAACCAAGGCATAAGGCCCTGGTTGAAGGAGCGGTTAAGATCATCTACCGGGCGATCTACAGCGTGCTGAGGGACAAGACCTTTACCAGTCTTGCCGATCTCAACGCAGCCATATGGGGGTTGCTTGAAGTTCATAATAATACTCTGCTCAAAGGACGGCCCTATAGTCGAAGACAGATGTTCGATGAGATCGAACGGCACACGCTTCAGCCGCTGGCTTTGTATAGTTATGAACTGAAAAATAAACGGGTGGCAACGGTATCCAAAACCAATTATGTGTGTTTGTCCGAAGACAAGCATTATTACAGTGTTCCGTATAAATATATTGGCAAGAAAGTTGCTATCCTCTACAGCCATAGCCAGGTGGACGTGTATTATCGCTATGACCACATTGCCTCGCATCACCGGGATCGCAGGCCCTATATGTTTACCACGGTGGTAGATCACCTGGCCACTAAACACCAGTACCAGTCGGACTGGAACCCGCAGAAGTTCATTGAACGGGCCCAGGGGGTAGGATTGGAAGTGGAAAAATATATCATTGAGATCCTCAATCGCAGGCCTTATCCGGAGCAGGCCTACAAAACCTGTCAAGGTATTTTAAACTATGCCTCAAAGGTTGGTAACCAGCGGCTGAATGCAGCTTGTGCCAGGGCGTTGTTCTATGGAGATTACAGTTACAAGACCATTGTCACGATCCTGGAAAAACAGCTTGATTTGTTACCTCTGGATGGGGATCAGGCAAAAAGCCAGATGCCAAATCATGACAATATCCGTGGCGAGGAATACTATGCTTAAAATCACGGGGATGCTCACTCTGCCAAGGTCGAGTGGGCTTCCCTTTTTATCCACCCTTAACCCTTTAACTCATGAACGAAAAGATCATTCAAAAAATGCGACAAATGAAACTCTACGGCATGGCTCTGGCATTTAAGACAAGTCTTGAAGAGCATTCCATGCCTCAGTACACGGCCGACGAAATGGTCGCCTTGTTGGTCGATGCCGAATACGATGACCGAAACAACAGGCGCATCTCACGGCGTATCCTCAATGCCCGCTTCCGCTATAAAGTCAACCTGGAGCAAATCGACTTTACGGTTGAACGCAACCTGGACCGCAATCTAATGAACCGTTTGGCCGAGTGCAGCTTCATTGATAAACATGAAAATGTCCTGATCAGTGGCAGTACCGGAATTGGCAAAAGCTGCATCGCCTCAGCTATTGGCAACCAGGCCTGTATGCTGGGCTACAAGGTTTATTATGCCAGCACATCCAAATTGTTTTCCCTGCTCAAAATTGCCAAAGCCGACGGCTCTTATATCAAAGAGATTGCCCGGATCGAGAAACAGGATCTGTTAATCCTCGATGACTTTGGGATGCAGCCCTTCGATAATCACAGCCGTTCTGCCCTGATCGAGATCATCGAGGACCGGCATGGGAAACATTCTACTCTCATCACGTCCCAATTGCCTGTTAAGCAGTGGCACGAGGTGATCGGCGAGCATACTATTGCCGATGCCATATTGGACCGAATCGTTCATAACGCCCATCGTATGGAGCTCAGCGGCGAATCGCTGCGTAAAAGGCAGCAAGGCAGCCTGGACCTCAGTTAACAGTTATGAACATATTAACATCAATTAACAAAGAAAAAAAAAGAAACAAAAAAAAAGAAAGGTGACGATCCGAGGATAACTCTTCGAGTTATCTCCCGTCTCGCCACCCGTTAATCAACTAATTTCTTTATTTTTGTTTTAAGAAAAAGTAAAAACAACCCTAATGTTTAACCAGAAACCAGGCTTGTAAAAAACAGGAAGATGGAAAGAAAAAGAGGCTGGTCAGTTTGCACCGGAAATCAGGTGGTCAGGTTCGAGCGTTAAAGGGTGGTCAGTTTGTCCGTTTTATCCAATTAAGCTGAAAATTGGCAATAAAACTGTTGATTTTTTATTTGATAGCGGAGCAA
>CAZEDO010000226.1:0-2892 GCA_964511085.1 uncultured Lentimicrobiaceae bacterium
GTCGCACATAACGGCCGAGGCAATGTGCAGCAATGAATTGCGTGTTACCATCCTGCCCGCCGACACCGAAGTTTGTACCGGGCAAAATGGTTGAATTACCGCTGAAACCCTTATCGTATATATCTTTTCTGAACTAAAATGTGTCGAAACCCAGGTATTAAACCGTTTCGGTTATAAAAAGAGGTTCCGAAAAACAGAAAAGCACTAAAATGACATATCTCCCGCTACCCATCCGAAGGCCCTAAAACTGAACACTTTGACATAACGTGGACATGAACCCTGTACCATTACGATTTTGTTCAACGCGGACTTCATGTTTGGCAATACGTGCCACACGAATGGCTATTTATTATGCAGTGTGCTATTTATTTTCCAATGATTTAGGTAACATTAATAAAAACGGAATACATTTGGCATAATTCAATTCATAATAATTTACTCCCAAGTTAATATTACTGTAATATTCCATTTGGTGTTCCTTGTAATATTTCTCAGAAGATACTTTCCAGAAATCTGAACCAAGTTTCACCGATAAAAACCATTTTTCTAATAAGCGTGCTGCCCTTCCATTTCCATCACGAAATGGATGGATATGGGCAAATATGAGATGCATTAGTGATGCAAAATAAAAGGTTTCCGATTCTGATAAGTCCTGGTTTAACAAGGTTTTCAGGTCTTTGAAAAATTCACTCATTGTTTCGTTTACAAACTGAGGTTCTATGGCCAAATACACTAATCCGCTGGTACTAAATACACCAACTTGATCATTTCTATATTTACCCTGTTGACTTTTAATGATTAGGGTTTTCGAGAATATTTTGTGACATTCCAAGAAATTTTGTTCCGTCAATGTATTAGATTGCGCAAACTTATATGCATCGATTAAATTCTCAATCTCCTGAACTTCCTTATGAGCTTTTAATTTCCCTGATGATAATTTGTAATTCATGAAGGAATTTAAATCAATGCTATTTCCTTCAATGTTAGAAGAATAGACTGCCGATGCTTGTGTTTTATATCCTAAATCAGAGGTTTTTTCAGAAAAATCAAATAAATCAAATAGTTTAGCCATCTGATTACCAATTAATTCATGATATATCTCAATATATTTTTTGTCAATTATTCTCATTAATCTTCTTTATTTCAAAGTTAATCATTTTCTCTGAATATTATTGGTAACCCTTTCTTAGCATGCTGCATAACGCCCGAGTGTAGCGGCAGTAAGGGATTGCGTGCTTAGTTACTGTAAAGTAACACCGAAGTTTATGCGGGTAAGAATGCTCGAATACCACGGAAACCCTTATTGCCCGATACACTTTGTTACCAACCATACTTTTTATCTTACTAATTGATAATCACCAATTAATAATTCTGGAGACAAGTTTAGTTTTTGAGTTAAATTTCGTATCATCTCAACTGTTAGCTTTCTCTTGCGGCTCAGAATCTCTGACACTCTACTTTTACCGCCGATGGCATCAACTAAATCAAGTTGCTTTAGTTGCATCTCTTCCATTCTAATCTTAATGGCTTCAATTGGGTCCGGTGCGTCAATTGGATAATGCTTTTTTTCGTATTCATCAACCATTAATCCAAGTATATCTGCTTCGTCGCTATCAGGTGTCCCTACCTCTGCATCAAAAATTAACTCAAGACGTTCTAATGTTATTCTATAATCCAATTCTGTCCTTATTGGTTTAATGTTCATATTCATACTTTTTAAATAGTGTTTGCATCAATCTTATCATAATCGCTATGCGTTCCAATGAACCGAATAAAAATCCATTGTTTATCAAAGTTAAACTTTACAACCAATCTGTATGAGTTCCCTTTTATGTTGAAAACAATTCGACTGTCTTTCAGAATACTCGCATTTACATAAGTCTGTTTTACTTCATTGGGAGTCCTCCAATCAGAATTCATCGCTGTATCGTACCATGTCTTCAAATACTGTTCAGTTTCGGGGTGTTTTTCCCAATACTCTCTCAACGTACTTTTTGCAAAGATTCTCTCCATTCAAATAGTCTTATTGATGCAAAGATAAAATAAATTCGCAATATGGGAACTTTTATGTGGAAATCTTTTGAGTATGGTTGGTAACCGTTTCAATAAACTTACCATCAAGGTTTTCCGTTTGGTCGCACATAACGGCCGAGGCAATGTGCAGCAATGAATTGCGTGTTACCATCTTGTCCGCCGACACCGAAGTTTGTACAGGGCAAAATGGTTGAATTACCGCTGAAACCCGTATCGCATATAGCTTTTCTGAACTAAAATGTGCCAAAACCCCGGTATTAAACTGTTTCGGTTTTAAAAAGAGGTTCCAAAAAACAGAAAAGCACTAAAACGGCACATCTCCCGCTACCCATTCGAAGGCCATAAAACTGAACCCTTTGACAGAAAGTGGATATGAACCCTGTACCATTGTGATTTTGTTCAACGTGGACTTTCTGCCTGGCGCAAAGTGCCGCACGAAGTTCTATTTATTATGCCCGGTGCATCCTTTCTTGGCAAACCTTAGACTTTAACTTTTGGTCTTTTTGTTTGCCGTGTTTTTTTGAGAAGAGATGACTTATTTTGGATTTTCCGCTTTTTGAAAAATTCACTAAGAGCCAATTCTTCTTCCGTTGTCAATGTGCCTTGCCCTCCAAGAAAATCATCGTCTACTTCGCTTTTTTTGATTTCCATTGTTTCAGGATTAAAAATATTTATTGATCAGTTTCAAAGCTGTAGGTGTTTCAATAATCATTACTCTTCCTCCAAAATGAAAGGCGCCAAGAGTCCGTTCGTAATGCTCAATAAGCTGCGATTTCGAAAGGAAAGAGACATTTCCTTCGTACCCACGTTGAAATGAAAGTTTACAAGCGAATGCCACCAGATTGCCCAAAACCCCGG
>CAZEDO010000227.1:0-2867 GCA_964511085.1 uncultured Lentimicrobiaceae bacterium
CCGGACTAAACCCTGCCAGTGATTCCGGAGCAAAGTAGGCCATTTTTAGGGGCTGAAAAGAAGTAAAGGTTTTGAGAATTTTTTTAAAAAAAACCTGACATTCCGGCACAAAGTAGGCCACCTTTTTCAAAAGGCAATATGGTCTCGTATAAAGATAAAAATTTTATACGATGTCAAATAAACCAATAACCATGTTGCAAATCAGACGAATTCTACAATTAAAAGAAAAAGGGAAATCCAATAGGCGTATTGCCCTTGAGCTACATTTATCCCGCGACACAGTAAATGAGTATGTGGGGCGTATCAATCAACTTGGCAAAAGCTGCCAACATTTACTAAAACTTAACGATGAGGAGCTTGCCTCGCTTGTAATCAATGAACCAGCGATAGCGCAACAAGATCAGCGCTATGCGGATATGCAGGAACGCTTGTCAAACCTTTGCGACGAACTTCAAAAGCCTCACGCTACGCGTATGGTCTTATGGGAAGAATACCTTCAACAGGTACCCAATGGCTACAGTTATACTCAGTTTTGTGAGTATCTTAGTCGCTTTCTGCAAACCCGGAAAGCTGTGATGAACTTTGAGCATGAACCAGCGGCAGTAATGATGTTCGATTTTGCAGGTGATAAATTACCACTGATAAATAAGCAAAATGGAGAGATTACCAAATGTCCCGTATTGGTTTGTACACTCCCATTTTCCGGATATACTTTTATCAAGGCTCTTTTATCAGCAAACAGACAGCAATTACTTCAGGCATTAAATGATGCCCTGTTTTACTTTGGCGGGGCACCCTTGTCCACATTAACAGATAATATGAAGCAGATAATAAAGAAAAGTAATCGCTATGAACCCTCCATTGATGAGTTGGCAGAACAATGGTCACTGCATTACAATACCACAATGATGGCAGCACGTGTAAGAAAGCCTCGAGATAAGGCTACAGTTGAAAGTCATGTAAATGCTATATATAATCGTATTTATGCTCCGTTACGCAATCAGGAGTTTTATAGCATAGATCAGATGAACTATTTATTGTTGGAGGAATTAGAACGGTTTAATACCCGCAACTTACAGGGACGGGATTATAGTCGGAGAGATCGCTTTTCTCTGCATGAAAAGGCTTTGCTGCAACCCCTTCCATTGACTCCCTTTGTTGCAAAGAATAAAGTATCAGTGAAAGTCCAACGAAATTATCATATAACCCTTTGGGAGGACCACCACCATTATAGTGTCCCATTCCGATACATTAGCAGTAAGGCAGAAGTAATCTATGACACAGAAAATATTGAGATTTACGTCGGTTCTGCTCGCATAGCCTGTTATAAGCGCAATTACATTAAAAACGGTTACACAACTATGTCCGACCACATGCCTCCTGCACATCGGCATTATTCAATAATCAAGGGATGGAATGGTGAATACTTTATAGATAAGGCAACTCAGATAGGTGAAAGCACACTTCAATCTATAAAGAAAATCCTTGAGCAGCAGATATTTGTAGAACAAACATATAACTCATGTCTTGGAGTTTTAAGACTTGGTGGAAAATACGGAAATGATCGGCTTGAAGCAGCCTGCCTGCGTGCTAATATTAGTTCTAAGGTTACTTATACTCTGATTAAGAATATACTCGAAAAGAACCTTGATAAAGCTATTTTCCAAGAAGATGTTTTTTTAAATATCCCTGATCATGACAATATCAGAGGAGAAGCCTCCTATAAATAATATACTTTATTAACTATAATAATAACTATAATAATAATAAATATGATTTGTCTATATAAAATATTGAAAAAGCTAAAGCAGCCTAAACCCATATTATGGCCTAGACCGACAGCCTCCCCCTGATACTGCCATCGCACAAACACTTTCGTGTTTACCCCCGACACCCTGTGCTCTATAATATACTCATGCCAGCTTGGTGCACTTTGGTTTAGGGAGGGAAAACATCATCGTTATCTAGTTAACTGGTTACGACCACTCTATTTTGACTTAAATAAATAACAAATAAATACTAAAATTTAAAAACATGATTAACACAGATCAAACACTTGAAAAACTTGAGCAGTTAAAGCTCCATGGTATGGCACAAGCCTACCAGTCCACCCTTACACTGCCCTCTCACGAACTACCAACTGTACATGAACTTATGGCTATGGCTGTGGATGCAGAACAACTCACCCGTATCAGTCAACGTACCCAAATGTACCTCAAACTCAGTAATCTTCGCTATGATGCTGTACTTGAACAAATCCAATGTTCTGCATCTCGCAACCTTACCCGCAATCAGATACTCACATTGACTGATTGTGCTTTTATACAAAGGGCAGAAAATATTATTATTACCGGTGCTACCGGTTGCGGAAAAAGCTATCTGGCCTGTGCTCTAGGACGACAGGCCTGTGCCTTGGGTTACAAGACTTTATATCTAGGAATAAACCGTTTTACAGAGAAACTTTCGCTTTCCAAACTTGATGGCTCGTACATCAAACTACTTAATCAACTTGAAAAAACTCCACTGATTATTTTGGATGACTTCGGACTTTCACCTTTAGAAAACCAAGTCAAAATTGCCCTGCTACAAGTTCTTGAAGATAGGTATGGCAAACGATCCACTATCATTACATCCCAGCTTCCTGTTAACAAATGGTATCAGTATATTAATGAACCGACCCTGGCTGATGCAATTATGGACAGATTGTCAGGTTCTGCTCATCGTTTTGAATTAAAAGGTGAATCGCTCAGAAAAAAAATGTAATTTTAACCCCTCAATTGTCCTTTGAAATAGGTGGCCTTCTTTGACCGAAATGAGTGGCCTACTTTGCTCCGGAATAGGTGGCAGGTTTTGACCGAAATAATCAA
>CAZEDO010000228.1:0-2734 GCA_964511085.1 uncultured Lentimicrobiaceae bacterium
GTAGGGACGTAATAATGACAAGCAGTTCAACGAATTAGTAAAATTTAGTCGGTCAGTAATGTTGCTCTATGAGCTAATTCTGCGCCGCCTCACGCGAAAGGAATAAATATAAAATCCGTTAAGATACCCGGTCCGCTTGCGGAATTGAGAGTTATTCGGCAAGGATACCAGGAAACATTCCCCATCATTTGGAACCTCTGCTATCAGGCTATTCTATCAAGTTTATTTGTAAAGCTGTTCTTTAACTTTTGAGATAAAAAGTCCTCTTTTAAAAGGTTTGCTGATGAAATCATTGCAACCGCATGCCATGGCTTTTTTCTTATCTGTTGCCGTTGCATAAGCCGTTTGGGCAATTATTGGTATATTGGGTAAAAATTTCCTGATTTGTTTTGTTGCCTCGTAACCGTCCATTACAGGCATTTTAATATCCATTAATACGACGTCTATCTGATTGGATTTGCAAGCTTCAATTGCTTCAACTCCATTCATAGCCCTGATAATATTGATGTCTAAATTTAGCATCAATGCTTCCATAAGCGTGAAATTGTCATTCTCATCTTCTGCTACTAAAACTGTTTTGGATCCTTTAATTTCAATTTCTGTTTCTTTGTAATATTGATTTTCCGACAAAGGACTCTTTCTGGCCCTTATGTATGGGATAGTGAAATAAAAATCAGAACCTTTATCCAATTCGGAGTCATACCAAATTCTTCCTCCCATCATATCTACATATGCTTTTGAGATAGAAAGCCCCAGGCCTGACCCGCCATATTGACGTGCAATGGTACTTTCGACCTGGCCAAAGCGTTTAAATATTTTTTCGTACATCTGAGGTGGAATGCCAATTCCGGTATCCTTAACAAAGAATTCGAGCTCGTTATTTTTTACCTTATATCCAAAATCTATATGTCCGTGTTTCGTGAATTTAAGTGCATTGCTAATAAGATTGGTGAGTACCTGAACGAGTTTTGTATCATCAGATATAATCCTCTCTTCATAAGGAATGGAAGTTGTCAGGTTAAGGTTTAAATTTCGTTTTTTAGCAATAACCTGGAATTGAGTGTGTAATCGTTTTAATGTAGCATTAAGCTTTATTTCGGTTTCAATAAGTTTTTCCTGCCCGGCCTCCAGCGTGGAGATGTCAATAAGGGCTGAAATGATGGAAAGCAGGTGGCTGCTGTTCTGAATAATTATTTCTGTAAATTTCTGACGTATTTCAGGGAGCAGTTCGGGTTCATTGAGGAATTCGCAGAAACCTACTATTGCATTCATTGGTGTGCGGATTTCGTGAGAGATATTATGCAGGAATAATGTTTTCAGCCTGTCGCTTTCTTCGGCTTTTTCCTTAGCAGCAACAAGTTCCCGTGTAAGATTGTTTTGTTCGGTAATATCCTGGTTAATCACCTGATAATGCTTAATTCCATTCCACAAAACTTCTCTGCTCGAAACCTTTACATCCCGGATTCCCGTGGTTTTATTATTAATTCTTATCTCATATTCACATACTTCGCATCCATTATTTCTTTTCTTTTTCCTTTCCTGATGGTGTGCGTAACTTTCGGCAACATAGCTGCTTTTTATGTCTGTTCCTGTGAATTCTTCAAGGCTTTTAAATCCATAGATATCAAGGAAGGATTTGTTGGTATACACGGTTTTTCCATCTTCCGAAACAATCCGTATTCCTAGCGGAGATTCTGAAATTGAACGATGAAAGTTTTCTTCCGATTGCAGGAATGCCGCTTCTGCCTTATTACGGGCTATTTGTTCCTGCGATTCTTTATAAGCCCTGTTAATAGCCGGGAGCAGCCGTTCCAGTTTGTTTTTAAGCACATAGTCAGTCGCTCCATGCAACAATGATTCAATAGCCGCATCTTCACCCATTATTCCACTTACGAAAATAAACGGAATGTTGGGAAAATGGATTTTTGCAAGCTGCAAAGCTTCCAAACCGCAATAATCGGGTAGAATGTAATCGGACAAAATAATGTCAATATTTTGATCTTTAAGATGGGAAAGATAGTCTGTTTCGTTGTCGGCTAAAAAGCATTGAAACTTGACTTCTCCTTTTGCCAGTGCTGCCTGTACTAATTGAACATCAGCCGGGTTGTCTTCCAGATGAAGAATCTTAATTGCTGTTTCCATTTTATTTGGTTTTTAGTCAAGCGTTAATTATTATTTTATAATCCGATTGTACTATTATTTTCTTAATTATTTAATGTCAACAGTCCGGTAATATTTTATAATATGCTAATTATCAATATATTAAATACGATTCTTTTGATATCGCATAGTACTGAGAATCAACGTTTTTTGCGCCTTTATTACTCACTTTGTTCGTGAGAATGCTTCGCTAAGTTCGTTGCGCTCATGAGAACGCTTCGCTAAGTTGCGAGAAATGAAAAGTTACCGGAGTATTGTAATGTGTATCATCGTACTTATTCATACCGCCTTCTATGTATAATCATTGATAAATGGTTTATTCAAACAGAGCAATTTTCGAATCCTTTTCAATACTCATGCAATTCGTTTGTGACAAGCCAGTATTTACACAGATCTTTTACTGCTTCTTTGAAGGAGTTAAATTCAATTGGTTTTACGACGAATGAATTAGCCCCGCTGTCATAACATTCCTTAATATCCATTGGGTCGCGCGAAGAAGTCAGCATAACAACCGGTACACTGTTAAATGCTTCATCGCCACGAAGAACCTTTAATACTTCAATGCCATTTATCA
>CAZEDO010000229.1:0-2732 GCA_964511085.1 uncultured Lentimicrobiaceae bacterium
TCCGGAGCGCTTGGATTGATCGTTCTGCGGGCTGCTCAGGCTGTAGCAGCCGGGCATTCACATGATGAAATTGTTGCCATGGTCTCGGCATGGATAAAGGATACACATATTTTCGTCAGTGTGAAAACGCTGAAATACATGGTGCGGGGCGGAAGGGTATCTTACGTCAAAGGGCTCGTTGCAAAAATGTTGAACATCAATCCCATTGTTTCGATGGACGAAAACGGAGCATCTTATATTTTTGGTAAAACCTACAGTCAGCAATCCAATATGGAAAAAGTGATGATGCACCTCTACACCATTTGCAAAGGCCGGCAAATATGGAATTACATCGTGCTTCACGCCCACAACACGGAGGCTGCAGATTGGTACACACGCAACATGAAGGATTTCACAGGGAAAGAACCTGTTGCAGTAGTTGATATATCGCCGGTAATCGGAGCCAATGCCGGCATCGGCACTGCAGCCGTTGCCTTAATGTTTAAATAAAAAAAACAGTATGACATTTTTTCAGATCTATCTACTTGCTTTTGCAGCCATTCTCTTGATGATGACCATCCTCTGGCTGATCAGCATCAAAATCAGGAACGTGAGCATTGTTGATCTGTTCTGGGGTTTTGGATTTGTGGTAGCAAGTGCTGTTTACTTCATTTTTACTGAAGGATTGGAAACCCGGAAGATTCTGTTAATGACAATGGTTGCCATCTGGGGTTTGCGCTTATCCATTTACCTCGCATGGCGCAATCTGGGCAAGGGCGAGGATTTCAGGTATCAGAAATTCAGGAAAGATTATGGTGATAACCGGTATTGGTGGATCAGTTTTTTCCAGACGTTTCTACTACAGGGAATTTTAATGTGGCTCATTTCAGCACCACTTCTCGGAGCACAATTTTACTCCCGTAATACCATTGGAATAATAGATATGATGGGCGTTGTCGTGTGGATCATTGGATTTATTTTTGAAGCTGGCGGTGATATTCAACTGGCCCGGTTTAAAGCAGATCCTTCTAACAAAGGAAAAGTATTGAACACTGGTTTCTGGCATTATACCCGTCATCCCAATTATTTTGGTGATGCTGCAATCTGGTTCGGTTATGCGTTGATCTGCCTTTCGGCAGGAAGTTATTGGCCTGTGTTGGGATGTGTTTTAATGACTGCTTTAATCATCAAAGTTTCAGGTGTTGCCTTGCTCGAAAAAACATTGAATACTACAAAACCTGGTTACCAGGAATATGTGCAAAAGACAAGTGCTTTTATTCCCTGGTTCCCCAAAAAATAACCTTAGCTGAAACATATGTTTATCTTAGATAATATCTGGCTTATTCTTTTCTTCGCCTGGGGATTGCCCCTGACTTTTTACCGGAGCAAATTCCGCAAAATCGTTTATCAAACCGAAAGCTGGACCATCAATATCAAACCCTATTTCTGGAAAGAGCTTAAAGCGCTCTTTGGAAATATGTATCCTGACAACAGGAACTACCTGAAATTAAGGAATTTCTATCGGTTTTACCTCGTCATTTACCTGCTTCTGTTTGCGGCTTATTTAACTTTTAATAAAGACAACCACATGAATGAAATCAAAGTCGGCAGCACGATCCCTGCCTTTACCCTGCCCGATCAGAACGGAAATCCGTTTAACATCAATTCGCTGATCGGTAAAAAGAACATGGTAATTTATTTTTATCCGAAAGATGACAGTCCCGGCTGCACTGCTCAGGCATGTTCGTTTCAGGATCAGTTCGAGGTTTTTAAGGAAGCGGATGCTGTAATTATAGGCATTAGCGGACAATCTGTTGAAAGCCACAAAGAATTTGCCCTAAAACACAGGCTTACTTTCACCTTGTTAAGCGACAATGGAAATAAACTCAGGAAGCAATTCGGCGTACCTACCAATTTATTGGGATTGCTGCCGGGTCGTGTAACGTATGTTGCAGATAAAACGGGCAAAGTAATCTATATGTTCAATTCACAAACACAGGCTACCAAACATGTGGATGAAGCTTTGAAAATACTCAAAGAATTAAAATAGTCCAAAACATGAAAGCAAATCAAATCATCAAACTCGTTGCCTCCCTCCTTTTGCCGCTTGCTGTTGGCGGAATAGCCGGGATGTTTACCACAGAAGCCATCCCCGGATGGTATGCCTCGCTTAACCAGCCCTCGTTCAATCCGCCAAACTGGGTGTTTGGACCGGTATGGACTATGCTTTATATCATCCTTGGCTTTTCATTGTTCCTGATCTGGAAACTTCCGTCAGGCAAAGAGCGCAACCAGGCAATCCTGATCTTTATGATGCAACTGCTTTTAAATTTCGGATGGAGCTTCTTCTTCTTTTATTTCAAAATGATCGGTCTTGCATTGATCGACATCGTTGCCTTATGGATCATGATCATTGTAATGTTGTTTCAGTTTTACAAATTGAAGCCGGTGGCGGCGTATATCAATATCCCGTATTTATTATGGGTAACTTTTGCCACTGTGCTGAATGTGGCTTATTTTTTTCTGAATCTGCCCAAAGCATGCTGAAAAAAGAAACCCGGAACTCATCCGCTTTAAATGAAGCCGTTAAAGAAGCATTTCGATGAATAGAATAACTTCACGAATGGCAGGCTCCTGCTGACAAAGAAATTTAAACGTTATTAAATTTACATTTTCAACCTCCACGGTAAATGCAAACAATGGGACAAAGTAATATTTCATTTTCATCGGCTACTGAACTAGCCGACAATATA
>CAZEDO010000230.1:0-2663 GCA_964511085.1 uncultured Lentimicrobiaceae bacterium
TTGAACAACTTAGACAATTTTAGAAAATGTTGCCTATTTTTGTCATGTACTTAGTCAAATATATTAAACAAATTTTCATGTCATCAAACGGGCTTTTTATTTTTTAGAGGCTATTTGTGCTTACATGGGTGTATATTTCAGTTGTTTTTGAACTTTTATGGTCTGGTAGCTCTTGTATATACCGCATATCCGTACCCGTCTCTAAAATAAATGCGTAGCATACAAATGCCCGCTATTGTAGTATGCAACTTCCGCCTGATTATAACTGCAATTCGTTATAGCTAATCTACAAAAAATCCTTGCTGCTATTGTTCTTATTCTCTATTAAGTTTAGTGTTTGAAGCTGAAATATTAATGATTTCTTAACATTTCAATAACTTACAGGAAATATTGAACGGGTTATACTGTTCTTGAAAAAGTATCCAAAATTCTGTATCGGTATTTTAGGAAGAATCAGTTTGGTTCTTGAAATTCAGGACATGGGAACTTAAAACTTTTATAGCATACTGCTACATGAGCCACGCCAATTATAATAAAAGCTACCTGTAATTTCCAAACCGGTCTATAAAGGATAAATTAGCGGAGAATTAATCTCCTTGACCTTAGAAGGCCTCTTTCTCCATCAGCCACCTGAACAATATAAACACCGGCAGGCAAGCCGGAACAATTAATAGTATTCATAGGAGAGCTGAATGACTTCTGTAGCAATTCCTTCCCCAGAATATCAAATACTTTAATTGTACCCTGCAATGAAACATCAGTCTTTACTGTGAATTGTCCGCTGGCAGGATTGGGATAAATATCGAAAGACCCGTAAGCATTTGATGGATTGTTAATACCCTGATAAACATCACTGCTTATTTCAATATCGTCAAGCCTAAGTTTAGGGCGGCTTCCTCCCACGCCTGCGGATGATTCAAAATAAATCCATCTCACCTGCACCAATGGCTGATTCCAGCATTCAGAAGGCAACAATGATGGACCTAAAGTAAGAAGAGATCCAGCTGTTGTAGAAGCTATATATTCAACAGGGCCGGGAACATCTGTAAACAGACCGGAACTACCCACACGGTATTGCAACCTGAGATTCCATATTCTTGGATTTAAGGGATCTCCGTTCCCATCGCCTGGTGCAACGGTTTCACCTTTCCACTGAACCTGAATATTGCCTCTGGATGAGGCATTTAGAGCCACTAATACCTCACCTGTAAAACGGCTTGCAGCAGTGCCTGAGTCGCAGTTATTGTATTGGGAAGAACTGGTAGTGAGGATACTGATCCCATCACCCAGGAGGCCGTTGATACGTGGTCGCTTGGTATGATTATAACCGCAGTCATAATCGGAAGAACCATCAGAATAAAATGGTGCCAGTTGATTTGAGGACACAAAATGAAAAATCATATTTGGCGGGAAAGTGCCTGATGGTGAAGCGGAATCCCATTCGGTAAATGAATAAGTTCCACCTGAAAGATTGAATGGTTCGGGAAATGTTTGCCCGACCATCGGGAGGTTGATTGCTAAAAATCCAGCGCAGAAAACCAGATATAAGGTTGTTTCCCGTAAACGATTTTTCATAGTATGAAATTTTAAAAGTTTAACATCTTTGAATATCACGATCCTTCCCAAGTCAAAAGTAGGAAAAATTAACACTACCCATTATAGAACTTCCCAAGAGGTTATAAACTTTTTTATTAACCAGCAATAAGAAATTTATCAAGAAATATTTTCAAATTCTTTGGAGAAATTGAATTATCGAAAGAACAGAAAAGCTTATTGTTTTCTTAGAGAAGCTCAATTTTCAACCAATCTTATTGTCGCAATGAACACAGCCTGCAGCAGTTGCAATAGCATAATCGCCTTCCGCCAAAGATTGACGGAATATTTTCCCGTTAACCATTATTTTCACTTTAAGCCT
The DNA here is from genome assembly GCA_964511085.1 of uncultured Lentimicrobiaceae bacterium. Taxonomy (GTDB): domain Bacteria; phylum Bacteroidota; class Bacteroidia; order Bacteroidales; family DASVHX01; genus DASVHX01. The sequence continues at coordinate 1,916 of CAZEDO010000230.1, forward strand.
GGCATGTGGCATATTTGACTGGGCAGAGAAATAAACAAATTCGCCATCCTTTACTGTGAATGAACGTTTCCACTTTTTAGCAACATGTGGTTCCTGTAAAGTAACCGATTGATTAGTAGTATATGTGATATTATAATCACCGGGCGATCCGTTTAGAAAGTAGGTTACAGTCCCTTGCTCGTGAGCGGGATGAAATAAATTGCTAAAAAAATGACCTGGTGCTTTCATGGCAAATGTTTTCTCCAAATATAGTCAATTTGACGGCAAAAAGCAAGTAGGGATTTTCAGCAGAAAACGAGATGTAATAAATAGCTGATTCCGGTAATTGCCAACATGCGCCTGCATATACCGGAAAGAGAATTAAACCGTACATTTTCTTAAATAATCCAAATTCCAAGAGCTATAGTCCGGTAAGTTTTTGTTTCTCGCAACTTAGCGAAGCGTTCTCATGAGCGCAGCGAACTTAGCGAAGCATTCTCACGAACAAAGTGAGTAATAAAGACGCAAAAGCGCAAAGTGTTGATTATCTTAAATTTACAGAAAAATGTCAAGAATTATTAATGTGCTAAAGATGTGCATGTTATGAAATAGTAACAGAGTATTTCAAGAAAAAAAAATAAAATATTGGTTGAAAAACTCTGAAAAGAAATAATTTGAATTTGAAGTGATACGCACTGATTTTTTCGACAAACTTTCTACTTGGCAAACCTTCAACTTGATGAACTTTCTACTTGATGAACTTTCTACT
>CAZEDO010000231.1:0-2647 GCA_964511085.1 uncultured Lentimicrobiaceae bacterium
GTAGAGAATAAGATGAAAAGCTCAATAAGTCCCGTCAGGGACGTTATATAAATTTTGCCGGACAACAATGATTAGAAATTAGAAATTAGAAATTAGGCATTAGAAATTAGAAATCACTACTGTCATGTTAAAATTATCGAAATTCATAAAACCCTTGTATTTATTGCGTCCCGACGGGACTTGTGCCAATAGGGGTTTGTTTTTTGTTCTACCAGTATATTGTCCTTACCGGACTGTCCCGTAAGGACAATATACTGGTAGAGAATAAGATGAAAAGCTCAATAAGTCCCGTCAGGGACGTTATATAAATTTTGCCGGACAACAATGATTAGAAATTAGAAATTAGAAATTAGGCATTAGAAATTAGAAATCACTACTGTCATGTTAAAATTATCGAAATTCATAAAACCCTTGTATTTATTGCGTCCCGACGGGACTTGTGCCAATAGGGGTTTGTTTTTTGTTCTACCAGTATATTGTCCTTACGGGACTGTCCCGTAAGGACAATATACTGGTAGAGAATAAGATGAAAAGCTCAATAAGTCCCGTCAGGGACGTAATATAGATTTAGCCGGACAACAATGATAAAATTTGTTTGGTTTTTTTCTCGCTGAGCATTGGATTAAGTGCGGCATATCAAAGCGAATAATGTGAATACGCCTATTTCTTAAATCGCGGATTAAACTTCCAAAAGCCCGGGGTTGTATTTCTGCGTAAGGTATATCCTACATAACAATTAGCAAATACCTTACATAAAAATAAGATATATCTTACAAACATTCTATTTGCAAAAGCCTTTCTTTACATTATATGAAATGAATATACATAAGTTACATGTGACATATAACATATATAATGATAGTATGGGTTTTTCATCAGCAAATGAATTACCGGGCATCCTTGTTCCATAACACTGTGAAGTGTTATTTGCCGATTAGAGCATAAAAAAAGTGATCTCACTTCTACAAACATTCTTGATTTATGAAACACAGCAATTATTCCTGCGGCTCAATCCAAAGAGCGCTCAATTACATAATTTTCATTGAGACTTTTATTAGTGCTGCTCTTCTATGCTGTCCTGCTAATAATAATCTGGTAAGTGAGATCTATTCACGAACAATAGGATTATATTGATCCTTGCCAGCAAAGAAGGCTGGTTTATAACCTTACATTAAAAAAGCATGAGCCACATATTTAAAATTCCCTGCTAGCGGAAGGCAAGAAAGAAGATGAAAGGAATATTAATATTTGTTATATATCAGGCAGAACAGAAAAACATTGTAGCAAATTTCAAATTTGCTACAATGTTTAGCGCCCGATTTTTGTATCCTCCTTATTTTGTCACCTATTTTGCAAAATGTTACAAGGTAATGCCTGACGATACCTTTCAGCAATCCGACCGGCTAATTCCTGTTATTAACGCTTGATCTCAGTACGCATTAATATAAATACCAATCATAAACAAAGAAAATAAAATCTCGCACCATGAAACGCAAAATCTTTACACACATGTTAAAACCTTTGTTCCTGTTGTTGTTTGCCCTGCTGATTGCGGAAGCGACTTATAGTCAATTAGTAAGCTATGCACTTACGGCTAACCTGAGCTCCACCCAAGGACAAGCCGGAACAATGACAACGACTGGGACTAATATTGCATATACTGGTTCAGTTGCTCAAACTGATGGTTGGAATTCTGGTGGTTATAAATATTGGCAAACATCAACTTTTAATACTACTGGCTACCATTCAATTAAAGTTCAAGCAAGATTATACTCGGCTGCAAATGGTCCCAGAGATTTTGCACTTCAATACAAAATTGCATCCGGATCCTGGACTACTGCAGCTAATTTTACACTTACAACATCAAACACAAATTATTCTTATACTCTTCCAACGGAGTGCAGAAACCAGGCATCTTTATTTGTAAGATGGATATCTACAAGCTATAGCAATACTGCTGGAGGAGCTGTAGCTCTCGGTGCAAAAAACTATATTAAAACTGTTTCAATAACTGGCGAACTTCCGCTGGTGCCAGGTTCTCAAGCGAATAATATAACTATAGTATCCACTACACCAACTACTATTACGATTGATTGCACAGAAGGCGGCGGGGACAACAGAATCATTGTTGTAAATACTAACGAGACATTCACAGATCCATTGAATGACGAATACCCAACTGCTAATGCAACATATGGTAGTGGTGAACAAACAGTATATAATGGAATAGGTACAAAGGTTGTTGTAACTGTTCCAAGTGCAACAAATATCTATTACTTCAGGGTATATGATTTTAAATATAATGGTGGAATGACCCGGTATATAACATCAACAGCTACTGACAATCCAAAACAATGTGCACTTGAAATTATTGCACCAATTTCGGCAAGTACTGTTAAACTTGCATCAGCAACTCTAGGAGCAACCATCACAACACCAACCCGCAGTCAGGTTTCCGATCGTGGAATAGTATGGAGTACATCCCCCGGAGTATTCGAAACAGATAATAAAACTCCGGATGATGTAACGGATGCGGGAGGTGCTTTTTCAATAGATTTTCTTTCTTTAACAAGAGGTTCAACAATTTATTATAAAGGGTACGTAACAAATGACGCAGGAACTATCTTATCTGCTGAATTATCATTTT
>CAZEDO010000232.1:0-2647 GCA_964511085.1 uncultured Lentimicrobiaceae bacterium
CCCTACGGGACTTTATCAAATTATTATCTCATTTTCTACCAATATATTGTCCCTTAAGGGACCGTCCCGGTGGGACGAAATATTGGTAGAAAAAACCACCCTGGCATTCCCAAGTCCCATAGGGACGTAATAAAGACAAGCAGTTCAGGGAATTCAGTTAGATTTAACCTGTTAGTAATGACGAAGTTCGTCAAGTAGAAAGTTCATAAAGTTTATAAAGTAGAAAGTTCGCCAGATTAGTCACAAAGGGATATGAAGGAATAGAGCACTATAATCAGATATTTGAATTATTCAAACTGACCGCCTTGCAGCAGATTTGCAGAATTATGAGACTGTTAATTCCTTTCAAGAGACAGTTGAACCCCTTTGGGGCTCTTAATTGATTATTATATTTTTCCTCCGGTTGCACCGGAGGTTATTGAAATTAAAGTCCTTCAAACTTTTCTGTCTCAAAAACCCTGAAAGGGTTTAATTTTAATAACCGTGGGTGCAAGCCACTGGAAATGAAACAAATACGAATACAGCCCTGAAAGGGCTGAACATCATAACAATCGAAATTGATAAAATTTTAATCAGGCTATAAACTTTACAAACTTTCTACTTTACAAACTTTCTACTTTCTACTTTCTACTTTCTACTTTCTACTTTCTACTTTTTCACTACGCCATCTTTCTCTTTTCGATCAGAGCGAAGAAGTTATTTCTATAGGTGTCGCTTACCGGGATGAGTTGGTCTGAAATTTTGATCCTGTTGCGTTCGATAGAGTCAATCTTGTCCAATGCAACAAAAAAGGATTTATGAACCCTGCAGAACTGAGGTTCGTGGAGTATATCCTCTATCTTCCGGGCATTCATAAGTGTCATAATGCGTTTGTTCTTCGTAACTATCCGCCAGTAATCGCCCATTCCTTCCACGTACATTACCTCTGATGCTTCTACTTTTTCGATGCGTGTCTCTGTCTTAACAAAGAAGAAGGATTCTTCCGTGTTTGCTTCACTTTTTACTTCCTGTTTTTCGATTTTCCGGTAATCGGGGAGGATACGTTCGCTCGCCCTGTTCACGCCTTTTAGGAATCGCTCGAAGGATATTGGCTTCAGCATGTAATCCATTACATCAAGTTCGAATCCTTGTATGGCGAAATTATCATAGGCAGTAGTAATAATCACGTAAGGCCTGGTCTTGAGGGCATTGAGTAGTTGAATACCGGTGAGTTCTTCCATTTGTATATCAAGGAACATAAGGTCAACCTTGTTGTCGCGTATATATTCGATTGAATCCACAGCGTTATCAAAAGTTTGTAACAGGTTCAAAAAAGGTATCCTGCTGCAGTAATCGCGGATGATATCTAAAGCCAGGGGTTCATCGTCAATGGCTATACAATTTATCTTCATTTTTTGTCTTCAATTATCAGTTTAACTGTAAAGGTATCTTCTCCACGGATAATATCCAGATGATGCCTGTCAGGGTATATCAAATGCAGCCTGCGTATTGTGTTGTTCAAGCCCACACCACCTTCTTTGTCGGAAGAAACCGATTCGTTTTTACGCAGATAGCTTGTAACTTCAAAATGCAATTGCTCCGGCTCAACGAACAGGTGAATAATAATCCCCGGATTAGCCACATTGCGGCTTCCATGTTTAAAGGCATTTTCAACGAATGGGATCAGTAACATCGGGGCTATTATGCGGCCTGCCATTTCGCCTTGAATATTCATCTCCACGAAGTTCTTTTGTTTGAGGCGGAGGTTCTGAAGTTCGATAAAGCTCTGCAGATATTCAACTTCTTTATCAAGGGGAACTCTCTCCGCCGCTGCATCATAAAGCATGTAGCGCATGATAGACGATAGTTTCATTACGGCCTCCGGGGCATCATCCGATTTTTTATACACAAGGGAGTAGATATTATTGAGCGTGTTAAAAAGGAAATGCGGGTTTACCTGCGAGCGGAGCAAGGCCAGTTCGCTGGTCTGGTTTTGAGTTATCAGTTCGGCCCTTAGTTTCTGAGACTCGAACCAGTCAATGGCTAATTTGATGAGCAAAGCGTAAATGGCATATATAAAGGCCAACCTGAGATTGTTAGAAAACCAATACGAGAGCCATTCCATAACCTTGGGCGGCGAGTGCATCAAATATGTCCAGAAAAAAAACTCCACATAGTACCTGAACCCGGCTATAACAACCAAAAGGAACAGGCCAACAGCGATGCTTTTGAGCTTATTTTTGTAACTGAAAAGGAATGGCAGTAACAAGTATATGGTATAAAAGCCAATAAGGTCAAGTACAAAGGTTTCGATCAGGTTGATAAAATAGTAATCCTCCGTTTTGTTGATATACAAAGGATAAAGCATCTGGTTTATGATGTATATCCAGAATGCCAGGTGTACAAGTAGTTTGTGTTTCCTTTTCATTCGTATTTTCTGTTTTTAAAACATTGATGACAGGTTAAAATAATATTTCGTCCCTATGGGACTTTTAATGGATACATAATTCACTTTCTACCAATATCTTGTCCCTATGGGACAGCCTCGTCAGGGGCTAAATATTGGTAGAGTAAAAAGCAACCCCCAATGCAATGAAGTCCCGTAGGGACAAGATATGTCAAGCATTTTAATGTTTTCTGCTTCGTTTTACCGGACAACAGTATTTTT
>CAZEDO010000233.1:0-2641 GCA_964511085.1 uncultured Lentimicrobiaceae bacterium
GGCTTATGGGCTTTCTACCAAGACCATAAGAGCCTATTATGTAAAGTAACTTGTGCGACACGAGGGCGCGTGGATAAGTGTTGGACAATGATATTCAATTAGTTATGTTGTTTGTCTTTTGATCTAACCTTGTGTTCCCTCACAAGTAACCTACCGGCACATGCGTCTTGCGCGAGCGAGGGGTATGAAGCTGCCGGGACAAAAGTTCGTAACGATAAGCCGTGAGGTTTATTCATTGCCAGAAGTATCTACTGGCAGGGACTTGGTTTGGATGGTATGGTTAACATATGCTAACTGCGTATCACGTCGTAATTTACAAATAGCGAAAGATACTGACACGCTATGACCAAAAGGTACGAGGACAGGTATGATAAGAAGCTATTATCATACAGGGACGTTGATCCTCCGGCGGGCGAAGCAGAACCTAACCCATTTTGTTATCCATGCGTAACGTGGTAAGCCTGTATTATTCCCTGAGAAATCAGGGTAGGTTCGCCGTAAGACGAATACAATATAGTGCAGGTAAAGGAGGATGGAGAAAGCGAATGTCGGGCTGTAATGGCTCGGATAGAGGTTTATACCTTACTGTGAAAACAGGCTGACTTCCATCTGGTTCTCTATTACGAGAAAGTTGTAGTAAAATTTAAATTCAGGAAAGCAAATGAATCGAAACAAACGATGTGCACTTGAAACACTCTCTGTAGCCTGGCCGCTTGTAAACTGGCGAAAGGCATATAGCGAAGTAGAATCATTACAATCACGTATCGTAAAGGCAACAAAAGAAGGTCGCCATAATAAAGCGAAAGCTTTACAATGGCTTCTAACACACTCCTACACGGCAAAATTACTTGCAGTGAAAAGAGTAACTGAAAACAAAGGGAAGAAAACAGCAGGAGTAGATGGGGTGATTTGGAAAACATCAAGTCAGAAATTGAAAGCTGTTGGAACACTGAAAAGGATTGGCTACAAAGCTAAACCCCTGAAAAGGGTTTATATCCTGAAAAAGAACGGAAAGAAACGACCCTTAGGCATTCCGACAATGAGGGACAGGGCTATGCAGGCATTATACCTGATGGCACTTGACCCAATAGCAGAAACGAAAGCTGATACCTGTTCGTATGGGTTCAGAAAGCGCAGAGGCTGTGCGGATGCAATCGCCCGAAGTTTCATACACCTGTCAAGACCTGACAGCGCTACATGGATACTTGAAGGTGACATTAAAGGCTGTTTTGATCATATTAGTCATCAATGGTTAATGAATAACATTCCCATTGATAAACGGGTTCTGAATCAGTGGCTCAAAGCAGGGTTCATCGAAGGCAAACAGTTATTTCCAACCTCTGAAGGAACTCCTCAAGGTGGTATTATTTCTCCGGCGTTAGCAAATATGACACTCGACGGTTTAGAACATCACATCAATATGGCTGCGAGAGGAAAAGTCAGAGGCGAAGGTTTTGTAAAACGAAACAAGCATAAACTTCATTTAATACGTTATGCCGATGATTTCGTTGTTACAGCCAGCAATCCTGACATCCTAATAGAAAAAGTCAAGCCAGCTATTGAAATGTTTCTTAGCGAAAGAGGACTCATTCTTTCAGAAGAGAAAACAATAATTACCAATATCAGCGAGGGGTACGACTTCTTAGGTCAAAATGTCAGGAAGTACAAGGATGTTCTGCTTATAAAACCATCTGATGCCAGCTTTGCGTCAATAAAATCCAAAGTAAAGGATATTGTTGATAAAAACAGAGGCACTAATGCTGCTGATCTTATCGGACAACTAAATCCGGTCATCAGGGGATGGTGTAATTATCACAGAAATGTTGCAGCAAAAGATACGTTTGCAAAACTGGATGATTATATCTTTAGAATCCTCTGGGGATGGGCTGTGGGTATGCACCCCAACAAACGAAGAACATGGATTAGAAAGACTTATTTCAAAACCATTGGTCGTCAAAATTGGAGGTTTGCAGCATTGTGTGGTAAGAGTGTACAGGTCTCAATTTTTAAGGCTATGTCTATACCTATTGTCAGATACAAACTGATAAAAGGAGATGCTAATCCTTACGATCAAGAATGGAGCAATTATTTTGCTTCCCGTGGGAAGAAAGTTTATAAATTCCCGCAATAACCTGTCTTTTGTTTTCAGATTTGTTGCCGTGTGATTGAATTCGCATTCAGAGAGCTTGAGCTGTATGCGGTGAAAGCCGCACGTACAGTTCTTAGGGGACTTGGCGGCAGCAATGCCGCCCGGTTACCCGACCCCGGTGGATGACAGTAGCAATTTTTTGGCACGGCACGCTGTATTTGCTTTTCTGCAAATACCGTGACAAAAAATTGCGACCTGGCAGCCATCCGGCACTGCCTGCGTGGGCTAGAGGGGAAAATTGAATTTATCAAAATTCGTTTTATGAGAGATAATGCTTTAACAAAAATATTTCTAATGTTATAAACATATTATATTGCAAACGGGATAAATTTCCGGATTCATCAAGTCCCAAATTCCAAGTTCCAAAATATAAGCGGGGATGTAGAGTAAGTTATAAGCATCAAGGGTCACGAATTCATAGTAACCGTCACCTGTTTTTCTTGGCCCACTTACAATTAAAAATCTGTCAGAAAATGTTGCCAGACAATATTT
>CAZEDO010000234.1:0-2579 GCA_964511085.1 uncultured Lentimicrobiaceae bacterium
TGAAAAGCTCAATAAGTCCCGTCAGGGACGTTATATATTTAGCCGGACAACAATGAAAGGAAATAGGATATTTGAAGGAGGGAACATCAAGGAGGAATTGCTGAAATTTGTTATTTAGCGGCAATTAAACTACGAAGTAAAATAGATATAGCCAGGATACACCAGGCAGATCACCACCATAAAACAAACTATTAAAATGAAAAAAAAATTACTTTTAAACTTTGGGCTTTTTCTGATAGCCCTTAACCTATCAGCTAATTATTATTCATTTAGTCCTTATACAATCAAGCAACCCGACGGGGAAACAATAGGTTGCTTTGTTTCCGGTGATGAGTATTTTAACTGGTTGCATGATAAGGAAGGATATACCATCATCCAGGCATCAGATGGGTACTTTTATTATGGGGAGGTGTCAGGTGATGCTGTGATTCCTACTATATATAAAGTCAATTCTGTGAATCCGGCTGATGCAGGGATTAAGAAATGGGCTAAGATTTCGGTAAAGGAAATTGAAAAAATAAGGGCCTTTCACGCTGAAACCAGCGGAATATCGAGCAAAGCACCTCATACCGGAACGTTAAATAATATTGTGGTTTACATAAGGTTTTCGGATGATACCGAGTTTACTGACACCCGTCAGACTTTTGATGATAAATTTAATCTGACCTCTGGTATATCTTTGAAATCCTATTATACGGATGTTTCTTACAGCCAGTTTACAGTAAGTTCATCCCATTACCCGGCTTGTGCGATGAATACGAATCTTTCGTATCAGGATTCCCATCTACGCAGTTATTTCCAGCCATACAATGCAACAACGAACACAAATGGATATAATGGCGATGCGGAGCGTACTTCAAGGGAACATATCTTATTGAAAGATGCCATTGATTGGATCAATGCTAATTCTGCTGTTCCGGGGGCTTTGAATATTGATGGCGATAATGACGGATATGTCGATAATGTTTGTTTCAACGTAAGAGGAGGCAATGGAGCATGGGCATCCCTTTTATGGGCGCATAGCTGGTCGCTGTATTCCTATAATGTATATATCAATGGTAAGCGGGTGTATGATTATACTTTTCAACCTGAAACCCAGATTGATGTTCAAACTCTTTGTCATGAAATGTTCCACGCCATTGGTGCGCCTGATTTATACCATTACAGCTATGATGGTTTGCAACCTGCACAGGAGTGGGATTTGATGGAATCAGGATTCGGACACATGGGAGCCTACATGAAATGGAAATATGCAAATCAAACCTGGATATCCACCATACCTGAGATTACAACTTCCGGAACTTATACTCTCAACCCTCTGGCATCTTCAACAAATAACTGTTATAAAATTGCTTCTCCCAATTCTGCTTCACAGTTTTTTGTGGTGGAATACCGGAATGCAACCGGCACCTTCGAAGGTTCTCTTCCAGGCTCAGGTTTACTTGTTTACCGTATTGATCCTGCGTATTCCGGTAATGCTTCCGGCCCTCCTGATGAAGTCTATATCTATCGCCCCAATGGTACCACTTCAGCAAATGGTAGCCCGTTAAGTGCTTTCTATTCATCGGGATCAGGAAGAACTTCCATCAACGACGGGACAAATCCATCAAGCTTTCTGCAAAATGGCACTTCCGGTGGGCTGAATCTATTTAATGTTACCGCGGCCGGAAGTACAATCTCTTTTACAGTGAGTATTAGTACTGTGGCCAATCCTGTAAGTCTTACTGCTTCTCCGGTCAGTACCACCCAAATCAATCTGCTATGGCAAAAGAATGTTAGTAACGACAACGTTATTCTTGCTTTCAATACAACTCCAACTTTTGGGCTTCCTGCAAATGGAACTGCCTATGTTGCAGGTAACACAATTCCTGGAGGAGGGACAGTACTCTATGCCGGTTCTGCGACTTCCTATAGTCATACCAGCCTGCAAGCTGGTACTACGTATTATTACAAACTTTGGTCTGCAGCTTCAGGTAATAATTACTCAAACGGGATTACCCAGAATGCCTCAACATTGTGCAATGTAATATCTTCATTGCCATGGACCGAAGGATTTGCAAATGCAGGAGTTATCCCAAGTTGCTGGTCGCAACTCGACAATCAGGGCAATGGACAAATATGGCAGTTTGGAACCATTACCACCGGTTCACCTAATCCCGCGCTTACCGGTAACTATGCTTATTTGAACAGCGATGCTTACGGTAGCGGAAATTCTCAAAATGCTGATCTGATTTCACCAACGCTTAACCTAACCGGTTACAGTGCAGTAAACCTTGCATTTAGTCATTATTTTTTAGCCTATGCAGGATCGTCAGGGAAATTATCTTATAGTATTGATAATGGTAGTACCTGGACTCTGATTACCACATTTACAACCACATCTGCAAATCCAGCGTCATTCAGCCAGGCAATAGTTGCTGTTGCCGGGCAGTCAACGGTAAAATTTAAGTGGAACTACACCGGTACATATGGTTATTACTGGGGAATTGACAATATCAATATAACCGGGACAGTAAGTTCCCCACCCACAGTAACCACCACCGCGGCAACATCCATCGCCGCCACCACGGCATCATCAG
>CAZEDO010000235.1:0-2524 GCA_964511085.1 uncultured Lentimicrobiaceae bacterium
TCAACCCTCAGCCGGAGCCACCTGCTTATTTCAGTGGTTCAATTTCAAATTCAGGGGCCGGGGCTCCGACTGCAAATGTAACAGTTAGCGGCACTGCGTCCTGCGCTGCCAAGAGTATTCCCTTCACTGAAAACTTTGACGATCTGACTCCGCCAGCTATGTCTCCCTGTTTTACCGTTGAAAATACGAATGGTGACGGAGTCCAATGGGGAACCTTCACAATGAACTATACATCTGCGCCTAATTCTGCTTCTATCAGCAATAGCTCAATTGCCATGGATGACTGGCTGTTTACACCCGGCTTACAACTGACAGGTGGGAAAACTTATGAAGTAGGCTTTACCTATGGAGCAGGTAACGATTTTGAGGAAAAACTGTCAGTTTACTGGGGCAACTCACCTGTTTCATCTGCTATGACCAACGGTCCGATCTTTGATCAGACAATCCAGTATGCGAATACTATCGCACCTGTTTCTTTCACCCCTGCAACAGATGGAGTATATTATATAGGCTTCTGGGGACATAGTGATGCAAACCATGACTGGTTATCAATAGATGATATCTATGTTACTGAAGCATTGGCCAGTATAACCTGGAACGGGTCCATTGATAACGACTGGCACAAACCCGGCAACTGGAATGAAGGCGTTACGCCGGCATCCGTTAGTAATGTAATTATTCCTGCCGGATTAACCAATTATCCGACAGTTACTCAATTGACAATCTGCAATAACATAATTATGGGGTCAAATGCAACAAGCACAGCCACCTTGCTGAACAATAGCAAGTTAATTGTCTTCGGTACCGCCTATGTTGATCGTTATTTCTCAGGAAATGATACCGACTGGCATCTGGTTTCTTCACCAGTTGATGAAGCAACTGCCGGTGTTTTCACCGGAATGTACCTTCAACGTTTTGCAGAAGGAAGTAGTGCATATTTTGATATAACTATTCCTGCGACTCTTTTAATAACTATGGAAGGGTATGGCCTCTATTCAACTTTGTCTTCCTCAAATACTGTAACATTCACCGGTTATCCTAATTTTGGCACTTTCAGCAAGGAATTTACTGCTACGAATGAAGGCTGGAACCTCTTTGGAAATCCATTCCCATCCTCAATTGATTGGGAAGCTGTCGACATTCCAGCAGGGATGTCCAACGAAGTACACTTTATCCGTGCCTCCGATGGCAACGATCTGTCCTATGTAAAAGGACTTTCAGGACAATCCGTTTCCCGGTATATTCCACCAATGCAAGGATTTTTTATAAAGGCAACTGAAACAGGTACCCTAACACTCGGCGATGAACAAAGATCACATTCAGGTGCTGGTAACTTCTATAAATCGGAGAATCCGCGGTTGGTAACTCTCGAAGCTACTGGTGCAAATTTCTCTGATCAGACATTGATACATTTTAACGAGCAGGCAGGAATAGAGCATGACGGGAAGTATGATGCATATAAGATCATCAGTGCTTCCAACCCTAAATTGCCGCAAATTTATTCTGTCACTCCAAATGGTGTAAAACTGTCAGTTAACGGTATGCCCCCGGCTTCATCAGTTCCGCTCGGGTTTACTTCTGGCGAAGAAGGCATTTTCACGATCCATGCTATAAAAACCGGAGATTTCTCAGTGGTTACCCTGGAAGACACCAAAACCGGCGTATTCACCGATCTTACGAAAAGCTCATATTCGTTCAGCTTTACCCCAGGAGAAAATGAACAAAGGTTCGTACTTCATTTCGGGGCTCTCTCGGTAAACGAAATTGAGAATTCAATCGCCAGCGTTTACAGCAACCTGAACACCGTTTATGTTGACCTGAAAAACATCACAAAAGGAGATATCCTGATTTATTCAATTTCCGGTCAACTTGTTGCCAGCAAATTATCAGCAACAGGTAGTAACAAAATCAGCCTTGCAAGTACCGGAAATTATTGTGTTAAAGTAATCACTAACGAAAGTACGGTGGTGAAGAAGGTTTTTATACATTAATCAGGAAAAGGGGACAATGGGCGCTTTGACTCCTCGGAAAACTCCTTGGAACCTGGAACTTTTTACAACAATTAAAATAAACCATTATGAAAAAGAATTTCAAAATATTAATCTTAGCCGCATTTTTTGTAACAGCTCCTCTGATAATGTTAGCACAAGTCCCGCCACATCCTAACGGGGGTAATGCTCCCAATGGCGGTAATGGCCCGGTTGGTGGCGGAGCACCTGTTGGTAGTGGTCTTTCTATATTGGTAGCAATGGGAGCAGCGTATGGTGCCCGCAGGTTATACCAAATTCGTGATAAGGTTATTAAAAAGGAATAGCATATTTCTTTCTGCTATTTTTGGATAGCTAATTGCTCATTTTCCTTTGAAATTAATTAAATAAAAAAGCCCGCTGGTATGCAACCGGCGGGCTTTTTAGTGATAAATAGATAAACTATTTCACAAATTGCTCAGCATAATATTTTGCCGTTAGTTTTTCGCCGGTTGCTTTTTCAATCATTTCGTTCCATGTCCAGCGGGCTCCCGGCA
>CAZEDO010000236.1:0-2468 GCA_964511085.1 uncultured Lentimicrobiaceae bacterium
CTGCTTATTGTGGTTCAAAAAAGATTAACCACGGAGACACGGAGAGCACGGAGAAATCAGTGTTTATCAGTGCTATAGATCAGTGCGCATCAATGGAGAAGTTTATCCACTGAACACACGGATGATCCACGGATTTACAAAGATTCTTTATGCATATATTTATTTTTCGATAATATAAAATATCTCATTTATTTTTTTCATATTTGTGTCATTCTTCCAGCTACAACAATGTCACTCGTATCACTACAACTGCTGCCACACTACGCTATTATTTGCCCTATACCGGGGGCAGGAATCCCTTCATTTTCGTTTAAGCCACTATCTTTAAGCATATTACATTCTTTGCAGCATAAGGCAAACCCAAGCCTTGCCCCTGCCTGCCATAGCCATACCCTTTGGGAATATTCGTAAATAATTCATCTAATACATATTAACATTATACTGAAATTCAACATCATACCTTTCTACTTTACAAACTTGATGAACTTGACGAACTTGATAAACTTTCTACTTGATAAACTTTCTACTTGACGAACTTGATGAACTTTCTACTTGATAAACTTCCTACTCCTGCTAACCACAAAACCACAAACCCAATGAAACACACACTACACCTCAACCGCCACAGCCTCCCGCTTGCTGCTCCCGCTTTCAGTAAATCATTGTTTAATGTAATGCGGCAGCCCATGAGCAATACAACATTTACTGCTGGTTTTAAGTTTTTAAGCGTGCTGCTTTTGGTGCTGATGGTGAGTGGGAAGAGTTGGGGACAGAATGGCACTTATGGTTCAAATGCAACAGGCACATGGCTAACTACAGCAAACTGGGTATCGAGTACAATGGCAGGTTCCTTTGGGATAGCTTTATCCAATACAGGTATTGCTACTTTTACAAATAATTCTACAAGTACTACGTTTGGGATAAATATGAACAATTCAGGTAATGGCTTAAATCTTGGAGCTGTTTACACTGATGCTACGAGAACAACAGCTACAAATATTGGAAATAGTTCAACAACAGTAGTAGGTAATCTTCGTTTGTATGGCACAACTGTAAATTCAATTTCAAATGTTATAGTAAGAAATAATGGAACAGGTCTCCTAACGCTCCAAGCTAATCAAGCAGTAGCAGCTATGGGTGTTATATTAGGTAATGTAACAGAAAATATAATTAATATCGATGGTACAGGAGGTGTTACAATAAGTTCGATAATAAGTGGCTCTGGACTAAACCTTACGAAAGCAGGTTCAGGAACAGGTGTACTTACAATGTCAGGAGCAAATACATATTCAGGTAATACCACAATCACAGCAGGAACCTTAGCCCTTTCTACTACCGGTTCAATTTCATCTTCACCAATTATTACCATTGGCTCAGCCGGTACATTTGATGTTATAGGATTAACTACTGCTTTAGCATTAGGTGCGACTCAAACATTAAAAGCTTCGGCTACAGGAAGTATTACAACAGGAACGCTTACTGTTTCGAGTACCAAAGCACTCACTTTAGGATCAACAGGTGGTTTAACATTTACAGCTTACGGAGGAGGCGCAACAGCACCGCTTACAGTTACTGGAGCTTCTGCCGGTGCATTAGCCTTGAATAGTGCTCCTGTTAGGGTTACAACAACTTCTGCTTTAGCTGCAGGAACTTATACATTAATTGCAAAAGCTAGTTCAGCTACCGGTGTTTCTGGTACTCCAGGCACATTAACAGTTAATGGCAGTGGCACAGCAGCAGGAACTTCATCATCACTTTCAGTTGTTTCCGGTCAGTTAATTTTGACAGTAGTTTCTTCAGCTATCACCTCCACTGCAAGCGGTGATTGGGCAACAGGAGGTACCTGGGTAGGTGGAGTTGCGCCCACAGCCACAGATAATGTAATTATTGCATCAGGTCATACCGTTTATACAGGCGCATCATTAACAAGAACAGGTACCACTACTGTTAATGGCACATTTCAAGTCAATGCAGGAGGATATGCTTCTGGAACTGCATTTACTTATGCTGCAACCGGAAGTACTTTAATAATGAATAATAGTACTTCATTATATGGAATATCATCAGGACAGGTATTCTGGCCTGTAAGCTCGCCTCCGCAAAACTTAACTATCCAAGGTTCAGGAGCACAATTAAACATGGCAGTTGGCGCAATACCTGTTGGAGGGACGCTAACATTAGCAGCGCAATTAGCCGCTTCTACTGCTATAACCGTAAACGGTTCGCTACAATTAAATTCAGGTGGTTATATTTCTACCAATGCTCCGGTATATGGTGGATCATCAACCTTGGTTTACAATACAACGTATGGTGTAGGTACAGAATGGACAGGAAATGCCACTACTGCTGCTTCAGGAGTGCCACAAAATGTAACTATTCAAAATTCTGCAGTAGTTACAATGCCAAGTACCAGCAGAGGATTGGCCGGAAATTTGAATATCAGTTCAGGTACCCTGGCTTTAAATGTC
>CAZEDO010000237.1:0-2440 GCA_964511085.1 uncultured Lentimicrobiaceae bacterium
GCAAGTAATTGATTTTCCATTTCACTCCCATTATCTTTGTTTAAAATTCAAAGCAATGAATAAAGTTAATTTAACCATAGACACTGTTAATAGCAGGGTGCAGATAGATTTTCTGGCGTCAAATAATACAACCATAACTGGCACGAGATACATAAACGCACCGTGGGTAAGAATGGATGTCACCGGGACAGGATGGAGATTTGACAATATTGACGAATTTTCGTTCAATAAGGAAGTGTTTTTCTCGCAAATAGTTTTATTGAATGGTGATCCTATTGGGGCGACGACATATTCTGACATAACGACAATGCTTTTGGCATTAAAACAACATGTTACAATTATTCCAGCGCCAACATCTACTGATACGCCATCTATGGCTACTTATGCAACGAGCACTACAATACCATCCGGGGCTAAATCGGTAACAGTCATTACAGACAGTATTTTTGCCGGAACAATATTGGGAGCTACAGCTTCAGCAGATTCTGTGTATTCATTTACAGCACAGGCGGGCAGTGTTTTAGGAGCTATTGCAATTACCAGATCGGACGGAAATTTTACAATCCTTAAAACTATTTAATTATGAAAAAGTATCTTATCCTAATATTCGCTATACTTTCATTTTACGTATCAGCACAGACTGATTATAAAACTATTCCATATTCTAAGACTCAGGCAAATGCAAAATTTGCTCCGATTGCATCACCGACTTTTACGGGAACAGCAATAATCCCTAAAATATCAACAGACACCATCAAATTAATTCCATCTGCGTCGGCCCCATCATCACCGAAGGAGGGCATGCTCTATGCCAAGACAGATCACACGTTAAATTACTACAACGGCACTTCCTGGATCAACCTTTCAGCTTCAAGTAACACCAACTTTCAGGGCCTTGCATGGAATGAGGTAACTGATACCTATGTCAGACAGGGAACATTGGCCGGTCAAACGTTGGGTGCTTCTCCCGGTGACTTGCTTTTACCTGTTCAGAGTAAAATGCGCGGCTGTGTTCTATCTGATGCCGGGGCGGTTCAATACTACCTGAGTGCAACGGATTGGGCGTACAAGGAAAACGGGGCAGCTTCAACACTTACCGGGGCAGACGGACAGGTAATGGTACAGATTCCCAAGTTTTATTACCAGTACCAAAAAAACGGGAATTACCATATTTGGAACATCTCTCTTGACAGCATACCAGGTTACACCCGGCATCCAGCATTTATCAAAGATGGGGCGTACAAGGATTACCGTTACATAGGGGCGTATGAAGCTGTATTATGGGATGCCACTACTGATAGTGCATACCGGGATTATAAGGCCGGGGTTTCAATTACTCCCACTAATGATAAGCTTTCAAGTGTGTCTGGCTTCAGGCCCGTCACAAACTTTACCAGGGCAAATGGCAGGCTTATGGCAGCTAAAAGGGGAATCGGATGGCGGCAAATGGATTACGATTTAGTGAACGCCATTCAGATACTTTTCATTGTCGAATACGGTACGCTTAATTCTCAGTTAATCATTTCGGGCATTACTAATGTCTCTGATTGGGCTGCATATAACAATTATTACCCAATTGTGGCCACGGGATTAGGCAACAGCATAGGCAATGCAACCGGGCAGAATGCCGCCGCCGCAAGTACATCAAGTGCAACGGTCGCAGCAACAGGATATTCAAAGTACAGGGGAATTTCAAACTTTTGGGGACATATTTACAAGATCGTTGACGGTATCAACATTAACAATAATATCCCTTATGTAAGTAACAATTCAGCAGTTTGGGCTGATAATACAAGCGAAGGTTACGACTATCTTGGCGTAACCCTTGCCGCTTCTGACGGTTGGCAGAAAACCCTTGTAAACTCTTCAAGGGTTATACTCCCTGCATCGGTTGGAGGTTCGTCCTCTACTTACCCATCGGACTACTATTATCAGGCTTCGGGTTGGAGGGTGGCGTTTTTCGGCGGCTCTGCGTCCCTTGGTACGGCTGCCGGGGCTTTCGGTTGGTTTCTGGATTACGGTTCCGGCGCGGCGGGTCAGAGCATTGGCGCTCGGTTGTCCTTCTAATAAGAAATTGCGGCACTTGCCGCACATTATGCGAAGCGTATTTTTTTGTTCTTTAAAATATAGGGTATTTAGCGAAGAGTGGCGTTTTTCGGCGGCAATGCGAACAATGGTACGAATGCCGGGGCTTTCAATTGGAATCTGAATAACGATTCCGGCAATGCGAATCAGAACATTGGCACTCAGTTGTACTTCTTGAATGCGTTAAATATCCTTGCCTCTTGGCAAAATATATGGACGTCCGTTAAAGTGCTGGTAGGGCAACCGAAGGTTCTGGACAAATTAAGAAGGAGTAAATGAAAAGAGTAGGTAATTTATTTGAAAAGATCGCAGACTATAATAATCTGAAACTTGCGCATCAGAAAGCCCGCAGGAA
>CAZEDO010000238.1:0-2397 GCA_964511085.1 uncultured Lentimicrobiaceae bacterium
AAATATTTGAAAGAAGATTTGGCGTTATTATCAATAATTTTTTCGACAGCTTCTTTTTCACTTCGAACAGCGTTGTATTCAGTTTCAACACTGGTTTGTTCAAGTTGAAGCTGTTTGTCTTGAGTGTTTACATCTCTTGTAATTTTTTCATACATTTGTTGAGCTTTTTCATCATTTGCCTCGTACAAATCATCTGCAATAATTGGAACAAGTCTCCAATCAACATATTCGAATTTTTCATTTGAACCTGCTGGGCTTATAACTTCTTGTGTCATCGGGTCGGCATGTTTAGCAAGTTTGATTGTACCGTCTTTCAAGCCTGGTTCAAGAGTAGTAGGATCAAATGTAGAATTTATAAATTCCGCACCATCATAATTAACGCCTGCATCGTGGGTTTTTGTTTCTGTTTCTGTCCATGTAGTTACCCTTTTAGTAGGGAAAGTTCCTGACTGTGTGTTTATTGCAGCTGTATTTAGTGTCCCATTAGGATTCCAAACATTAATTGTTTGGCCGCCTACAGTTGCCGTTGCATTTTTAATATCATTCCAAGTTGCACCTGCATCGGGGGCTTTCCCACCATTTGCAGGGTTAGGGCCTGGATCTATAATCCCATCATATACACCAAGGGTTGTTGGTGGGTTATTGCCTGTTCCTGGTTCTCCATAGTATGAATTTTTTATCAAATGTTTGGAGAGTGTGTCAGGATGTGAAAGACCAATAGCC
Source organism: uncultured Lentimicrobiaceae bacterium (assembly GCA_964511085.1). Lineage (GTDB taxonomy): Bacteria > Bacteroidota > Bacteroidia > Bacteroidales > DASVHX01 > DASVHX01. Next base: position 724 of record CAZEDO010000238.1, read on the forward strand.
AATGCATCATCTGCCATAGCTATGCTTCCAGGATGACCATTTATTAATCCTGATGCATAGCAATATTCTATACCTGTAGTATTTCCATTACCGCCGTTATCAATATCACCTATTAAAGATCCAATGTGAGAGGAGTTTCCGTCTAAACCATTAAGATTCCCATTAGTATTAGTTTTTATATTTACATCTGCACTTGAGTATTGAATAGTTCCCCCTGAACTCAAGCCTGCAAGTCCACCTACTTGGTGCCCTTCACCTGTTAAATTTATATTTCCATCTGCAGAACAGTTTGTTAATAAACCCGCTAATGTAGTTGTTGAGTTAACATATTTACCGGATTCACCAACAACACCGCCAATTTTTACTCCAGGTCCGCTATAACCTGGCTCTCCTTTTATATACATATCTAAATTTGTTACATGGCAATTTGAGATTGCACCTGTACTTTGGCCAGCTACAGCACCGATATAATTATAATTAATATCTTGATTCCAAGCACCATTAAGAACATTTGAAAAAACATCAATATTTGTATTTTCAAGAGTCAAATTTTTAACTTTACCATTGGTAAGTATTTCACCAAACATACCTATGTATTTTTCTGTTCCCATTGCTGGTTGAATATTTAAATTGCTAATTTTATGAAGATTACCATCAAATGTTCCATCAAATTTTTCAATAATACTCCAATTAGGATTACTGCTCATATCAACATCTTGCATTAATATAAAATTATTTGTTATTGAAGTATCAAAATTTGCTAAAGCATTTAATTGTGTTATAGCTTGTGCTTCATTTTGATCGCCTATTGCATAACTTGTTACTTGAGTATTCGTATAATCAGTATATGTATATTCATGAAAATGTGTTCCATTGATTACTAAATCATCTGCAGGATCATATGTTCCAAGCTGTGTTTGAGTGATTTGAGTGATAGGTACAGCTTGCGTTACTGGAGCTAATTGTTCATTTTTAGTGCAATTTCTGGTCCAAGTTTGAGTAGCATAACCTGTATTAGGGTCTTGCACAATTGGGCCATACTGCCAAATAGTGTTTACCTGACCTGGAGTTACAGTCCCCACTCCTGTTGTTACCACTGCAGAAGGAGGAGGTGAGGTAATAGGGATAGCAACCGGTGCAGTTATAACTGGTGTATTAAGAGTTTTGCTCATAATTTTCCAAAAATCTGGACCACTATTATCATACCAATCGCCTACGTTATACTGAGTGTCACCTACAAATCTATCAAAATTATCTGTATCACCTGTTGCAATTCTCATCATACCGTTGCCATCCATTTCAAGCAAAACACCATTAACAAACAAATGGTAACCGTTGTCATAGATATTTTCCGGGCTAAGAAGTTCATATTGCTCATTATCAGAAATATTATCGTGAGTAACAGGTCCCATTACACCATTGGCAGAAGAATAAGAACTTAAAGTATTTATATATAATCTTCTATCAGAGGTTTGGTCATTATAAGCATTAGCAGCTCTTTGCAATTCATTAGAAAGCCTAAGCCTTCTTTGGCAAATTTGCTGCACTCTGTGCTCCAAGTCGATTTGCCTTGCAGTCAGAGATAAGAATCTTGCTTGATTTGACGATAAACCCATTGGTTTTTTTACACCTTTACATTAACCAATACACACATACTCGTCTCATCGGCAGATT
>CAZEDO010000239.1:0-2353 GCA_964511085.1 uncultured Lentimicrobiaceae bacterium
AAATCAGTATTATTTTAATCCTCCAAAGTATTCCCCCAACTTTTCCTTTTGATCCTGAAAGTGCCTGCACATAAGAAGAATATATACACGGAGATTTGTTCGGTTTATATTTCCATTTAGTCATAGGATCATTCTTTCATATGCAAGAAAAAAATACCAACCACTCCGAACCCATTGTAACCCATGCCCCGGTCCATCCTTCATTGTTCACATTATTGATCCTGCCATTTGGAATAATCAGCGGATATATTTCGGTTACGCTTGCCTACCTTTTTTCGAAGGAAGGAATTTCTGTAGAGAAGGTAGCTGCTTTGGTTGCGGCAGGTGTTCTGCCCCATATTTTTAAATTTATCTGGGCGCCGCTTTTAGATTCCATGCTCTCTTTAAAGAAATGGTACCTCATTGCCAATATTGTAAGCACTTTGGGGATTCTGGCAACGGGAATTATTCCTATTAAGGAATCCAGTTTACCTCTTTTTACTTTCATCGTTATCCTTTCCAACTTCATGATTACCTTTTTAGGCATGTCAAACGATGGACTGATGGCCCATGACGTTCCTGATAAATTAAAAGGACGTGCCGCCGGTTTTTCTCAGGCAGGATGCCTTGGCGGAATCGGATTAGGTGGAGGTGCCGGACTATGGCTTGCACAGCGGTTGCCGGAGGAATGGATGGTCACAGCAATACTTGCCACAACCTGTTTATTATGCTGCTTCGGCCTTTTCTTTTTGAAAGATCCAACGTCTACCATTCGTGATCATCGCATGATCAATACCTATCGGAATCTTGTTAAAGATGTTTATATCACCTTGAAAACAAAGATGGGAATCCTGGCCATGCTCCTCTGCTTTTTAACGCTGGGTACCGGGGCTGCCTCGAATCTCTGGTCGGCAGTAGCGAAAGACTGGAATGCCGGTGCTGATATCGTTGCCTTGGTAACAGGTATAATGGCAGGATTGCTTTCAGCGGCAGGCTGTATTTTAGGTGGGTGGATTTGCGACCGCATGAAACGACAGAATGCCTATTTGTTATTCGGGCTCCTTGGGGCATTATGTGCGGTCGGAATGGCTTATTCCCCGAAAACAGAACGCATGTATATCATCTGGACTTCTCTGTATGCCGTCATCATGGGATTATCTTATGCCGGCTATGGCGCTTTTGTTTTGGAAGCCATTGGCAAAGGCGCTGCTGTTACCAAATACAATATTTATTCGGCGCTTTCCAATGCCCCTATCTACCTGATGATTTATATTGACGGTTGGGCATATACACACTGGGGACCAAAGGGTATGCTAAATACTGAAGCAGTTTTCGTAGTCCTCGCGGTCATTTTATTTTTCATATCGAAAACTGCATTGAATAAAAGAAAGGTGTGGGTCAGTGATTGAAAATTCAGTTTATCGGGGGAACCCCAGTTCTAATTGTGATTTATTATTCACCATGAAAAAATCTGTACTTATCCTGTATGCATTCATGATAATGGTTGGGACAAACCAAGCCCAGAAGAAGTATACCGAACCCTTCATGAATGAAATCATTTCAAATGCTAAAAAGAAGAATGTTCCCCCAATTCAACGTTTCAGGGCCCTCGATGCATTGGTGAATTTTGCTTATAATCTTTATCCCCCCGATACTACTATCAAACTTATCACCGAACTATTGACACTGAATAAAAAGATCCATGCAGCAGATCCAAAACCCTATCTGCTCATGATTGACGGCCAGCGGTATTTAAAGAATAATAAACCTGATTCAGCACTGGTGAAGTTCCGGGAGATGATCGAAGAATTCGATAAATCAAAGCGCATTTTCCCTTTCAACAGTTATCTTTTTTCAATACGGAACATCTTCACCCGACTGGGATGGCAGGAAGAAAAGCTTAAGTATTACAGGATAAAACTGAACAGGTATCTGCAAACAGGTCCCTTTGAAAACATTGCGGCATGTTATCATTCAATTGCAGGTTATTATATGTTGAGGGGTGATTATAACCAGGCACTAACCTACTATTTTAAGAGTCGTGATGTATATCGCACTTTTTCACCAGTCGGATATGTAAACATGTTATCGGTAATCGGGGCGGCATACATGACCTGGGGTAACCTTAACCGGGCGACCTGGTTTCTCAGAACGGCCGACTCCCTTGCCATAAGAGACCATGACAGTCTGCGATGCCAGTATTGCTGGTTGAATCTGGCGATCATATCAGATGAACAGGAGAGGTATCAGGAGGCATTGAATTTCGTCGATAGTGGGCTGGCATATGGTATCAGAAGCTATAAGATTGAGAATGCTGCCATCCTTTATTCAACCGCGGTTGATATCTATTTTAAGCTCCACAAAACGGACGAAG
>CAZEDO010000240.1:0-2335 GCA_964511085.1 uncultured Lentimicrobiaceae bacterium
TTGTTAACAGATGAATTCACCTTATACAAATACTACAGTCATTATCCCGGCTGAACCTGTGTTCCAAGCAGCATCAGGTTGAGCGGCATTTGTAATGCCGCTCAAATAGCCGAGCTAATTGGTAAAAAAATGTGGAAGGAGTTGCCGATGATGACTTAGCCCAGGATAACGATTGATTACCGGCTGAGCGGCATTTGTAATGCCGCTTAGCTATACTTTGCCCGGAATAACGACTGATTAAAACAGGGAACGATAAACCATCTGCCTTTCAGGTGCGCCTACTCTTTGACAATCATCTTTGTCACATCTTCTTTGTCAGTCCTGGCTCTAATAAAATAAACACCACCCGGCAGATTTTCCAGATCAACGGTGATTTTTTTGCTATCGCTGGTGACCGTTTTAAGAATCTGTCCTTCGATATTCAGAATTTCTATTACGGATTTCTCAGGGTTGATGATGGTAATATTTCCTCTGAATGGATTCGGATAAACAGAAAATTGATGATGGTTTGAAAATTCATCAATACCAATATTATTGATGGTCACACAAGCTGATGTATCAGAACAGCCATTGCCATCCAATGTAACGATTACTGCATATGCCCCGTTTGCTGTTGCTGTATAGCTTCGATTGGTTGCTCCCTGAATGATTGCGTAACCGCTATTACAATTCAACCATTGATATCCGGCTCCGGTTTGATTTGCCGTAATAGTCGGTGCTGTTGAGGTAGTGCTGACATCCGGTAGAGTGTTTATTGTTATATTGGTTCCATTATTACTGCCAGTAACCACAGGAATACTACCAACAACCCTAATCCTGTATCCATTACCAGGAGGAGTGTTCGCAGGAATTATCGCGTCAATTGTGCCCGCAAAGGTAGAAGTGAGACTGCCGATAATAACAGGCGATGCAAATGAGCCCGCCGCATCCGACAACTGTGCAGTGAATACATTACCGGCATCATAAGCTCCTGAAATAGTAAAAGGGACGCCAAGGGAACCTCCCAGGCAATTGGTCAGACTAACGGGTGAAGTAGAAATTGTAACCGAAATCTCTATCAATTGAGTATAATACGGATTACGTCCATTAGTTCCATCAAAATCAAGCTTTTTAGTAAAAGAGGATGTAACAGGATCAAACTGAAACAAAACGCCCCGATCATTTGCCCCACCGGAATTCGTCATTCCATAAAGTTTACCATCATAAGCCTGCATTAAAGAGCCATAAGGAGAACCTCCGCTGACTGAGCCATTAAAATCAAACTTATTGACAAATGCAGAGGTAACAGGATCATATTGAAAAATAATACCCGCACTATTTGCACCCCCTGCTTCAGTCATTCCATAAAGCTTTCCATCCGTAGCCTCTATCAATGAGCCATCAGGATCGCCTCCGGTTGCTACCATGTCAAAATCCAGTTTCTTTGTAAAGTTGTTATTCTGGGGATTAAATTGAAACAAAACGCCATACTCGTTTAATCCACCATATTTGGTCATTCCATAAATTTTTCCATCCGTAGCCTGCATCAACGAGCCATAAGGATTTTGTCCTTTTTCCACACCGTCAAAATTAATCTTTACCGCAAAGGCGTTATTACCAGGATTAAATTGAAACAAAACGCCCATATTATTTGCACCGCCTTGATAGGTCACACCGTACATCATTCCATCAGAAGCCTGCAATAAAGCGCCAGAAGGCGTGCTTCCGGTGGTGGCTCCATCAAAATCAAACAATTTGGTATATGTGCTGCTTTGGGGATTATATTTAAACAATACCCCGTTATCGTTTGTAGTACTTGTTCCTCCTGCATTAGTCATTCCATAAAGATTTCCATCCAATGCCGCAATTAAGGAGCCTTCAGGGAAGCGGCCATCTGCAAAATCAAAATTATACGTTACTGTATAAGTGGCAGTAGCAGGATCATATTGAAACAAACTTCCCGCATTGAGCGCTTCTCCGTAATAGGTCATGCCATAAAGCTTTCCATCCGATGCCTGCACCAACGAGCCATAAGGGTTTCCTCCCGGAGAAACAAAATCATGTTTAACCATTTCATTATTTCCCGACCCATCGGTTTTGAAAATAACACCTGATGTATTTTGCCCGCCAAAGGCTAATCCCCAAAGTTGTTTTTGATTTTGGGCAAAAGTGTTCATACTGAATAATCCAGCTATCGCCAGAATTATGATAAATGCTGCTGAAGTATTTGCTTTTTTCATCTTGCGCTTTATTTATTGGCTAAAGTACTTGTTTTTGTTTTATTCCGCCTGATTTTTATTTTTCTGGCTTTAGCACATGAATAAAATTATCTATTGACAGACTGGCACGCGTTCCC
>CAZEDO010000241.1:0-2305 GCA_964511085.1 uncultured Lentimicrobiaceae bacterium
CGCGGTCTGTATCAAAGTACATCTGTTCAATAGATGCCTTGTAGTGGAACTTTGCGTTTTGCATATTGCGAGCAATCTTCCTGTTACATCGGTCATCCCACTCTTCTTCTACCAGGTGCGCAATCATTTCGTCCTTTGTAAGAGCATTCAATGTATCTGACTCCAAGCTGGTTTCAAAGGCACGGAGCATACCGTAGAACTTCATTTCTTTCATTTTTTTTACAACTTGTTCATTCATCATAAATTCGTTTTTAAAAATTTAACTTCATTTTATTTGTAATATTCTTCTCCGCGAATGTTATTATGAGCGGGCATTGGAGGGATTTCGTCATCTATGTCATATTGATCAAGATTCCTTTGTAGAATGGTTTCTATTATTTTGTAATGATACACTCCGTACTGATGTGCACGCCTACAGGCATTGATGAGCCTTTCACTCCCGATACGCTTTGCAAATGAAAGTATCCCCTGGCATGATTTATATGCCTGTTCAGGATGTGGTTTTTTTGATATCACCAATTCAATATAATGCCCTACATCTTCGTGAACTTTATGCGCATCTTCGATAAAACGCTGCGGGTTCCAATCTAAAAGATGATTGTTGTATGTTGCCATATGAGTGGCTTCTGTAGTATAAGTGTGCGGACTCTTTATCCGCTGATGACTTGCAATCAACTCGTATTTGTAATAAATATCAACGATAGTTTTGGAGAAAAATATTTTCACCTTTTTGCCCACATTACTGAAAGGAACACTATAATAATGTTTATCACGATGAAGACACACATGCCCATTCTTCATTACGGTTACCTGAACATTTTCTCTCATCTCAAAACGCATTGGTGGCAAGGGTTGCAGAACTTGTTTCTCCATATCATTAAACTGATCCAGGCGAGAGTAAGTACGCCCGTTAAAGAATGTTTTATTATGGTTTTCAAGGTGCCTCATTATGGCGTTATTCAAGGCTATTAAAGAAAAAAACTTTTGTCCTTGCAGGTTTGTAAAAATCCTGTTATAGGCGATCTTCACAGCACCTTCAACCAATGATTTATCTTTGGGTTTATATGCTCTTGCTGGTAATACAACCATTCCATAATGTTCTGCAAATGCCTCAAAGTTCTGATTAATAGAGGGCTCAAAACGACTGCTCTTGATAACCGCGGACTTTAAATTATCAGGCACTATGGCTGCAGGGGCTCCACCAAAGTAGTGCAGCGCATTTTCACAACCCATGATAAAATCTGATATGTCCTGACTCTCCACGGCCAGAATGTATGTTAGCTGGCTTGCTCCGAGTATTGCAACAAATACCTCGACTGTTTTAATCTCACCGGTAAAAGCATCAATAATCTCAAGTTTCTTCCCTGTAAAATCAACAAACATCTTATCTCCAGCTTTATGTACCATATGCATGGATGGGTGTGAACGCCCTTTCCAGAGGAGGTAATGTTTGTAAAACCCGGTGCTTTGATAGGCATCAATGTGTTTATCAGCATACTCTTCCCATAGCATATAAAGAGTCATTCCAGGCTGTTTTATCCGTTTTTCAACCTGAGGAAAGAAGGCGTAAAGTTCTTTCTCTCGTTCCGGAGGGTCTGGTATTACTGTGTCTGTATGAAATAAATCATGCAGGTCCTTATCGCTAAGTTTTGATAATTCGTCCCAAGGGATTCTTAATGCACGGAACTGTACGGTATACTTTTGTATCGTTGTCCTTGAAATGCCTGTCGCATCACGTATTGTACGTGTCCCTTGATGATGACTGGCATAAAGTTTAATGATTTGTCTTAATTTGCTCATTTCGATGTTTTTGTTTGACATAGGATGTATTGATTTACGGAAATATACCGTACTTGATCTTTACAACCTATATTTTGAAAAACAGCAGAGCTTCAATGTGTTTTAGGCGGCCCAGTTTGCCACGGAATAGACGGACCAGTTTAGTGCGGAATGGGTGGACCACTTTGGCGCGGAATTACCGGCCCAGTTTGCGCGGAATCTCCAGATTGAGCCAGGACAGGCAACTTCTTAAAAAGGCCACATATAAAAAAATCTGAAGGAATGACATTAAACCGGTTGGAGGGATTCCATAAAACAATGAGAAACATGCCTTGAAATACAAGATTGGAATATTGAGTATTTTACAGATTACAGATAACCGGAGACTATTGTATTCTCCGAATAGCTAGTATTCTGCGAGCAAGAAAAAAGCCGGTCCGGATATCCGGATCGGCTCGCATTCAATAAATTTTCAATATTGGCGGTTATAAGCTTCTTCATCTTCAAAAGAAGCCAATGATTTTAG
>CAZEDO010000242.1:0-2272 GCA_964511085.1 uncultured Lentimicrobiaceae bacterium
GTTGGGCATTGAAAATATTGGTCACCGAACGGTTTTGGTCCAACTGGCAATGATTAAGCGGAGCATCACCGAAAACAATGTCGGCATCCGCTACAGGCACAGCATTGCCACTCCAGTTACCCGGTGTGTTCCAGTCGGCGCTTGCCATTCCGGTCCATTTATTCACCGGCGATTGCCATGCGCCGATGTCAGTACCGTCAGAGGCAGCATTATGTGCCGGGGAGCCCGTTGCCAGTGCATAATACGCATTGGCTGTAGTTCCTGTGGCTTGATATAACGGATTCCCCAATACATTATTGGTAAATGTAGGAGTAGCATCAGTTGCCGCCCAGCCAACAGCTCCTCTGGCGGCAGGCCATTCGAATGGGTAAGCGTTGCTTGGGTAATAAGAATCAACTAAATACCATTGATAAAATAAATTGTTCCTAAGATTGAGACTTCCGACCAATGGGCCGGGGGAACCGCTTGTGTTGACAATTGCATACCATTTCTGCCGTGAAAAAAGATTGTCGCGAATTGTAATTTTTGATGTATTCCAGTTGCCGCTACCAGTCCAAAAGGCTATTGACATCTGCTGAGCAATGGCGGCACTCGAAATTGGAACGGGTGGTAAAGTGGTCAGGTTCCAATCTACGGTATTATGCATGATCAGGATCTGATTTCCGGGCGCTGTTCCACCGTTGTGCTGAAAATCAATAAAGGTGCGGCAGGAATTACAGTAATTATAAGATATTTCAACATTAGAAACGGCTGTAGCGTCACAATTGAAAGTGATGCCGGCAGGTTTTGCACCGCTGTCGGTGTGTTCCGAATGTAACCAATTTTGGGTCACTTTCAGCCCGTCGCATTTCCCATATTCACAATCAATGCAATCGTTCCATGTTTCATGAATTTCATTTCCCTGGATGGTAATATTATTTCCATTGGCCATAATTCCGCGATATCCCTGATGGATATTGCAATTTTTAACAGTCCAGCCATTGCTCGTTGAATAATAATCCCCGACAAGGTAATTCGGGTTCTTGTTGATAGCCCAGGAGCTTGTTATTTCAAAACCGTCAATAACGACATTATTTGCCGCAATTTGTATTGCACAACCCGTCCAGCTTGAAAAACTAGTTGTAATTACCGGCTTTGATGATAATCCTGCTTTTGCCCGTAAGGTAATTTGTTTGTTAATATTAAGTTGTGTCCCTGCCGGAATAATATATGTCCCTGCATCCGCTTCGATGATGTCGCCATTTGAAGAAGCGGCAATGGCCAATGGAATGGTATTAAAATAGGTGTTTTGGGTTACGTTATGCACAGGAGGAAAACTCACTTTAATAACAGGTTCTTTGAAGCTATCGTCTGAAGCAGAACCATCTTCATAGGTAATATAAAATCCATTATTATTGGGAAATGCTGCTATTCCACTGATCATATCTACTGCGTCAGTCGTTTTCAATCCTAAGGCAGCAAAAGGAGGAACAATGGCTCCAAGAAGGCTCATGTCGATATAGTTTATTACCGAAACCCTGGTGCCTCCCAGGTAATTTCCATGTGTGGCAAATACCTGCCCATCCATGATTGCAAAATAATATGGATTGTCATTGGATGTATAATGATAATCTGCCTGTCCACTTCCATTTGCGTTTAATTTTGATATTATTCCTGTCCCCGGATTCGCGATGAGTATTTTACCATCCGGGCCAACTGCTACTCCACGAATACCGCTTCCTCCGGTTATCGATACGACTCCGTCACCATCAAGGCCGTTTAGGGTATGGCCTGTGATACTCATGCCATTTTCCGCTAATAAAAATCGGGATACAGTGCCATCATTTCTTTCAGTTGCATATAAATACAAATTACCTGATTCCCTTTTTACAGCAATTCCTTCACATTTTGTCATTGGAATTGAATAAAGAAGCGTGATGAGATCACTGCTAAATATTTTGATCGGGTTCCCATCTGGTCCGGTCGTATAAACTCTTCCCAGGTCATCAATCGCAATATTCTTTGCCCGATCAATCGTATTGCCACCGAGATTGCTCCCATTGCTTAATTGAATTCTTCTGAAATCAGGTCCGTTATTGTAGCCCAGATAGAGATACTGGCCATCCTGACTTAATGCAATTCCCCGGTTATCTCTGGCTGTAGCAGTTACGGAGTATGCGATCGAGTAACTGCAAGTCATACCCGGATCCCAGGCTGCCCAAAGAACATTGGGCAAAAACATGAGGGCAAATACCATCAATGTTTCTATAAATAAGAACTTTTTCATTTTTTC
>CAZEDO010000243.1:0-2259 GCA_964511085.1 uncultured Lentimicrobiaceae bacterium
CGTCTGTTCCTGGCAGATACGAACCTTTTAGTGTGTTCTTAGATGCGAAACCGCCACCCATATCAATGTACCGGATCGGTTGGTTGAATTTCCGCTGCGTTTCAACTGCTAAGTCAGCCAGTTTGCTTGCAGCAACACCGTAAGCATTAGGGCTGAGAATAAAAGTGCCGATATGTGTATGAAGCCCGGTAAGTTCCATTTTACCGGAACTTATAATTTTGTTGATAGCATCCCATGCCTGACCATTTTCATAGTTGAATCCGAAGCGGTCCCATATAGGATGGATACCTGTGTCCATATTCACCCTTATAGCCACGCGCGGTTTCTTTTTGGTTTCACCAACAATATCAATGATGGTATATAGTTCGTCGAGATGATCGATGTGGATGAGCGAATCATTGTTGATGGCCTTTTCCAGTTCAGCGCGGGTTTTGTCGGGACCGTTGAAAATAATTTTCTTTCCGTCAACACCATTGCGGAGGGCTTTTTCATATTCAAATCCTGAAACAACTTCCGCCCAAGAGCCTTCCTGGTGGAAAACCCTGCAAACAGCATCCATGTAATTTGTTTTATAAGACCAGGCAAACTGGACCTTGGGATAGCGTGTATTAAAAGCACGTAATGCTTTTTTATATGTTGCACGGATTGTTTCTTCTGAGATCACAAACAATGGCGAACCATATTCTTTAATAAGACTTTTAACTGAAACGCCATCAATCTGAGTAGTTGGTGGAAATTCAGTACGCATACCAAATTTGCTGGGCATTCCTGCTTCCAGTTTCTTGAGTATTGGCCGTTCATAGTGTTTCTTCTCCATAATATCTTCGTTCCAGGTTATAGTTTAAATAATTTGAAAATTAAGTTTTACATGAATTACAGTATATTCTGCTCTTCACAAAAACCAGCTGCTCCTTGTCCCTTTCCCCTCGTCCCTCGTCCTTTGTCCCTCGTCCCTTTCCTACAATTCTCCATTCACCGAAAGTTGTTCAAACCGCTCGCGATCCACTACCATATCATAGGAATAACGGATAAAGAGTTTTCCGGCTTCATAATGATCGAATGGACTGACTTCTTTTCCAAGAGCAAGGTTAGCCAATGCTTCCGGAATGTTTTGACCAACTCCGACAGCAAGGTAAATCCAGGCAGGAATGCGTGGGTTTATTTCCATCAGGTAATAAGTACTATCAGCTGACTTCATCATTTCCAATTCAAATGCACCTTTCCAGCAGGTAGAAGAAATGAACTGGCGCGTGATTTCCATAAGCTTATCATCATGGATGGTAATGCCGGCCCAGGCCTTGCCTTTATCAGTTATAAATTGCTTGCGCATTGCCACTGCAGCTATAGTGTTGCCTTTGCCATCCCCTAAGCCGGTCATGTTAAGTTCTGTTCCCTGAACAAACTTCTGCACAACTATCGGCAGTCCCCATTTGGCGCTTATCTTATCAAAATAATTCTTTGCCTGATCAAGTGTATAGGCTGGAAATGCTTCATAATACTTGCCTTTGACCATCAAAGGATAACCCAGTTGTAAAGCTACTTTGGTCAATTCTGAATAACTGCTTACCGGTATACTTTCGGGAACAGCAATGTTGTATTTTTTTCCGAATAAATCCAGGTTAACTTTATGGCGCTCTTCGAATTGCTCCAAAGTAGGAAGGAACATGCTTATACCCAGATTTTTTAAGGCGGGTTCAAGCTTCATAAATGAGTAAAGTTCTGCATCGAAATTTGGAATAATCACATCAAGATGTTCCTGTGCCTGGATATATTCAAGCCGGCTGTAAAGGGCATCAGACCCTACCGAAGGATAAGGAATAAGGTAGGTTTTATCAACCATACCAGGCATATAGATGCCAGGCTCGAGTGTTTCATATGCCAGGCCAATGATACTAGCGCTAAATGATGTGGCTTCGCGAAGTCCCCTGATCACTGAAATGCCCGGACCAGGACTGTCAATGGCATTTAGCCCGGTAACGCCGATATTAATTTTTTTCACCACCATTTGTATCAGCTAATTGGTATTGTTTAAGCATGTGGATAAAATCGTGAAGGTCACGTTCAATCACTGGCAACTCTGTTGAATAATTTGTAATGATAGCCTTGCTGATTTCTTCATCATTTTTTCCCTGTCGCATCAGGTTTATGATTTCTAGCCCGATGGGATTTACAGAGAACGACTCACCTGTAGCCGGATTAAAAAGCAGTCCGGAATCGCTGATGGCAATGTTTTTTTGTAGGTTCATATATTATATTTGG
>CAZEDO010000244.1:0-2250 GCA_964511085.1 uncultured Lentimicrobiaceae bacterium
CATAGTTTCAGAAACAATTCCTGAAGTACATCTTTTGCCGATTCATGATTGCCCAATAGCCTGTATGCCATACGGTACAATTTGTCGCCAATTGGAATCACCTCCTTCTGAAACTCCTCTTTTGTCATCATTTATGTTGCGCCGGGATAAAAAGTATTTTAAAGCATATTTCATGAAACCATTCATTAAAAATACTCAAAACTTTGCTTCATTGATTGCTATTAGTTTAGCCAGCTAAATGGGAACACCTGACACAATAAACAATATCTGCTTGTATTTATGGTTTCCTTTGTCAACAGTGGTCACTGAATGAAATTAATCTAAAAACCGTTTCAGATTATTATTCATTATTAGCTGAACTGTTGTCCTCATCCTCCGCTGCCTCGCTGGTCAATTTCTTTGCCTGATCAATTGACATACTTCCTGTTATCTCCACCATCACATTCTTATCTCCTCCTGACACAAACAGTACTTCCGTAACGTGCTTCCTGTCCTTTTTGCATAACAGCACCGACTTCTCTCCTTTATGTTTAATAGTCATCAGTTCTTCGTAACCCGAGCGGTTTATCCGTGGTACAATTTCGTTATAGAAATTCAATTTTGCGTTGATGTCGTCATCCTGCACAGTAAGTATTCTTAGCGATGAGATTTTAAGATCAGCATCCTTATCCCCAACATCAAACATATTGGAAGGGAAGTTTGAGAACTTCACTGTTAAAAATCCGTCTTTATCGGCATAACGGTCAAAGAACTTGTCGAAAGAATGGTTTTGCGCTGTAACACTTATCGTGAAAAAAAAGCCTGAAAGGCAAGCTAAAATTAGAGTTTTCATGGTTATTTAGTTTTAAGTTTATATTGGATATATAAGCAAGACGAATGAGTTTGGTATTCATTAATGAAAGATTCAATATTTTTTTGTTATTCCACTTTAACTCCACAAAACCAATATGTTACGACAATATAGATGTAAATTTGCCTGATACTTTATTTGCGCTAAATTTGTCCTTTATAACGGCTCAATTTATGACAGCTACCCTCCCGGACAATTGGCACAACAGAATTTTCAAAAATCACACTTACACGCTGCTGATCGCCTGCCTTGTTTTTGCACCGTTATTATTCATTAATGTTCGCAACAGCATCGATTGGGGCGATGATAATGTGCAATACATTCACCAGGCAAAAAATATTATAGAAGGAATTCCTCAGTCGCAGACAGGCTATGTATATAACGAACATTATCCTGTTGGTGGACCCCGGGCTTACCCTGTTGGCTTTCCTCTGCTCCTGGCACCTGCATATGCACTGGCTGGTTACAACCTTTATGCTTTTACGTTTGTAATTGCACTCATTACCTTTATACTGGCGCTGTTAATGACTCTTTTCTTCCTGCGTTATTTTCAGGCCTTACCGGCTATACTGCTTACATCATTGTTTGTTTATAATCCATTGGTACTCATTTTCAAAGCAGAAGTAATGTCGGATATGCCTTTCGGGCTGTTTTTAGTTGCGGCCACTTTGCTTTACACTGCTCCCGGGCGACGAACATATCTTCAGGCTGTATTTATCGCGTTGATCATCGGAATGCTGATATCCTTGAAAACATTAGGCTTGATATTCCCAATCGCGATTTTGGCAGATATCGCCAGAAAGGCTTTTTTGGGTAAGTTGAATAACAAAACCACTAGTCCGAAAACTGATTTGTTACCCAGCCTTATTATGGTTATTGGAGGTGTGAGTCTGTTTGCATTGTTGAATATGGTTATTTTCCGGATGCCTTCCGGTGGTGGCATAGGTGATTATCTGAATATTTTTGATGCGCATCAACTCAAAACTACAATACTTCAAAACCTGATAAAGTATGTTGAAGTGTTTAGGTATATGTACTCACCGGATGTTGGATCCTACCAGGCAATAGCTCTGGTAGTCGGTTGTATGGGCTTAAGTTTGTTGTTTTTCGGAATGATCCGCAAACTTCTTGCAGGTTTCGGTTTTGTGGATATTCTTGCATTATGCTATATTTCTGTATTTCTGGTATATCCTTACAATGCCGGTGCTCTCCGTTTTATTATGCCTGCCACATTTCTGCTGCTTTATTACATGGCATTGGGATTAAGCAGTTTTAATCCCGGTATTCACGTGAATGGTTCAATCAAAGCCATTGTTGCCGGTGGCCTGATGCTCATCCTTTTCCTGCCTGGTATACTAAATATTATAAAAACACAAAACGCAATACTCCCGGGCCCGCAG
>CAZEDO010000245.1:0-2201 GCA_964511085.1 uncultured Lentimicrobiaceae bacterium
GCTTCTGCAAATTTTTCCATATCCTCCCCGGGTCCTAACATTGCATGCTGCAATATCCACACAGCCTCCTCATAACATGCCTTTTCTGTTTCAGGACAGCATACTTTCGTGTAATCAACCGTTTCAGGTATTGCATAACACATAAAATTCTTCTTCTGAAATAGCGGCTGTTTGTATAGCGGCTGAGGATAACCCATGAAGCAGGGTACTCCTTCGGCTGAAAGCATCTTAGCAAATTCTGATTTTGACAGATTGTTAAACTTAGACTTGTCGTACTTAAAAATGTAAATATGATAACTATGAATGGTTTCCCCCAATCCTCTGGTAAGAGGTCGTATACCATCAATTTTTTGAAGAAGTGAGTTCAAATAGGTGCCATTGTCATGACGGCGTTTGGTTTGTTCTTTAAGACTCTTTAACTGATTTGTAAGTAGAACCACTTGTAACTGCGTTATTCGATAGTTGCAACCTGCGTTATGATGCTCATACCATTGCCCTCCTTTTACACGACCAACATTCCGTAGCGAGTTCATCATATCGAATAACTTCTCGTCGTTGGTAATAACCATACCCCCTTCACCGCTTGTAAGATTCTTCGAAGATTGAAAGCTGAAGCAGCCGGCATCGCCGATACTTCCAAGTTTTTTCCCCTTATATTCTGCACCATGCCCATGACAAGCATCTTCAATAACATACAGATTATGCTTTTTAGCAATATCCATTATCGCATCCATATCACAGGCTTGTCCTGCAAAGTGAACAGGAATAATTGCTTTGGTTCGTTTTGTAATAGCCTTTTCAATTTGCAATGGATCAATATTGTAAGTATTCGGGTCTATGTCAACAAAGACAGGTACACAATTGGCTTCTAAAACAATAGAGGTGGTTGCAATAAACGTATAAGGTGGTACAATAACTTCATCACCGGGTTTCACTCCACACGCAATCAATGCAAGGCGCAAGGCAACTGAACCGTTAACACAAGTTAAGGCATATTTAGTCCCACAAAAAGAGGCAAACTCTTTTTCAAAAGCTTCCACCAAATCGTCACAATCGGGGTTTCCCCACTTTCCGCTTCGAACGATTTCGGCAACGGCGTTGACATCGGTTTCATCATAAATTGGCCAGACAAAATTTTTATCTATGGTTTTTGGCCCGCCGTTAATAGCTAAATTCCGTTTCATAATAATTGATGAATTAAATATGTTTATAACATAATTGTATCGACTGAAGAGATGAAGCTGGCATACATTCTGACGGTTGTGTACCGTTACTCACGCATTGCGCAAAATAAGCAATCTCATTATAATAGCCAGCTCCTGCGTCCCCGGAAGATACTTCCTTTATACTACTATCGTCAGCGATTTGGATAATATCACCTCTGAATGAGGTATATGAAACACTTGCCTTTTCAAATTGAGCCATATAGCCTGCCTGGAACGGGAAATTTACATGGAATGTGTTTCCTCCTTCTATCTTAACATGAACATTTTTGTCTTTATAGCTCCACATTGCGCTGATATAATCATTTTTACTCATTTCCCCTGGAAGATAGCTGCATTTTATTTCTGAAGGTGACCCAAGAACATAACTGGCGAAATCAATATCGTGAATCACAAGGTCAAATAAAGCCCCTCCTGATGTTTCGACGATATGCTTCTCTTTCCACTGGCCCCATGCCGGAAGACCGGAGAACCTCGATAGAGAAAGAAATTTCAGCTCACCAAACTCTTTGTTGTCAATCCATTGCTTTAGCTTCTGGTAGGGAGGCATAAATCTAACCACATGTCCTACCATAAGTATCTTCTTTTTCTGTTCGGCCAGGCTGATCAGTTCTTCTGCATGCTTAATATTCAGGCTGAATGGCTTTTCAAGAAAAACGTGTTTCCCGTGCATAAGTGCTTTCTTGGCCATTTCATAATGAAGATCAGTATGTACACAAATATGAACAGCGTCGATCTCCTCATTCTGAAGACATTGATCAAAATTTGAATACTTATTGATGTTTTTTAAAACAGCCGAATCGATATCGCCGGTAGCTATATTACCACCCTTTCCCAGTAAATTCTTTTCAATCGTTTCAGGATTCTTATCAACTATAGCTACTAATTGTAAATCCGCAATTTTAAGGATGTTTAAAGTGTGGGTAATACCCATGAACCCAAAACCCACAACTGCTACTCTTTTCATTCTTAATAGTT
>CAZEDO010000246.1:0-2189 GCA_964511085.1 uncultured Lentimicrobiaceae bacterium
AATGTGACCGATGATGGCGGGAGCGCTATTACTGCAAGGGGTGTTTGCTGGAGTACAAGCACAAACCCGGTTGCCAGCGGCAGTCATACCCCCGATGCCGGCACCACAGGTGCATTTACAAGCAGTTTGACCAGCCTCACAGCAAGCACCCTCTATTATGTAAGGGCTTATGCCACCAACAGCACGGGAACGGCGTATGGGAATGAGGTGAGTTTTACAACCAATGTTTGTTTCATTGCCGGCACAAAAATCAGCATGGCAGATGGCTCAGTTAAGAATATTGAGGATATTGCAGTTGGTGATGAAGTGAAATCGGCAAACACCGAAACTACGGAAATCGTTACGGAAACTGTTACAAATACTTTTGCCAACCCACCAACCGGCAATTTGTCAAAAATCACTTTCAGCAACGGGCAAACCAATACAAATACTAAAAATCATCCCTATTGGGTGGTTGGAAAAGGGTGGAGTTGTATTGACCCGGAAGCTTACACTGATTCAAAAGTAATGAGCGCAGAACTTTTAGCAGTTGGCGATCAATGCCTGATTTTAGAAAATGGCAACCTTGTTGCTGTAACTATAACAGCAATCGAAGACCAGCCACAACTCATTGTGCCAACATTCAATTTTAAGGTAACCCAAACCAACTGCTATTTTGCCAATGGAGCGCTGGTGCATAATAAACAGTAGCCAAAACAATAAACCTTCCAGGTTTTAAAAACCTGGAAGGTTTCATGCCAATCAAGATTTAATAAGAAAAAATTACAATACAAAATATAAACTATGAAAACGCTGAAGATTACTCTTGTCTTGTTACTTTTTCTGCCAATCATCGCATTGGCACAGCATTTTGGCGGCATCGGCCGCGGGGATTATTCAGCTTATGACGTCGACCCTGTGGTGGTAACTGCCACCTTAGGAACGCCAGGTCCAACGGCTTATCAAACGCTAAAAGCGGCTTTCGATAAGATCAACGATGGCACCCACCAGGGAATAATTACCGTTAAGATAAATGCCAGCACGACCGAACCGGCCAGCGGCGCTGTGCTTAACGCCAGCGGAAGCGGAACCTCGCCCAACATTTCAAGCTACACGGCTGTCAACATATATCCCACAGTAACCGGCCTCTCCATCAGCGGGAACGTTGATGCCCCGTTAATTGATTTGAATGGGGCGGATAAAGTAACCATTGACGGAAGGGTAAATCAACTGGGAGGCAAGGATCTGACGATAGTAAACACCTCTTCCACGGTAAACAATGAATTGGACATTTCGGCGATCAGGTTTATCAATTCAGCCGAAAACAACAAGGTGAAATATTGTACCATCAAAGCCTCAGCATTAAGCAACATAAGTGGAATAATACTCTTTTCCACCGCAATGGAAGGCAATGGCAACAGTGGGAACAGGATTGACAATTGCAACCTTACCCAGAATGTGAACAGGCCTTACATGGTTGTCTATTCTGAAGGATCATACCCGTTTGAAAATATAAACGATACGGTTTCAAACTGCAATATTTATAATTTCTTTAAAAACGATGCAGAATCCTACGGGATATACATCTACTCAAATTCCACGGCATGGGCAATCACAGGCAACAATTTTTATGAAACAACAACGGTTGTTCCCGAAAGCTCTTATACCTATTGTGTCGTTCAGGTTGAAAGTAATTCGGGAAGCAACTTTACCATTTCCGATAATTTTATCGGGGGAACTGCATCTGACCATACGGGAACTTGGACAGTAAACGCAGCGCTTAACCATAATTTTTATGGCATCTACATGTCCATTGGACCCGCCATGCCCGCCAGTTCTGTCCAACACAATACCATCCAGGGTATTGCATATACGAGTAGATGGTATCTTCCGTTTTCCGGAATTTATATCAAAAATGGTAATGTAAATGTCGGAACTACAACCGGCAATACCATTGGCGCCACCACCGGAAATGGTTCTATTACCATTACAAATACAAATGCCAATGCAACATCTTATGGAATTTATAATGAAAGTACCGGAATTGTTAATATCCAAAACAACAATATTGGCTCCATTATCACGGTTGGTTCCACAACCCTTGCCCATAGCTTTTACGGAATAAACAAAACGGCATCTGCAGGAACAACCACTATCAGCAATAATGTTATTGGGAGTACCTCAACCGCCAACAGTATAAATGCAAGTTC
>CAZEDO010000247.1:0-2167 GCA_964511085.1 uncultured Lentimicrobiaceae bacterium
GCAATAAACCTGGAATGGCTAAAGGTTATAATAATGTTGGCCTTATACTGAGCAAACAGAATATGCTCGATAAAGCACTTGATTATTACGTTAGGTCTTTAAAAACAGAAGAAGAGTTAGGTAATCAAAAAGGTATTGCCCAGAGTTGCAATAATATTGGCTTGTTATTTGGTGAAAAAGGTGAGTTTCCACAGGCACTTAAATATTCGATGCGTTCGCTAAAGATTTACGAACAGTTAAGTGATAAACCTGGCCTTGCCAAAATATATAATAATATCGGCATCATTTTCCGCGACAGGAAAGATTATGCAGGTGCCTTGGAATACTATTCTAAATCGCTTGACATTGAGGAAGAACTCGGAAATAATTATGGTATAGCCCAATCGGCTTATAATATTGCAGTCATTTACCAGATTACCGGTAATATTAATGAAAGTAATAACCTTGCTGACAGGGTGTTGTCGCTGATAACAATAGAAAAGGATCCCTACCTTGTGAGCAAAACTGATATTGTGAAATCGGAAAACAGCGAAAAAACAGGTGATTATAAGACGGCTCTAAAGTATTTGCAACTTTCCAGAACAATTGACGACAGCTTAAGCAGTGCCGGATTGGATCAGAAGATTCGTGATCTTGAATCAGGATATGAAATAGAAAAAAAACAAGCTCAGATAGATCTTCTCGAAAAAGATAAAATCATACAGCAAAAACTTCTTGGATGGCGAAACCTCGAACGTAATATTATGATTGGGGTATTTCTGCTGACAGCCATTTTTGCATTCATTATGTTTCGTTATGGGAGGCGCAATAAAAGGATCAATGCATTGCTTGCCTACAGCAACCTTGAAATTAGCTGGCAAAAGGAAGAACTAACATCGAGGAATGATCAAATAATCAAGCAACGTGATGAGCTGGGGGTGGCAAATAATGCAAAGGATAAATTTTTCTCCATCATTGCTCACGATCTCAAAAGCCCTTTCACCGGAATGTTGGGCTTTTCAGAAATGCTATCAGAAGACTACGATTTGTTAACTGATGAGCAAAGACGTGAGTTTGCTGTAGATATTCATTCTTCTATCAAAATGGGTCTCAGCCTTGTAGAGAACCTTCTCGCCTGGGCAAGCATTCAGACAGGGAAGATGGAATACAAACCCGTTAAAATCATACTTGGCCATGAAGTGGATAAGGTAATTGAACTGCTAAGAGGAATAGCTGTTACCAAAGATATATCAATGCAAAGTGACATTGATAAGGCATTAGAAGTAAATGCTGATGCTCACATGCTTCATTCTATCCTGCTTAACCTGGTTTCTAACGCATTGAAATTTACAAAACCTGATGGAGCCATTCGGGTTTCGGCATCTATTGCTCCCAGCCATCCCGAAATGATACAGGTATCAGTTATTGACTCGGGAGTGGGAATGAGCCAGCAGGAAATTTCCAAGCTATTTGCTTCTGATATACATTTCAGTAAAAAAGGAACTGCTAACGAAAATGGCACGGGTCTCGGCTTATTGCTGTGTAGGGAAATGGTTGAGAAACATGGAGGCTATATTAGCGTTAACAGCACTACAGGGGAGGGGAGTACGTTTTTGTTTACAATCCCCCGGCACACATAAAAGCGAAATACTTGTCCAAAGTAAATTATACTGCAAACGGGATAAATTAGCACATTATCAGGTCAAATTCCCTGCTTGCAGCAGGCAAGCAAGCCCCAAATTCAAAGCACATCCTTTCCAGAGCCTTTAAAACCAATGTTTTATTTTGTTTCCCCTTGAAATTTGGATTTGAAATATGGATCTTTTTTTGAAGAAAAATGTACGATTTTATCCCATTCCCGCTATCGTAGCCAACTGATGAACAATGAGCCGAAATAAAAGGCACAACTTTTAACTGAGTTGGGGTGATTGCAATACGACCGGCTGAGGAGTTCTGAGCATACACTTATTGAAAATAATAGCCGTTATGAGGCTCTTTGTGCTTTTGATAGGTTGTTGTACTTCGGCTAGGTTTTTAACAACCCCAATCGCTCAATATCAATGAATAAAGGTGGTTTCGCTTTCGCAGCCAGGATGGGCTTGCTTAAAATAAACCTGCAAAGCTCCAGTTTACTAATCCTAATTATCCCTGAAATCCTTCTTCTTCTTCAGTTTCAGATCCTGTAATA
>CAZEDO010000248.1:0-2156 GCA_964511085.1 uncultured Lentimicrobiaceae bacterium
ATAATCGGCACAACTGGCAATAAGCGGGGCATATTTACGGCCTGTCGGTTTGTATTTGCCAACGCCCATGAATGGAACAGCTTCTTTTCCGTTGATGATGGTGGGGACCAGCCGTCCGGCTGCGTTTACCACCAGTTTATCGTATTTCTTCATATTCATTCAATTATTATGCAAGCTTAAAAATTAAAAATGCCACCAAGACACTAAGTCAATAAGTTTCTCTAAGAAATGTTAGAAAGAATATCCTTTTAATATCAACATACTATCACAATTAGCATTCTCATTTTGATTGAATAGCAGCAAGGAATTCATCACGCCAGATCGCTGACAATTTGCCGGTACTTATGGCTAGGTCAATGGTCTTCTGGGCACGCTTCACTACCGGAGGGTCGATCATCTTTGTGCCAAGCGACACAACACCGAGTCCTTTTTCGGTAGCTTCGACAAAGGCGTTAACGATCTTTTTGGCTTTATCGATTTCTGAATCATCTGGCGCGAAAAATTCATGAATCACACCAATCTGCCGTGGATGGATACATCCCATACCATCGAAGCCAAGGGCTTTCGATTTTAAGACATTCTGTTTGAGGCCTTCCATATCACCAACATCAGAGAATACTGAATCGATAGCCTGGATACCAGCTGCTTTACAGGCGTTCACTACCTGGCTGCGTGCATAAAAGGATTCTGTTCCTTCGGCAGTTCGGCGAACGCCAAGATCAGCTGTATAATCTTCGAGCCCGATGGCAAGTGCTGCCACATTGTCTGCTGCTGTTGCAATTTCGAAGGCTTTAATAACACCAAGTGCACTCTCGATGATCGGCATAAGCCAAACCGGGGAAGTATCAGTACTTCGTTTTTTCAGGTCCGCAATTTTTTGGTTTACCTGTTTGAGTTCATCTGCACTTTCGCACTTTGGAACGAGGATCAGGTTCACATTATGGGGAATAATATAAGCAAGGTCGTCAAGCCCTTTTGGAATCTGGTTGATCCGGACCATTCGTTCTGCTCCATAAAAATTGAGGCTGCGAAGTGCATTGCGCACCAGAAAACGTGCTTCAGCTTTTTTGCTGACAGCAACAGCATCTTCCAGATCGAGGATGAGTCCGTTGGGCTTGTGGATTCCTGCATTAATCATCAGGCTTGGCGTATTCCCCGGAAGGTACAGACGCGAAAACCTTTGCCGGTCCTTCTGCGTATGATAATTATTGTATTCAGGCATTTCGGGGAGCCATTCCTTCTCTACTTTAATAAGCTGTTTAATGGCGGCTTCGAGCCTGGCGGCTATCACAAACCGAAGCGCACCTGTATCTTCTATTGCCAATCTGGCATTCTCAACGCTGAAATACCGAAGCATTTCAGTCATCTGTTTAAGAATATCATCGCCATAGATGGCCTTTACTTTGCTTTCGACACAGATGTCGAGGCCTCCGCTTTGGGTGATCTCAATGGTGATGAAACAATCAGATCGAATGCCTTTGCCTTTGTTTCCGGCAGAGGCAGATAGTCCGGGGGTGAATTCCATAGTCTCCGATTTATTAGTGCAAATACAGGTCAAAATTAGCAGAATAGCAGCGTTTGCCAAAAAAAAGTCAAATTTTTAATCAAAAAAAAAAGAGAAGCACCTGGCTTCTCTCTTTTATGAGTTGGATAAACCGGAATTTCCAGTCTATTTAGCCACGGTAGTATCAGTGGCTGTAGGAGCAGCAGCGGTATCAGCAGGAGCTTGAACTGCTGTTGTGTCAGTAGCTGTAGCATCGGTTTTTGCTCCGCCTCCGCATGATGCAAAAGCAAACATTCCGGCAACTGCCAGTAAAAAAATGAGTTTTTTCATGATTTTGTTTGTTGGTTTGTGGTTAATTAACATGCAAATGTATTGATAATCACTTAATGATGCAACTATTTTACAATTCGAAGCCTGTTTTATATCATTTATTTCTTAACAATTCCAAAGTTGATAAGTAAACATCCATGTAAGCATAAATCTGATTTAATGGCATGATGGTTGTTAAGGATCATTTTGCAAATACATATTTTATATCTTTGCTTTAAATTATTAATCAATCAAACCTACTAAACATGAGAAAGATTCAATTATTAGCAGGCCTGCTGCTTATAACAGGATTAGGATTATTTACTTCCTGCAAAAAGGATAG
>CAZEDO010000249.1:0-2071 GCA_964511085.1 uncultured Lentimicrobiaceae bacterium
CTGATGGCAACCTGTTAAAATGTTCTATTGAAGATAACGGGGTTGGGAGGCAGCGAGCAAAGGAGCTGGAAAACCCTACACTGACAGGCCATACATCCTTATCAGAACAAATTACAAGAGGGCGTTTGGCACTATACAACAAAATATATAAAACTTCTGATTTCGCAATTGAAACCACTGATATTACGGATGCTAACAGCAATGTTTGCGGGACAAGAGTTGAGATACAATTGCCTTTGAAGTATATCTATAAAGAAGGCGATCATGCATAATGCTGATCAACTATTTTTGAAAGTATAATTTGCCCATTCACGGATAAACTTATCTGCCTCTTTTTTATAATGTAATTTTTCAAGGTGCAGTGACATGCACAATTGAACAGCAAGCCGGGTTTTTTCAACCTTAATCATTTCGGCAAAGTGAAGCGCATCGGAAACATCGCCATTTGAAATTGCATGCATAGGCATTGAAGAGTTAATCTGAGATTGATAACTATTCTCTGCGAAAGAGTCCCTGACTTCAAGTGCTTCATTATAAAACCCATTTATCGCCATCCTGTCTGCAATGACGTGAAGGGAATCATCTCTGTATTCGCTTTGCTGAATTAAATTTGCAATTTCGAGGACAATTTTATAATAATGCCCGGCATTCTCATTTGATTTCCTTTTCGACAATATCCGGTCACGCCTTATTTTAAAGTCACAGGAATCTAATTCATACTTCACCATTACCTGGAGAAAAATTTCTAAATTAAAATGGCTCGCGAAGTCATCTTTTCCCTTATCCTGGAAATGCCATTGCCGGGCATATTCCATCGCCTGCTCAATAAGACCGTTCTGAATGAGAGTGCGACAAAAATATATCCTGACAGGAGCTTTTTGATTTCCATGGATCTTTTGTTCTAAAAGTAATATTACATTTATGCAACTTTCAAATCTGGAAGAGTCACCGGTTCGGCGAATAAATGCAAGAATCCATATAAGCCGCACTATCCTGATATAATTTGCTTTGATTTTATAGAGGCAGGAAAAGGCCTCATCAAGCAGTGTATCTGCCATATCAAACTCTTTCCGGACAAAATAATAATTCATCAATCCACAGAGAATGCCAATACGAAATTCAGGTTCAGAAGTGGATTGGTTCAAATTGTTCAGAACATCAATTTTGCCTGTTTCTGCCAGTGAAATACCTAAATCCATAAAGCAGGCACTTTTCCAATCCTTTCTTGGTTCCGATTCAGCCATCTTTATTGCCCGGTCAACCTCATTCCTATAAACAAGATTTGCAATGGCACCAATAAAACTTATGGAATTCAGTTTATATTCATTCATAAGGTCCAGGAGGGAGTAAAAGCCATTAATATTGCCTGCAAATAATGTTTTCAAAGCAATTGCATGTAATACTTCGCCCCTGTATTTACCTAAATGTTTGTATTTCGCTAGATTAGTCCAAAGGAATTGTGGGAAACCTCGGGTAGAGAAATCACCGTATTTTTGAATTTCATCAACAGCATCTGATTCATCCTTTACTCCTCTCAGAACCCGTTCGATCTTGTAACCTGCAATGTAAAGGTCTACCAGCAGGCGATAAACGAAGTATGAAGGAAAAAAATCAGAGAGTTGTTTCCGGCTATTCTTATGAATCACTTCGCGATACAAACCAGCTAACAATTTATTGATAGCTTCTTTTTTATCTGTTTCAGGGAAATCAACATTGTAAAAAACCTTGTGAATTAAGAGGAGGTAAGGAATATGCCTCTTAGGCAGATCGAATAACGTCAGGCGCTGCATTGCTTTACTCAGACCTAATGGTGTTTCGGCCAGATTGCTACCAAGCAGGTAGTCGATCTCGCTGAAATTTCGGTAATCGTTGTTATCTGCAACATCATGCATTTTTGAAGGTATTTTAGCGGGTAAGCGTTTTGAACTCCTTTCATCATGCCATATCCTTGCGGATATGATCTGGAATCCTAACGGCTGGACGAAAGAGCTGTTAATAGGTACAAAAGTAATATACCGGTGGCAAAGTTTAACAGACTTTATTTAACGAGGGGATATACAAAAGAACGAGG
>CAZEDO010000250.1:0-2062 GCA_964511085.1 uncultured Lentimicrobiaceae bacterium
GCAAAGTAGTTGAACAGAGGCTAAAAGATACCATTACCACGAGTGATACTTCTGAATGCAGTTTTTGCCACTCCGGGAAGTGCGACAGTTCCTGCTCAGCTGAATAACCAATTATTCACCCTAAAACCACATATCATGTTTAAACAAATGTTAAAAATCGTCATGAGCGAAATTAATGCTCTTGCGCCTATAATCAGAGGATCTAGTGCAAATATCTTTAGCATAAATGGCTCAACAGAATTTTCCAAACTTTGCGATAAGCGTGAATTGCTCAACGTAATACGCGCCCGTATGGAGGAGTATGAACTTAAATACGGACGAAAAGAAACCCCTATCCAGGTAAATATAAAATCACTGGTTGGTCACGTAAACATTATCAGTATGCCTGGCGAAATTGATACAACTGAGTTAGAAAAGCAAGTAACAGACGCTCTTCTTAAAGCCATTAAAGCAGCTGATCAAAAATCCTAAAACGTACTCTTTATTAACGCATATCATGACGGACAACTCCCTCGAATTTATAATTGTAAAAGACTTATCCAGGTTTATGGATGTCGACAAGAATTTCATTATAAGGGAGTTTGGATATTGCAGGTTCCTGCTAATCCGTGCGTCTTTCCTTTATTACTCCACGCTTTGCAAGGTCAATAAAACCGGCAAGAAATTTTTCAGCAGATATATCCCGCTTCTCAGAAAACATTTTCATAAAAAGAGGTCGAAGATCCCCTAATGGCTTTAACTGTTCAGGAGTCAGATTATCCTCTACTTCTTTAACCAATAAATCAACAATTAGCTCAACGAGGCCACCATCAATTAACATTTGACATTTATCCCAAAGTTCTTTATCCATCATAATACTACATTTTTAAGGGTTAGCACCACAAATGTAGCCAATTTCCGGAGCCGAGCATGAGCGGCTGGATCGAATCAGCCTCCGGGAACCAACAAACAGAATACCGTATGGAAATCTATAATAACATACTATGCCTTCCGGCAAACCAATACTATCACAAGTATAGTGATGCCCCCGGAAAAGGTAAAATTGTAGAAGAGCACCTGGTTAGTTATGACACTTATCAAAAACAACGGCAGGGCGGAAAATTAAAGGTTGTGAGAGATGGCAAGGGAGAAGGTAACTGCGCATTGATCGCTTTCGACAGCTTTCCTGCCAAGTATCGCGAAATCCTACACGAACAACATCCAACCCCTTCCAAAGAAGCATTCCTCGACCCATCACTGCACTCAGTCAAAAAAGATTACCAGGCCCTCGAATTTTACACCACATTCCGCTTCCCGGACGGGAACCCGATACGCACATATAAGGTTAACAACATCGTTCTGTGGACAAACGGCGCTTCAATCCTCAACACAATAGCGCTCGAATATAAGAATCATGTAGGCGAACGTGTTAAGTTTGGAAAGGGCCCTTTGAATTCTCAGTTTTTCGCCAATGCCGCCACGTTCAATACGGCAAAAGTTGTAACCGACCGCTTCCCGAACAACTTGCCTTCACACCCGGTACGCCTGCGCGAAAAGTTTGAGGAGTACAGCCAAATTGGCTACGTTGCCCTGATAAAGCAGAATGCGGGGAATAACAACGCTACTAAAATAAGCGATAAGATCCAGAAGCTTATTTGTTTCATTGCCACAATGCCCACACGCCCTTATAACACTAAGGTTGTAGAGGTTTACAACGACTTTATGAACGGCAAAATTGAGCTTGTAGATAAAGCCACCGGTGTTCAGTTTATCCCGGAAGATTACCTGGATAAAAACGGAAACGTTGTGAGCTTCACAGAGGCCCGTGTATGGCAGCTGATCAACCAGCCAGGACTACAGGTGAAGGTTGATAAGAAACGTCTCGGTGCTAAGGACTTTAACGATATCCACAGGCCGCACCGTCACCGCCATAATCCGGAATTCTCATTCAGCAAGATATCACTTGATGACCGCGATCTTGTATGGAAGGACAGCATCACAAAGCAGCGTGTTAAGGCATACTACGCATACGATGTTACTTCCGGCTGCCGGGTTGGATCAGCCTACTCAATGGATAAGAATG
>CAZEDO010000251.1:0-2038 GCA_964511085.1 uncultured Lentimicrobiaceae bacterium
CCTGCTACCGCAAGCCTTAATTATTCAGCTACTTCGGAATATGATCTCCCGCAACCAAAAGCTGCATGCAGGATGGTTCCAGCCGATAATGCAAGTGAGCTTGTTCGTCTTTTGCATGAAGAAGCAAAAGTGTTTTAGTGGCAGGTGTTAGCTTGATTCATTCACCTGGAGATTAATTATAATTCAATTTGTTCAATTAAAGTTTTCATTCATATGTCAGTTCTCATTTACACCGAAAACCGCGAAGGTAAATTTGGAAAAGCCACACTGGAATTAGTGTCGTATGCCGCCAGGATCGCGAAAGACACAAATACTTCGACTGTTGCTATCTCCATTGGCAATGTGGCAATGGAAGAATTGCTCAGGCTTGGCCAATACGGAGCATCAAAAATTCTGACCGTTTCCGGCGATGGCTTTATCAATCGCGACGACCAGGCTTATTCCGGTATCATTGAACAGGCGGCACGTAAGGTAGAAGCAACAATCGTTTTGCTGGCGAATAATTTCACAGGCAAAGCGCTGGCCCCACGTATAGCCATTAAATTGGAAGCCGGTCTGGCATCAGGCATTCTTGGGCTACCTATATCCTATGCACCATTCACATTTAGAAAAAAACTCTATTCAGGTAAGGCATTTGGAAAAGTAGTGATTGAAACTCCGGTTAAGGTTCTGACTCTTGCCCAAAACTCCTTTGGCATTACCGAAGATAAAACTGATGTAGTAATTGAGGAATTCATTCCTTCTATTGACACAGGCAGCATTCATACGAAGGTAATATCAACGGAGAAGGTAACTGGAAAAGTACTGCTTACCGAAGCAGATATTATTGTATCAGGCGGCAGGGGAATGAAAAGCCCTGACAATTGGGGGCCAATTGAAGAACTGGCGGGACTGTTGGGAGCGGCTACCGCATGTTCAAGGCCTGTTTCTGATGAAGGCTGGCGTTCGCATACCGAACATGTGGGCCAGACAGGTAAAGCCGTAGCGCCAAACCTGTATATCGCTCTCGGCATTTCAGGAGCAATCCAGCATCTGGCCGGTGTAAATTCATCCAAATTTATCGTAGCGGTGAACAAGGATCCGGATGCTCCGATTTTCTCTGCTGCTGATTATGGTATTATCGGCGATCTTCAGCAGGTACTTCCCGACCTGGTGCAGGCGGTGAAGGCTTTTAAAGCGCAATAGAACCCGAAGACGATCAGAAGCAGTACTTAACGGCATACCAGATTGCTGCAAATTCCTGGGTGGTAACATTACCATCAATCGTAAACTCTATGTCGCTTGAATACATTGAATTTCCGGTGTAAACTTTACCGTCTTTGATTGTAGCCCAAACATCAGCGCTATAAATTGATGTACCCTTATAAATCTTTCCGTCCATTATTGTCATTATAATGTCGCTGCTATAGATGGAATTGCCTTTATAAACTTTTCCATCAGAGACATTGTATAGGACATCGTTTGAATAGATACTTGATCCCTTGTAGATTTTATTGTCTCTGACAGTACAGATTATATCAGAAGAGTAAATGGATTCCTTCTTAAAAACCTTACCATCGTGTACGTTACAAATTACATCATTGCTATATATGGATGTTCCTTTGTAAACAATAACCTGTGCAGATGTTATGGATGATAGAGCAATTGTTGTAATGAGAATTATAAAAAACGGTTTCATGTTTTTAAGTGTCTAAATTTAAAGACGAAGCACATATTGAACTCAATGATATGATTTAATCTCACCGGGTAGTTCATTTTCTTCACTGCATAAATGCAATGGGTACTACAACAATAATGCCCTACTTTTCCTGTATTCCCTCAGCAGGCTTATAGAATATATCACCAGCCCCGTCCACACCAGTGCAAAACTTGCCAGGTAAACAGGGCTGAAAGGTTCGTGGAAAACCAGCAAACCAATTAGAAGTTGTAAAGTAGGTGAGAGGTATTGGATAAAGCCAATGGTGGATAAAGGAATACGTGTAGCAGCCTTCCCGAACCAGAAAAGAGGGATAGCAGTTATCGGGCCGCCAAGTATCAG
>CAZEDO010000252.1:0-2038 GCA_964511085.1 uncultured Lentimicrobiaceae bacterium
TCCTCAAAGGTTCATCTCATCAATGGAGCCCTTGCATGTAATGTGTTCTGGAAGGTAGAAGGGGTTGTAAACATGGCATCCGGTTCTACAATGAGGGGAACAGTTATTGCTAATAATGCAGCCATAAACATGAACATAGGCGATACTCTTGAAGGAAGAGCCTTGTCAACTGCCGGGGCTATTACTGTTGATGGAGTTCTGGCTTATACACCAATTGGCTGCGGAAGTCCTATCCTGGCAGGTCCAATGGCTCCCGTCCTTGCATCCACTGAATGTTATGCAATCTTTTCTTCTGACGGAGCTGTTTCGAATAGCGGCATAACCAATGTTACAGGAGATATTGGAACAAATGTCGGACTAACTACGGGCTTCGATCCGCTATTGGTAGCAGGTACTATTCATCCGATACCGGATGCTTCTACTGCAGAATGTGCATCCGATTTACTTGATGTCTATAATTATCTGAACTTACTGCCAGATGATATTGAGCTGCTTTATCCGGCACAGTTTGGAAACAGCCTGGTTCTTACACCACACACTTACCTCCTGAATGCTGCCACTGTCTTAACAGATAGGCTTTACTTCAATGCTCAGGGTAATACAGATGCGGTATTTGTTGTCAAGATAAACGGTGCTCTTTCAACAAGCACGTATTCAAATGTTCTTTTGATTAATGGAGCACAGGCCAAAAATGTATATTGGAAAATTGAAGGTGCCGTCAGTATAAATAACTATTCTGTCTTCTGCGGAACAATAGTCTGCAATAATGGTGCCTTGTGGGCACTCAATACTGGTGTTACTCTTAACGGCCGTGCGTTTACAACGACAGGTGCTTTGACTACTACAGCAATAATTGCAGCCATACCTCCCGGGTGCATTCCAACAAGCAATACTTCTTATGAATCCGGGAATACGGAAAAACCAACTAGGCTATCACCAAATCCATTCAGCACGACCATTACCGTATTCATACACGATGCATCAGAAATTAATTCTTATGAACTGAGGATATATGATTTAGTAGGAATAGAGGTGATGAAAACAAACATCACAAAGCAATCTGCTACGCTTGAAACAAGTGATCTTCCAACTGGTATTTATTTTTATAAAATGATCGGCAAAAACAAAGCAATACAATCGGGGAAACTTGTTTCAAGGCAGTAAATCATTGTTCAATCTTATTATACACGGACGGAATCGACGGTTTGGCTATGAAAAAATTTATTCCAGTTATCAAGGTAATCCCGCATCTTCGTGTGGGAGCAACAAAGCACGCTATCAGGCTTAGTGAAAAAACCATCAAAAGAACTGAAAAAGCAAACAATTTCTTAACGGAAGTAGCCAATGTTTTTTTATTCATATCGCAAACAATAAAAGAAACATTTTCGCGGGAATTTGAATT
Source organism: uncultured Lentimicrobiaceae bacterium (assembly GCA_964511085.1). Taxonomy (GTDB): domain Bacteria; phylum Bacteroidota; class Bacteroidia; order Bacteroidales; family DASVHX01; genus DASVHX01. The sequence goes on from CAZEDO010000252.1 coordinate 1,403, forward strand.
CAGAGAATTTTTGCGTCAATGTTTTCAAATTGGATATAAATCATTACCACTTATTTCAGTCACAGGGATCATTATAGGATTGGTCCTTACTATACAATCGCGGCCAGCTCTTGTAAGTTTTGGCGCAGTTTCCATGCTTCCTGGAATGGTTGCTATTTCTCTCATCAGGGAAATGGGGCCAGTTATTACAGCCTTGTTGTGTGCAGGGAAAATAGGTTCAGGCATGGGGGCAGAGTTGGGTTCAATGAAAGTAACAGAGCAAATTGATGCGATGGAAGTATCATCCACCAGTCCAATTAAATTTCTTGTTGTTACTAGGGTATTAGCTGCTACATTAATGATTCCATTATTGGTGTTATATGCTGATGCGCTTGGTCTCTTGGGGAGCTGGGCAGGCGCAAATATAAAGGGAGACGTCTCTTTATATTTGTTCTTTTCTCAGGCATTCGGGCATGTAACTTTTATTGATTTTTTACCGGCTGTCATAAAATCGTTCTTATTTGGAGCGGTGATAGGTTTGGTTGGATGTTATAAAGGATTTACAGCAGGACGCGGCACGGAGAGTGTTGGTATGGCTGCTAATTCAGCTGTAGTGCTATCCTCATTGCTGGTTATAATTGTAGATTTGGTTGCAGT
>CAZEDO010000253.1:0-2020 GCA_964511085.1 uncultured Lentimicrobiaceae bacterium
ATGTTCATTATATATGTTTGATAGCTGAAGAATGAAGATGCTGCGAGATTCTGAAATGTTTGCTCTTGTAAAGCTTTAATTCCATCATCAGTTATTCTAAATGTGATATTATGTTTGTTTTCTGAGTCAATTGGCTTAAGAAATCCTAACCTAACTAATTTACTTACTGCCATTTCATTATCAAGTACAGTAATCTTTAAAAGCCAAATGCACTTGGGAATTCTATGATAAATGGCATTATTTATATCCTTGAAATTTATTTCGTTCCCGTCATAAAACGCCTCCATTACGGCAGACATAATTAAATTGTCAATATAGTATTTTGAAGACAACTTACTTGCAGTCACATTTTCTTTTCTTTCAATATGATAAACACTTGTAACATCTTTCAAATCCTTAATTAGATCGATCATTTTTTTATAGTCTTCTATGTCTTTTTCAGATAAGATTCTTTTTCGTTTCTTGAACATGGTCATCTTTAAAATTTTGCAAACAGTTGGACTACGCTTCTCTCTAATTGCCGCAAGCATTTCAGTAAAAGCAAATGGTTATGTTTACAGGCTATATTTGATCAGTAAACACCTGTGGTTACGTTTATTTCAGCATTATGTTGTAAATTTATTAATATAATTTTGAAACAATTTCAAAGTAAAATTTTTATAATGTGTTATTAAACATGTTTTGATGTGTTTATATTAGGTTTAGGCATAATTGATAAAAATATTATCTGTACCATTCTTCATAATATATGTAGCGATATTGGTAATAGGTGTAATAAATATTCTTAACGACCAAAAAAAGGGAGCTTTCGCTCCCTCTCTTTAAAGGTTTATTTGCTCTTCAACCTCTCTGACCTTAGCCTCCAGTGTCCGTTTCATTTCATCGATGACTGAAGTGATCACTGAGGAGTTGGAAGTTTTGAACTCATTTCCGGCTGCATCTCTGAGCAGAATCACAGAACTGAGTGAATCAGCCCCGATCTGGAAGGTTTGCAATTTACGGCGTGATTCACTTAATGTCCTCCATCGGTCAATCATCAGGGTGAGATCTTCTACACGCTGGATCTTTTCATCCAGGCTGAGCTTACGTGGCTCCTCCGGAACATTCTTCACAATTGTCATCACCGGCATCTCAGGAGCTTCAGCAATAACAACTTCATTCTCTACTAATTCAGCCACAACTTCGTTGGCTTTTGCAGAACCATTTAATTTACTCATATTCAGTCACCCTTGCCCTAGGGATTTATTTTGGCATCTGGCTCGCCGTTAAAATTAAATTTCGGGCAATCAACATTGAGCCGGGCGGATTCTAGTCAAGGGTGAATGTCTGAAATTGGTCACTGAGCGGAGTCGAAGCGCCAATTTCTGACCGAACACGAAGTGCCGGAGGTTGCTGCTCCGGATGCATTATTACGCAGCAACCGGAAGGCCCTTGACTTTTCCGGGCGGCGATCAATACCTTTGCTCCGTAATTTGAGTGTAACAAGTTATTTCTATGTCTCTTTTCATTTAGCAGAAGTCACCGGGTGACTTCTTAAACTGTTAGTTTCATTTATTTCCCAAACAAGTCACCCGGTGACTTGCCAAACGACCATAAAAAAACCCTGATCAACAGGGCTCTTTTCTCCTTAGAAAGGAAGGTCTTCTCCTGCATCAAAGACTTCAGCCCGATTTAATTTTTTCCTGGGTTTTGTGGTTTTTACCTTCTGCTTTGGCTCGTTTACTTCGGCTTCTTCCTTCTGGCTTACATAAACGGTGTAGTCCCGTCCGAAAGTATCGGGAGATTTCATTTTGGCGACCTCGAAGGTGACATACTCTGTGCCATCATATTCGTAGGCAAATTTCTGAAGATCTTCCAGTTTACAGGTGATCTTGGCAATGTTCAATCCGGCAACTTGTTTTCCTTTTCCAATGTAGTTTTTTACGAAAGTTTTCATGACAGTAAAATTTAAGTTTAAAAATTATATGCAAGATTAAAGTGCAGCATGGAGGGGCAGTCAAGGAGGAACTGGAATACCGGA
>CAZEDO010000254.1:0-2006 GCA_964511085.1 uncultured Lentimicrobiaceae bacterium
TGAATAGGCCCATCTATCATCGCTATACTTGTTTTAAAGTGCAGAATATCAGTGTGTGTTACAATTATTTGTAATTTAATTGTAATAAAACTAAAAAAATAGTTGCATAACTAAAAAAATAGTTGTATATTTGTATCGTTAATTTAATGCATTAATTTGGATAATTTAAACGATCAAATGAAAGAACTTACCAGATCAGAAGAGCAGGTCATGCAGATTTTATGGAAGCTTAAAAAGGCCTTTGTTAACGATATCATTGATTTCATGCCGGAACCTAAACCTGCATATAATACAGTTTCAACTGTAATCAGGATACTCGAAAGCAAAAACTTTGTTTCGCATAAAGCGTTTGGAAAAACACATGAATATTTTCCTTTGGTTTCTAAAAATGAATATTCTGATAATTCTCTCAATAGACTGGTAAATAATTATTTTGATAATTCATTTCACAGTCTGGCGTCTTTTTTTGCAAAAAACGAAAAAACGACAGTTGCTGAACTGGAAACAATAAAGAAAATTATAGATGAAGAGTTGATCAATAAAAAAGATAAAAAATGATGAACGGAATCTTTTTATATCTGATGAAAGTAGTTATAGCTTCAGGTATGCTGGGGAGTGTTCAGAAAAGTGTGTCATTCTCCTTGTTGCAGGGTTATGCCCTGAAGCCGTAGGCGGAAGGGCATAACCCTGCAAAGCTATAAATTTATAAGTACTTTTCATATCGCCCCCCAAATTTATCTGATAGTTCTTTCTGGATTGCCAACCAACCGACTGCGTGCATGTGCCAGCTTTTCCGGTTATGCATTAGCGCCAGGTACAATTGTTTCAATAATCCTTTATCATTGCTCCAAGCCCCTTTTGATTTGGTCACTTTTCGCATAACCCTGTGTAAAGCTTCCACCGGATTGGTAGTATAAATCATTCTACGTATATTTTGGCTATAATCCATAAAAGCCATTAACTCATCCCAATTTGCTTCCCATTTTGGGCGTATTTCCTTGTATTTGCTGTCCCACTGCGTGCCAAATGCAATTAATGCTATAGATGCTTGCTGCCTGTCTGCCGCCGTATATATTTTTCGCAAGTCACCACATAATGCCTTGATGTCTCTGTGCGCTACAAATCTGGTTGTACTGCGAATCATATGAACAACACACCGTTGGATAATGGATAATGGGAAAATCTGCTCTATCACATTCTGGAAGCCAGTTAGTCCATCAACACAGAAGAAAAGGACATCTTCTACACCCCGTTTCTTAATGTCTTCTAATATTAGACCCCATTGTCGGGAACCCTCGGATTCATTTAAATAAAAGCCTAAAATATCACGTAGTCCATCAAGAGTAACTCCATAAGTTGTGTATACAGCTTTACTGATTATCCTGCCATCTTCTCGAACTTTGTAGTGTATGGCATCTAAATATACAATAGCATAACATGGAGCCAATGGACGTTGCTGCCATTCAATTATCTCTGACCAAACCCGGTCAGTTATTGCACTGATTGCCCCTGCGCTTATTTCTACACCATAAAGTTCCCGAAGTTGATAACGAACATCTTCTACCGAATGACCACGTGCATACAGGCTTAAAATGATGTCATCCATGCCTGTTCCTAAATCTCGATCCCACTTCTTTATTAAATCTGGCTCATGTTCTCCTCTGCGATCCCTTGGCGTATGAACTTCAATAGGACCGACACGGCTTTTAACAGTTTTATGGGTGTGTCCATTGCGACGATTATCTTTATTAGTGAGTTTACTCTCCTTAAGATGATAATCCATCTCTCCTTCTAGCGATGCATTTACAAGAGCCTGTAGCATATCAGTAAAGATACCTCCATTACCCACGATGGGGTCTCCTTGATATAGTCGACTTATTATTTCTGCTCTTTTGGTTTCATCCGGAATTAAATCTTCTAATCGCGGTTGCTTTTCTTTCTTTCGCTTTTCCATATGTCAAAGTTAAATTGTTTATTCACTTTGACACACTTTTCTGAACAGCCTC
>CAZEDO010000255.1:0-1985 GCA_964511085.1 uncultured Lentimicrobiaceae bacterium
ATCATTACAATGAGTTCTATTATCAAAACGGGATACTGGTTGATGAATTTCATCAGCCGGTTGTTACATTCATCAGCAAAAACGGGAATGCACTGGATGTTACCCTGCCTGAAGGTTCTCCCACAACAGGTACCGTTGCAACGGAAATGATCGAATTTACGCGCATTGTGTATGACAGTTTCGCGACTGTTAATAATGTCACGCTTGGATCAGGCTCATCCCGTTGCGACGATGCTTTCGGCACGATTACCGTAGCTGGTGGCGGAACTTCTTTTACAGCCAACAGCGGCTCGACGTCGAACATGATTTCAGGGCACAGTATAAAATATATGCCTGGGACAAAGGTGAAACCGGGCGGTAAGATGCGTGGGTATATCACGAACAATGGGCCATACTGTCCCATTAACTATACTTACCCCAACCCGTGGGGCCGTGGCCCGGATACAGGAGGTGGAGTTGATGATACGCAATCAGCAGGCAGGGCAAATACGAAACTCCGGGTTTTCCCTAACCCGACCACCGGAGTTGTCACACTTCAGTTGCCTGAAAATGAAGAAACCGGGATGGGTAAAGTAGAAATCACGGATATCAGCGGACTCCTTGAAATATCAGCGGATCTTCCCGGGCTTAGAAATTACACCTTTTCCATTGAAAGCCTCCCTCCGGGAGTGTATTTTCTATATGTAACCACAGAAAAATCGAAAGAGACTATCAAACTGGTAAAGTGGTAAACTGGTAAGGTGGTAAAATGGTAAGGGAAACGCTTTGTAGCTGTAATAATATAACTTGTTTATTATTGTTAATTGTTTTATCTTTGTTGCATGGAAAAGATAAAGCAAATAGCAGAGCGAAATAAAGTACTATCGCCATTTTTAGATGAAAGATCGAGGAGGCTTTTTACCGCAACCGAGTCAAAAGTGCTTGGACGTGGAGGGATCGCCATTGTAGCCAAAGCGACAGGGGTCTCACGGACGACTATATCAACTGGGCTTAAAGAGTTGACAAATATTGACAATGTTGACAAATTGCGGATTAGGCAGCCTGGAGGGGGCAGAAAGAAATCCATAGAAAAAATGCCGGGAATAAAAATTGAACTTGCCAAGCTCATTGAACCGGCACTTCGGGGAAAACCTGATTCACCTTTACTGTGGACCAGTAAAAGCCTTCGGAAATTATCGGTCGAATTAAAATCAATTGGATTTGATGTGAGCCACAATTTAGTTGGTGAAATCCTACAAGAAGAGGGATTTAGCCTACAAGCAAACAGGAAAACAGATGAAGGGAAAAGCCATCCTGACCGCAATGCCCAATTCGAGCATATCCATGAAAAAGTGCAGGAATATCAATCACAAAAACAACCCGTAATATCAGTTGATGCTAAGAAGAAAGAGCTTGTTGGCAATTTTAAGAACGCAGGTAAAGAGTTGTGCGGAAAAAAAGAAACCGAAAAAGTAAAAGTGTATGATTTTCCAAGTGATGCCGAAGGAAAGGCTATTCCTTATGGGGTGTACGATATAACACAGAATAAAGGTTGGGTGAGTTTGGGCATTGACCATGATACCGCAGAATTCGCAGCCGAAACTATAAAGAGATGGTGGAAACAAATGGGAAATCCCTTTTATCCAGAAGCTCAAAGAATTTTAATTACTGCAGATGCAGGTGGCAGTAACAGTTCTCGTAGCCGTTTGTGGAAAAAGGAATTGCAGAAATTAGCAAATGATATTGGCCTAATTATAGAAGTTTGCCATTTCCCTCCGGCAACGAGCAAATGGAATTAAATTGAACACCGGTTGTTTTCACAAATAGCACAAAATTGGAGAGGAAAACCATTATTGAGTTATGAGATAATTGTGAATTTAATTGGCTCAACCACAACAACAAAGGGATTAAACGTAGTTTGTGAATTAAATGAAAATAAATATGATGTTGGGATTAAAGTTACAGATGAGGAATTAGAATGCCTCAATTTGAAGAAGGATGAATTT
>CAZEDO010000256.1:0-1966 GCA_964511085.1 uncultured Lentimicrobiaceae bacterium
GTAAGCATTACCGGGGTAATATGCATCAACCAGATACCATTGATAAACTAGATTATTATTGAGATTCATGGTTCCGACAATCGGTCCGGCTGCTCCGCTCGTATTGACGATTGCGTACCATTTCTGGCGGGAAAATATATTGTCACGGATTGTGAATTTAGAGGCATTCCAATTTCCACTGCCTGTCCAAAATGCAATAGACATCTGCTGTGCGATTGCAGTAGATGGGACAGGTGAAGGCAGCGATTCCATTTTCCAATCTACAGTATTATGCATGATCAGGATATTGTTTGCAGGACCCGTTCCACCATTATGCTGGAAATCAATAAAAGTTCGGCAGGCATAGCAATAGTTATAGGATATTTCAACATCACCTGCGGTTGTACCGTCACAATTGTAAGTGATACCTGCCGGTTTTCCGCCTGATACGACCCACTCGGAATGCAGTATGTTTCTAGTCACCTTCAGGCCTCCGCATTTGCCATATTCACAATTGATACAATCGCTGTTTGTTCCATGAATATCATTCCCTTCGATTGTAACATAATTGCCAATTGGTCTTAACCCGTTTCTTCCATCATGAATATTACAATTTTTAACCGTCCAGTTATTTTTTGCAGAACCATAGTCTCCAACAATATAACCTGCTTGTGTTCCATATAAGGCATTATCAATCTCGAAACCGTCAACCACAACATTATCTGCTGCAATTTGCACATTACATGCGCTCCAATTCAGCAGATTGGTTCTTATCCATGGCTTTGCTGGTAAACCTGCTTTAGCCCGTAAAGTGATTTGTTTGTTGATAATTAGCTGTGTACCTGCAGGAATAATATAGGTTCCTGCATCCACTTCGATGATATCCCCATTTGATGAAGCGTTAATGGCCAACTGAATGGTTGTAAAAAAGGTATTTTGAGTTATATTATGAACTGTAGGAAAACTAACTTTAATTACAGGTTCTTTGAAACTATCATCACTAGCCGAACCATCTTCATAAGTAATATAAAACCCTTTATTATCAGAAAAAGCCGCTATTCCACTTATCATATCAACTGGGTCGGTTGTTTTCAATCCCAAAGCAGCATATGGAGGAATGATGGTGCCAGCTAAGCTCATATCATTATAGTTAATAACAGCAACCAGTGAAGCTGAAAAAGCACTCCCGTGTGTGACAAATACCTGTCCATCAATAATTGCAAAATAATATGGATTGTCACTGGATGTATAATGATAATCTGTTTGTCCACTTCCATCAACGTTCAGTTTATATATTATACCTGCACCCGGATTTGCAACAAGTATTTTACCATCTGGTCCGATTGCAACTCCACGAATACCACTTCCTCCGGTTATCGATACAACTCCATCACCATCAAGACCATTAAGCGTATAGCCTGTTATATTAATTCCACTTTCCGTTAATAAAAACCTGGATAATGTACCTGCATTTCTCTCAGTTGCATATAGATACAACATACCTGATTCTCGTTTTACTGCAATTCCTTCGCATTTGGTCATTGGAATTGAATACAGCAGCGTTGTGAGATCGCTGCTGTATATTTTAACAGGGTTGCCATCAGGTCCGGTGGTATAAACTCTTCCCTGATCATCAATTGCTATATTCTTGGCGCGATCGGTAGTATTACCTCCTAAATAACTCCCATTGCTTATTTGAATTTTTCTGAAGTCTGGCCCATTATTGTATCCCAGATAAAGATATTGTCCATCCTGACTTAATGCAATTCCCCGGTTATCCCTCGTTGCTGTATTCAATGAATATGCAATGGAGTAATTACAAGGCATGCTGGGATTCCAGGTTGCCCAACTTATATTTGACAATAACATGATGGACAATACCATCACTGTTTTTCTGTATAAGTTCTTTTTCATCTTTGCACTGTTTTATTAAAAACCGGGAACTTATTTGCTCAAAATCTGTTAAACCCCCACAATAATTTCCGGC
>CAZEDO010000257.1:0-1902 GCA_964511085.1 uncultured Lentimicrobiaceae bacterium
AATTACATTATTCTCATTCTCACTGGTATTTCCGGTGAGGAAGCGAACAAATAATTTTCTATCCCTGAGATGCAACATCCTATGCCAATTTAAGCATTACTCTATAAAGACAGTTAAAAGTGGTTTTACCCCTACTCACTTTTATCATTTTGTTAAAATATTTATTATCAGCAGAACTAAAATTGATGGAAGATATTCGCTTAAATCGCTCCGGAGTTGCTCCAGGGCCTTTACCATCTGCGATTCAACCGTTTTAATATTTATTTTTAATCTATCGGCAATCTCCTGGTATTTTAGTCCTTCAAACCGGCTAAGTTCAAATATTTCACGCCGACGGGCCGGCAAGGCAACAATGGCTTTTTGTATCTGTTGCTCCAATTCCTTTTCAATCATGAAGTCAGTGAAAGGCGATCCGTTGCCTTGTGTCTGGAATCCAATATAATCAGCATATTTTTGGTTGATTTTCTGATGCTCAATATGGTTAAGTGAATGATTCTGAACAGCGCGGAACATATAGGATCTCAATGAAGAACTTACATCCAGAGATTCCCGTTTTAACCAGAATTTAAAGAAAAAATCCTGTACAATTTCCTCCGCAAAATAAGAATCAGCAACAAAACGAAAGGAATACCGGCATAGGTCCTGATAATATTTTCTGAATACAACTTCGAAACTATTTTTATCCCCGGTTTTAATCTGAAATATTAATAGCTCGTCAGGATCTTTCATCAGATGATTTGATATTGGCTGGTCGCAATATTTCTTTTTACCGGAAGTAAAATTAGCATTTTCAGGGAAGAAAAGAATAACAATTTCAATTTTACTGTCTCTCCGTGCAATATCAAAACGAAAAAGGGGGCCAAAGCCCCCTTTTTCAAATGTTCAAATAAATGATTATTTGATGATTACCAACTTCTTGCTGAAGGTTTCACCATTTGCGGTTGTAAAGCGGATTGTATAAGTTCCGGCAGCGTAATTTGATGTATTCATAGTTACGGTTTTACCCTTAGCTATGCTCATCTCATTTACTACTGAGCCAAGATAATTATATACGGTCAACTGCCTTACGTTATCAGTCAGATTTATTGTTACAGAATTTGTAGCAGGATTTGGATAAATGCTGACCTGCGATGAGGCTAACGGGTTGATGCCACTATTTGCAGTTATACATTCCGTTCTGATATTCGATGGACCAGATTCGTTTACAGTACCGTCATCTTCAGTGTACACAACTGTTACATAATAATTGAAACAATCAGTTGCAAGGTTCAGGTCATCGTATACAAGTTCTGTTGTCGTACCAATTACTGCATAATCACCAATGCTACCTTTGCGATAAACGTTGTAGCCGGTAAGTGCACGTGTGTTTTTGGTCTCTTTTACACTGCTTGTTGTGCGTTGTAACAGATTGGCCGGGGTAGTATTTGGATTCGGATCAAGTTTGAATGTGCCAGCTGCTGCAGTTGCCGGAAGGGTCTTCTGAATTGGCTGCATAGCTGCCATAGGTGCATCACCTGTTCCTTCAACAAAGCCCTGGATGTTCCAGTTGTAGTCCAATCCATATTCAGTTGATATTGATACCCAGGTAACTCCTCCATCCTGTGAAAGAAGGTCGCCGGAGCCTGCATCGGCCGGGCCTGCGTCACAACCTGCCGGGTAACCGGTGGTAGTGTTGGCACTATAGCCTATCCAAAGTTCCTGTGATGCATCAATGGTTGCAAAAGTACTGAGGTCAATTTCGTTCCATTCACCAATAGTTGGTGATGCAACTGCCTGCTCAACTAATAAGTTGGCTGCATCTGCTCCTGACCATACTTTTACTGCATATGTACATGCTGCTTCTCTTGGGAAGAATTTGATCTTCTTAACTGCCCAACCATCATAGTCAGCCAATTGTGCAGG
>CAZEDO010000258.1:0-1850 GCA_964511085.1 uncultured Lentimicrobiaceae bacterium
CAAATATCTCCCTTGCCTATCCCTTCGCGCAGTTAGGGAACCTGAAAGTGTTGTTTATAATTCGCAAAACAAATTGTATAAATTTTCAAAACGAAGTGTATAAATAATTCGCATTGCGAAATTAAACATAATCCCCTATATTTGCCAAGTCACATCACCTACTATCAATCCAATTGGCTTATCTCAACATTGACATAAGCCCGGCAAACGGGATGCTTGCATTCCGTGATAGTAGGAGATGTGACAATTTTCTTTATCAGCCGGGCTTACCTTTTTGTATAGGGTAATTAGATGTTAACACCTCAGTTTTATTTGATCTGACTGCCTTCTTTGAGGCGCATAGAGGCATTTTAAAGGCAAGCTGAGCCCAACCATGCTTCCTGGCATATTGTGTGATGATATCCTGAGGATAATTGCTTAAAAGAAATTTTCCTTTGATGTTTGATAGCTTGACAAGGAGCTGCTCAAGATTGTCCATCGTGTAGCCTTTATAATGGCCCAAATTGGTCCCAGGATAAGGCGGGTCGATATAATGAAAGGTATCTGGCGTATCATATAACCTGATCACATCAAGCGCGTCACGGCACTCTATTTGCGTTAATTCGATACGCTCCTGAAGCAGTTCGGTAAACTGCCTTTTCTTGTTCATCACCTTCCTGGCAATGCTGGATTTGCTTTTATCGAATCCCCAGGATCCTGAGAGCTGACTTCCGAAGGATTGAGTGGATAATACCCATAAGGCCCATGCCCTGGTTACTGGATCGTGGAGTGCTGGCTGCTGATAAATCTCCCATGCCTGCTTATGAGTCTTTCGACTGTGCAATGTGATTTTAACGGCTTTTTGAAGGGCTTTAAACTGCGTTTTAAGAACAACGTAAAAGTTGATCAGCTCATCATTCATATCATTGATGACTTCAACCTTCGAAGGTGCCTTTAACCAATAAATGGCGGCACCTCCACAAAACGGTTCACAATAAACAGTGTGTTTGGGAATTAAAGGCAGAATATGCCTTGACATTTGCTGCTTGCCCCCATAATAGCTTATGGGGGTCTTAATCGTAGGTTCCATTGTAAAGGGTTTAGATGTTTAGTGCTTACCTCAACATCACCCCTTATAATATACTATTGTTTCAGACCGAGAGCAATCTTTTGAGCCCTGCCTGCCTGGCGGCACTCATCAACTACCTGCTGATAAGCTATGTATTCGGGAGACGCTTTGTCAGCCTTTAAGATTGAGAACTCATCTCCGATTGAATACTGATCCCTGATCCTCTGCTCGACCTGGGCATTGATCTCTTTGTAAAGACGACTCTCTTTGAGGATCTCCTCCATGTCGGCAAAGGCTACCTCTTCAACTTCGCATTCATCATGTTGCTCAGGTAATACTGCATCATCTGAAATACCATGATATTCGTATCCGCCAATTCGAGCATAAAAATGATGCTGAATTTCTTCATTGTTCATTTTGACAGGTGTAATGAATGCTAAGATTTCACCATCCTGATCGACAACTTTTGATTTAAAGTATTTCATTGCTTTTTCTTTTTATGTTTCTTGTACCACTTAACTATCCAGTCGCGACGCTCCGGAACAACCTGGAGAATCTGCTTGATTACGTAAACTAATGAATCTGTACGTTTGGCATGGCTTAAATAGCTTGCAATTCGATTCAGATTCGGATCTTGTTTTAGTTTGCGCTTGATTTTGAAAAGAGACCGCTTTCTGATCAACCGGCGATTGTACCAGGTGCGATATCCTACAAAGTCGATTCCCTGCCTGATCTGTGACACTTTCGTTTTGGCATTGATGTTCAGATTCAATTTATTAACCTCAATGATAATTCTCTTTTC
>CAZEDO010000259.1:0-1842 GCA_964511085.1 uncultured Lentimicrobiaceae bacterium
AAATTTTATGTACAAAATTCACGGAAGCCGACAGGGTATATAAAGGCACAAAACTGATTCGGTCACCTTTTTTAGCACCGATTGAGGCGGGTGTATCTTCATCATACTGTGATTTGTTTACATTTCCACCCAGGCCAAGGGATAACCCGAAAGGAAATGAATATTGTGCGTTCATATCCAGGCCAAGAGCAGATGCGTTACCAGCATTGATATAATAGATGATCGGAGTTATGGTGCTGTCAACAATTATAAGCTCTGATGTTGTTTGGATTAAACCTTTCCAGTCATTATAATAGACTGCAGCTTCAATTGTAAAACGGTCACGGCCTGTTGTCACCTTTGTACCCAGCTCATAACTCCACAGATTTTCATTACCCACTGATTCAGGTGCAGGCTTTCCAAAGGCTACTGCTGAGGCATAAAAGGCACCGCTCTGTACAAACCCACTCCGGAATCCATTTGAGGCGGTCAGATAGAGCATTGATTTTGGGGTGATATTAAAAGCAAGGTTAAACCGGGGCGAAAAGTGATCTGTTTTCATCCCTCTTTTGGCAGAAAGGCCAAGCATGTTCAGAAAGTCCACTGTAGCTGGGACTTTGTCCTCCAAATCTGTTTTTTCATGAAAATAACGCAAACCGGCTGTAGCCGTCATTCTGTCTTGCAGGAATTTGTAATACAATTCTCCAAAACCAGCAAATTGTAGTGAAGTGGTTGTGGTTTCAAGGTAGGGTACTGTCATCAGACCACCTGTCGGCAGCGCATATGTGATATTGGTTGTTTGATTGAAGTTAACATCCCACACATAAAATCCTGCCAGCCAGTTAAAATGACCTTTATAAACAGAATTCATCCGAAACTCCTCACTAAAGGCAGTTTGTCCGAGATGTGTATCCGATCGTGCAAAAATAGGGCTGCCATCATTTTGGGTAGCATCCAGGTCAACATAAGAGGTAGCGCTGTAAAAATGAAGTTTTGGCAATTTGTATTCTATCGTTAAATTATAAAGATTAAAATTATTTTTATTTGCTTCATCTTCAAAAGGATTCGAACGATCAAAATTATCATCGGCAAGGGAAAGGGTCCCCACATTATTGTTCTGTGTCCAGTATGATGCCCGGATACTCAGCCGTTTTGTTGCCTGATAATTTATTTTACCCCTGAAGTAATATAATTTAGCCTGATTAACTTCAGACCTGTTCAACATATTGTTGGTTAAAAAGCCGCCTCTTTCCAAGTATCCGCCTGTCAACCGGATACCAAGTTTTTCTTTAACAATAGGTACATTCAGCTCTCCCTGGCCTTCATAGTCGGGTCCACCGTGCAGCGTGGCCGCAGCTGCAAGGTCAACTTTAAATCCAAATTTCGAAAGATTTGCATTATCAGTCAAAATACGGACTACTCCAGACATAGCGCCGTTGCCGTATAATGTACCTTGCGGTCCGCGTAATATTTCTATGCGGTCCAGGTCGTAGGGATTTACATCCGGCACCAACGGACTGTTAATAAAGGAAAAAGGAACGTCGTCAAGATAATAACCTGCCGCACTGCCTCCCGCCATGCTCGAGATACCGCGTATTTGAACATTCATGTAAGCCTCGTCAAGCTGAGTTGTAGTGACGCCGGGCGATTGCTGAATAAAATCGCTGATCGAATAGTAATCCATCTTTTCAATGGTTTTACCAGAGAAAACAGTAATGGCCATGGGTGTCTGCATAGCCAGTGTAGTTTTGCTTTTTAGCGCTGTCACATCAACAGCGTTAAGATTGATAACACTTTCGGTTAATGTAAAATCAACTTTGTTATCACCCTTCAAAATTGTCACCTCTTTTGAAATGGCATTGT
>CAZEDO010000260.1:0-1726 GCA_964511085.1 uncultured Lentimicrobiaceae bacterium
GAGATACGAATTCGTGACTGGAGTTCAGACGTGTGCTCTTCCGATCTCTGGGACGCAGTTTATTGAGCCGACTGGTTTTTATAGTATTCAGATGTTTGCGGATAATGGGTTTAGACCTATTTGGATAAGGATTTGGAAAAAACAAAGCATGAGTTCAGGCGTTGCACCATATCACTTGGCAACAAATAAGCCTGCTCCACAATATGAATACATTACAGCTTTTGCAGGAAAAGAAATAGAAGAGTATAACGACCAAGAGTATGTGTGGCTATCAGCTTTTGCTGGGCACAGCTATAAATTTGCAAAACGTCTCACGAAAGAGGAACGAAAAAAGTGGGGTTATGCAGGCATATGGGAAATGACAGCCGTAAGGACAAAGAAACAGCACCCGGCCATGTTTCCAGTTGAGCTTCCTTGGCGCTGTATTAAAATGCACAGTGACAGAGATGGCATTGTACTTGAGCCATTTAGTGGAAGCGGTACTACAATTATAGCAGCAGAACAAACCGACAGGTGTTGTTATGCAATGGAAGTATCCCCTGTTTATTGTGATTTAGCAATTAAGCGTTGGGAAGAATTTACAGGCGAAAAGGCTGTAAGAATGGAGGTAACAAATGAACATACAAAAAATATTGATTAGTAAACTTAACCCTGCAAAATATAATCCGCGTAAAGATTTAAAGCCGGGAGATGCAGAGTACGAGAAGTTGAAAAGGTCTATTCTGGAGTTTGGATTTGTAGAACCTGTCATTTGGAATAAGGCTACAGGAAATATAGTAGGCGGCCATCAGAGGTATAAAGTGCTAAAGGGACTTGGCTATAACGATATTGAATGTGTGGTGCTTGATATTGATGAGCAAAAGGAAAAAGCATTAAATATAGCTCTTAATAAAGTAAGCGGTGATTGGGATAAGCCTCTTTTAGCAGATTTACTTAAAGAACTTGACACTGTAGGTTTTGATGTATCACTAACAGGATTTGACATTGCAGAACTGAACGAACTTTTTGGTGAGCCGGATACAAAAGATGATGACTTCGATACTGATACGGCACTTGAAGAAATTAAAATACCAATTACGAAAACAGGAGATATTTGGCAACTTGGTAAGCACCGCTTAATTTGTGGTGACAGCACTAAAACTGATGATGTAGCTAAACTGATGAATGGAATTGAAGCTGATTTAGTTTTAACTGATCCCCCATATAATGTTGACTACCAAGGAGGAACTGTTGAAAAACTAAAAATTCAAAATGACAAAATGTCTGATGAACAATTTTTGCAGTTCTTGATAGATGCATTTGCGAGAATGTATGAGTTTTCTAAAAAGGGCGCGGCAATCTATGTCTTTCATGCAGACAGCGAGGGATATAATTTTAGGACAGCTTTTAAACTTGCAGGGTATCAGCTTAGACAGTGTTTGATATGGACTAAAAATGCTTTTGTTCCGGGCAGGCAAGATTACCAGTGGCAACACGAACCAATACTTTATGGCTGGAAAGATGGAGCCAGTCATTCATGGTACGGTGGACGCAAGCAAGCAACAGTTGTTAAGTTCGATAAACCAAGTCGCAATGGTGAACACCCAACTATGAAACCGCTTGCACTTTGTGGACAGTTTATTATGAACTCAAGCAAAGAGGGGGATATTGTTCTCGATACATTTGGTGGTAGCGGTTCTACACTTATTGCCAGCGACCAAACTGGTAGAACTTGTTACATGGCTGA
>CAZEDO010000261.1:0-1696 GCA_964511085.1 uncultured Lentimicrobiaceae bacterium
AGGAATTTGTCCAACAGGCTGGCATATTCCAACGGATGCTGAATGGACAACACTGACTGATTATGTAAATAGTCAACCATCGTACAAGTGTAACAGCACTTCCGGATGGATTGCCAAGGGCATGGCAGCTACGACATTATGGAATAGTTCAACCACCGCTTGTGCCATCGGAAATAATCTCTCTTTAAACAATGCAACCGGTTTTACAGCCGTTCCGGCAGGTCGCTGGAACACTAATAATACGTTCACCAGCAACGGCGGCAGCGGCTATTGGTGGAGTTCATCAGAATTCAATGGAAACAATGGCGTATACCGGAGCATGGACTACAATTCCAGTAATGTTTCCTGGAACTTCAATTTAAAGAGTCTCGGGTTTTCTGTCCGTTGCTTGATGGATTAAGGTGCACCCAGACGCAAACTAGACGAACGTAAACGATAAATCCTGGTCAATATCAGTGAGATAGCGTTATCAATTTGGAAAGTGGCATTCTAGATTGCCTCAAATGACACATTGAGAAGTTTATACTAAACACAAATAACTGCAGAAATAAGGATTACAGCACACCCTCATCAGCAAATGAATAGAAACCGTCATCTGTTATGATAAGGTGATCAAGTACAGCTATTTCTAAAAGCGCTCCGGCATTGACAATCTTTTTAGTGATTATATTGTCAGCTTCACTTGGATTAGTAGCCCCGGAGGGATGGTTATGACCAGGATAATTCCTGATGCGTGGTTATCTAAGGCTATCTTAAAGATTTTTTTAGGGTCTACAACAGTTCCTGAAATGCCTCCCTCGCTAATCATTTTATGGCCAATAACACGGTTTGAACAGTTAAGCAGGATTATCCAGAATTCCTCGTATGGTTTATCAGTTAAAACAGAGCGGAAGATTTCATTGGCATTTTTGGAAAAGGTTATCTTCACTTTGGAGTCTACTTCTGATGCACCACGCCTTCTGCCAATTTCAAAGGCAGTAATTACCCTTGTTGCCTCTGCCATTGTGATATTTCCGACTTCTATAAGGTCAGAAACTGATAATTTGGCTATTTCCGCCAGATTATCATTAGCCTGATTTAAAATCAGCCTTGCTGAATCTAAACATGACCTGTTGAGGGAACCGTCATTCCCTCCAATGATAGATAGCAATTCAGAATCTGACAACGCCATCTTTCCTTTCAGCAGTATCTTGGTTGCTGGTTTATCATCCTCGCACCACATTTGCATAGGTATGTTGTTGCTGTATGTCATAAGGCTGTAATATTGAATGGATTAATGGAAGGGTCTTTCAGCAAGGCAATACGCTGTAGCTCTTTTCCAATCAGAAATAAGTTCAACGGTTCATCAACATAAATTACCCTATCGTCATCAGTGTTGTTGATAATAGTCGATCCGGGCTTTACATTGTCAAAAATTTCAATCTCTCCCCCTTTGAATTCCAGGATTCTTTTATCTGTTGCGTTCATGTTCGCAGGTTTTTAGATGGTGGTTCATGTCGTTTTGAAGGTTGATCAGGAAATTCCTATCACAAAACACCGAAGATGTTCCTCTGTGAGTGATCAGCGTGATTTTGTGCATCTACTCTTGTTTTTCTTTTGACTGCTCAATACAGAAATCATCGGTACGTTTCTGTTGGTAATACTGCAAAGGATTGGCAATAAGCTGTTCAACAATTTGCTGGTACATTTCACATTG
>CAZEDO010000262.1:0-1688 GCA_964511085.1 uncultured Lentimicrobiaceae bacterium
ATGAGATCAAAGGTCCAGATAATCTTATCTTTAACTTTGGCCCGCTGTTTTACAAAGAAAACTTCAAAATAGTCCTTGTAGAATATGATGGTCCTTTGTTTCTGTTTTTTGCCCATGATGCAAAGATATGAAATGTTGTCCGAAAGTGAAACACCATATCAGGTTTTATTTTTATGCAGTAGGTACATTCTTTAATTGGTGTCTGAATGGAATATTTTGTTGTTTTACACGACATAATTAAATAATAATCACTCATGGTCATTCCAGGGCGGTATTTATTGGAAAGATCCTAAAGTGAGTGTTTGTGTTTAATGGTTCACCCCACACATAACAGGAGAAAAAAAAATAACCTGCAATATGTTCAAACCGTGTTCAAAATATTGCAGGTTATTGAAAATCAGTATACTTGGTAGCCCCGGCAGGAATCGAACCTGCATTTAAAGTTTAGGAAACTTCCGTTCTATCCATTGAACTACGGGGCCGGAGGAATAATGAATTACTAATTACTAATTAATAATTAATAATTAGTAATTAGTAATTATTAATTCGGTGCAAAAATAACTTTTTTTATTTGATATCAGCGCCATCCACGGCGCCTTCATCGGGGGTTACAAAAAACAGCGTTCCATCAGGGTTTTCGGCCATGAGGATCATACCCTGGGAGTCGATGCCTTTGAGTTTCCGCGGGGCAAGGTTAATCAGGATGCAAACGCGTTTGCCGATGATTTCTTCGGGGTTAAAAAACTTTGCGATCCCCGAAACTACGATACGCTCATCAATGCCGGTATCTATTTTCAATTTCAGCAACTTATCGGTTTTGGCCACCTTAACCGCCTCCAGAATGGTTCCTGCGCGGATATCCATTTTAGAAAAGTCTTCGAGCCTGATTGCATCTTTGCCGGGTTTCACGGGTACTTTGGCCTGCAACGCTTCATTGGCTTCGCGGGTGTTCAGCAGTTTTTGCACCTGGGCATCAATGGCACTGTCGTCGATTTTTTCGAAGAGTAGTTCAGGCTGGTTTAACTGATGGCCTGCTGAAAGCCAGGTAAGTAAAGTGGCCTCCTGCCATTTATAGGGCGAAAGGTTGAGGGTATGCCTGATCTTTACTACTGAAAATGGGAGAAACGGCTCAGCAACGATCGAGAGCTGGGCACAGATCTGTAATGAGATGTTTAACACGGTGCCTACCCTGACGGGGTCGGTGGGGAAAACCTTCCACGGTTCATTGTCGGTAAGGTACTTGTTTCCCAGCCGGGCCAAATTCATCATTTCAGCCAGCGCTTCACGGAACCGGTAGTTCTGAATGCTGCCTGCAATGCGGCCGGGAAATTGCCGCATCTCTTCCATCGTCATTTTGTCATGGTCGGTATATCCGGCCGCTTCAGGAACTTTTCCTTCGAAATATTTGTGTGTCAGGACAATGGTACGGTTTACAAAATTCCCGAGAATGGCAACAAGTTCGCTGTTGTTCCTTGTCTGGAGGTCCTTCCAGGTGAAGTCGTTGTCTTTGGTTTCGGGAGCAGCCGATGTAAGCACATATCTGAGGACATCCTGCTTCCCGGGAAATGCTTCGAGGTATTCGTGCAGCCAGACTGCCCAGTTTCTTGAAGTGGATATTTTGTCGCCTTCCAGGTTCAGGAATTCGTTGGCCGGAACGTTATCGGGGAGGATATAAGTACCTTCGGCTT
>CAZEDO010000263.1:0-1593 GCA_964511085.1 uncultured Lentimicrobiaceae bacterium
AAAACCCTAACAGTCTAACCACCTAAAAAGGCACCTTTGCCTACTACTGGCCATCCGATGGCAAACTCTACTGCCAGGCCTGTGGCGAATCCGAATTCCGCCAGTTCCTTTCATCCGCTGCTGATGAAGCCGTTTACCAGTGCATTGGCAACCCTTTCGCCTTCTGACAGCCCTTCAAACTTACTCTGAAGTCTAAGTTAAGCCTGGTTCAGCCGGGCTTTTTTTTGATTTTTCACTTCCTGGAATCGATCTAAAAATGTGTGAATTATGTAACTTTTTAAAATAATTATATAACTTTTCTCTAACTCATACACCTACCTTTGATCCGAGAATATCCATTCTCAATTATAGCAACTTAGATATAAATCACAGGAATTAATGGAACACTGGGCTGAAAAAAAAGTAGAATTAAAACATAAGTTTGCAATTTTGAGGAATAAAGACTTGAATCTTGTTGAAGGTCATAAAGAAGAAATGTTAGCAAATCTTCAGATCAGACTTGGTATAACCAGAGAAGAATTACTCAAAATAATTGCAGGAATTTAATAAATTACGTAACACTTTTTTTTGCCTGGCACTCCCGGGCTTTTTTATTTCAGATATCATTTCTTTATATCTTTACCTGATTAAAATTACTCCTCAGCCATACAATATAAACTGATGGGTTATGCAATAGTATTATTTTTCAATCATATTTCATAGCTAGCTGCAAGCCTTACGGAACAGACAAATTACAAACAAAATGAACGTCAAAGAAGCTTACAAAAATTGGTCTGAACAATATGACACCAACATCAATAAGACCAGAGATTTAGAAGCCATTTCTCTTAGAGATATGTTAAGCGAAATAAAATTTGAAAAGTGCCTTGAAATTGGATGCGGTACGGGAAAAAATACAGAATGGTTAGTTACGAAAGGGAAAAATATAGTAGCGGTTGATATTTCAGACGAAATGCTCTCAATTGCCAAACAAAAAGTAACAGTTAAAAGTGTTTCATTTATTAAGGCCGATGTTACAGAAAGCTGGGGTTTTACGTCCGAAACTTTTGACTTAGTAGTTTGCAGCCTGGTTTTGGAGCACATAAAAAACATTCAAAACATTATCAAGCACATAGCGGAACATTTAAACGTTAGTGGGGTGCTATATATTGGAGAATTACATCCTTATAAACAGTATACCGGTTCTAAAGCAAAATTCGAAACCGAAGCAGGCGAGCAAATAGTTACTGCGTTTACTCATCATATTACTGAGTTCACTGAAGCAGCCACAACATACGCATTGAAGATTGAAGAAATAAAAGAGTATTTTGATGATAATGACAGATCAAATCCACCTAGAATATTGACATTAAAGTTCAGAAAACAAGCCAGCAGCTAGCAAGGGCTTAGCTCCGGGGCTTTGTCCAACACACAAGGCCAACCGATAAAGACCCGGCGCCAAGCCCCGACCGTTGAACTACATCCCTGGGGAGGCCTCCGTTCGCCCGCGACTTATCTTCTGTCGCGTGTGGGCAATATTATTCACTCTTCACTCTTCACTCATCACTCATAACTTTACACTCTCGAAACCTTCCACATCCTCTTCCTGTTCAC
>CAZEDO010000264.1:0-1582 GCA_964511085.1 uncultured Lentimicrobiaceae bacterium
CCGTGCCGGGACCGTAATAATAGATCCCTGCCACATGTCCGGTAAATGAAGAATAAGTGTTTGAAATATTGTAAATTGTATTGCCGGATAAGGTCTGTGCGGAATTGCTTGTATTTGCAAAAGCAATACCGGCTGCAGAAATGTATGGATTGCTCAGGTTAGAAGGATCACAATCGCTGGCAGCATTCCCATTCGCGATAGTCAGATGATGTATCAGATTACCCGAAATTGTCGCTGTATTTTTATATATGAATATTCCATACATTTGACCGTAAACAGTGCTACTGCTGTTTGTCGTTCCGTTTGTAAGGTTAGCAATTGTATTATTATTGATATTAACAGTCCCGGAATTACCATCGCTGACAATACCCCAAACCTTCTGGGCATCGGTGGTTGAAGGAGAGGATGCATAAATACTGTTTGACGTCGTTATGCTCCCAACCGTATTGTTGCTTAGTGAGTAGGTCCCTCCATTTGAACGTAAGTAAATCCCGTAAAAATGTGTTGAATTGGTGGAACTAGTATTTGCTACAGTAATTGAACCAATGCTGTTGTTCTGAGCGTTGACATCCGATGATTGAAAGTGAAATGCATAAAATGCAAATGACGAGTTGCTTCCATTGCCTGTAAATATGATTGAACCTGTTCCGTCGGAAGCGCCATAGCAGTTGCCTGCGGTTGTACCTACGTTGACCTTCCCTGCCTGTATATTAATTCCCCACCAGATATTAGTCCCAGTATTTGTAAAATTCCAATTTTTTATTGTATTCCCCTGAATATTACTGGCTGTTGTACTACCTACCCGGATTTCCATGATTTGGAAAGTATGATTTCCCGTGGTCTTTGTCCATGTCCCCCCACAGAGAGGGGCATTACCTCCAAAGTAATTGTTGGATATTGTAAAACTGTTCCCTGAAGATGCATAAATATAAATGATTTCCATATTATTACCACTGGTGAAGGTAAATGCCTCAGATTCATAGAAGCTGTTTCCTGTAATAGTCCAGGCGTCATTGTAACTATTACCTCCACCGTTTCCATCTCCCAGATTTATAATAAAAGAATGAGAATTATTTGGATTTAAAACATCATGAATATTATTGTTGCTGATAGTATTCAAACTATTTGGAACTGAGCTGTTTGTTGATCTTGAAAAAATCGTCATTAACGGTCTGTTTCCTCCATAATTGGTGATTTCATTATGATCAATGGTATTGTGGCTGTTTCCGGTAGTAGTGACAGTAGGGCTGAAGTAAACAATCCCTTTGTCTCCGGCAGGTGTTGATCCTTTTATTTTGCAATATTTCACGGTATTGTAAGTAGCATCATTGGTGAATCTTATAGTCGAAGAATTGGCATCTCCTGATTTTGTATTGCTAATGGTCATATCAATAGTAAGCCCGGTTGCATTTACCCTCCCGTCAATAGTTACATTATCCGCACCGTTAAAATCAATGACAGGACTGCCCAGGTTCCCGCTGATGGTCAGCCCGCTGGTTGTGGGATAAATGCTTACCGAAGTGTAACTGGCGCTTCCCGAACCGCTGGCATTAAGCACCGCCGAAGTGCCTTCGGTGGTACT
>CAZEDO010000265.1:0-1550 GCA_964511085.1 uncultured Lentimicrobiaceae bacterium
GGGGACGCGATC
Organism: uncultured Lentimicrobiaceae bacterium; assembly: GCA_964511085.1. Lineage (GTDB taxonomy): Bacteria > Bacteroidota > Bacteroidia > Bacteroidales > DASVHX01 > DASVHX01. The sequence goes on from CAZEDO010000265.1 coordinate 13, forward strand.
TCTTTCCCCCTTTGTAAAAGGGGGTGGCCGAAGGCCGGGGGATTATTATCCCTTTTAAGATGATATCATGATCTGGAGTAAATCAGACTCTGCCCAACAACCACTGCTCAACCTCCACCACTATGGGTAATAGTGGTCACATCAACCCTTCGACTCCGCTCAGGGTGACAGTGGTAACATCAACTCATCAACCTATCAACCCTTCACCACACTTCAACTCCATGCCTGCCGGCAACTCAGAGCAATGTATCCGAACATCAGCACATCAGCATATCAGCACATCTTATAATCTCCTTAATTTATCAGGCAACCCTTAGGGAGTTTTCAGCAATTGCTTCGCAAAATACGTGTATATTGAAACTTTAATATTAAATTTGCACGGTTTATAATTTGAATTTATGTACTACCCCAGACTTATTGAGAATGAAATTCTTCAAAGTATAGCCAACAATCCGGTTACTGCAATCCTCGGACCCCGACAATGCGGTAAATCTACCTTATCAAAACATATTGCTGGTATTTGCGGAAAAGAATACCTGTATCTCGATCTGGAGAGGCCTTCCGATCTTAGCAAACTTGTTGATACAGAATGGTTTCTGCAATCTCAGAAAAACAAACTGATCTGCCTGGATGAGATTCAACGTAAACCGGAATTATTCCCTCTGCTTAGGTCTCTTGTTGATGAATGGGGTGGGAATGGTCATTTCCTGGTGCTTGGTTCAGCTTCACGCGATTTGTTGAAGCAAAGTTCAGAGAGCCTGGCAGGCAGAATTTCATATAAACGGCTCAGCCCTTTCCTGTACGATGAATTGAAGGATCTTTTTCAGCTGCATGAATACTTATCCAGAGGTGGATTCCCAAGAAGTTTATTAACTGCTGATAATAAACTGTCCTTTGAATGGCGCGAGGATTTTATCACTACTTTTCTGGAACGCGATCTGATGTTATGGTCCGGATTTTCACCGGCAACAATGCGTAAACTGTGGCAAATGCTGGCAAATCTGAACGGGCAGATCGTGAACTATTCCATTTTGGGAAGTTCATTAGGTGTGAGCCATACTACGGTGAGGAATTATGTTGAACTGCTTTGTTCCACGTTTATGGTACAGCTTCTTCCTTCATTTACATGCAGCAATGGAAAGAGGCTTATAAAATCTCCAAAAGTTTACCTCAACGATACAGGTATCTCAAATGCATTGCTCAGGCTGTCCGATTTCGAACAACTGGCCGGACATCCATCCTTTGGTGCAGCATGGGAATCATTAGTTTTAATAAACCTTACCGCGTCGTTTCCTCACTACAACTTCTTTTTCTACCGGACAAGTCATGGTGCCGAAATTGACATCATTGTTGAAAATGGCAAGAAACGGATTGCTGTTGAATGTAAAGCCGGGCTGGCTCCAAAGCTGAGTATTGGAACATTCACCGCTATTGCAGACGTTCAACCTCTTGCAAGCCTTGTGGTGGCCCCTGTTGCTACAGGCTGGCCAATGAAAAAAGGTATTGAAGTAGTCAACATCAGCGAAGCTATTCGCAGC